>JAVBKA010000097.1:0-10959 GCA_031546715.1 Oscillospiraceae bacterium | reverse complement strand
TTTCAAGTTAAGACTGGAGAAGGTGTTCCTCAAGCACCGCCGAAAGTAGCTCGTGGCGCTAAATTTCGTTGCTTGGTTTGTGAACAAATATCTCAAGACCAACATATTAAGATAGAAGCTCAAAATAATAGAATGGGGACGAAGCTATTAGCAATAATAGCGGACGGCTCGAGAGGTCGCGTTTATCTTTCGCCAGCCAATAATCATATTGAGGCAAGTGTTGTGGATAAACCTGCGGATTGTTTTTCAGAAAAATTAGGATATGATCCGAGAAACATATGGTGCGTTAATTATGGATTGCGTGAATATCGTGATCTTTTTTCACCTCGGCAGCTCACCACTCTCGTTACATTTAGCGACCTTATCACTGATGCTATAAAGAAAATACATATTGACTCAGTAGCTGCTGGGTTTCTTAATGATAACTTGGGACTTGATGCGAATGGTTATGGTGCAAAGGCTTACAGTGAGGCTGTCGGGGTATATCTAGCATGTGCAGTCGATCGTTCCGTCAATTATTGGTCAACATTAACTCCTTGGGGTGGGGATTTTATAGTTCAAACATTTGGTAGACAGGCACTACCTATGGTTTGGGATTTCGCTGAAGGCAACCCATTATCTGACTCGACGGGGAATTGGATGGGTGCAATCGAATGGATTTGTTTAGCCATTAGAAACCTTCCCGCAAGAGGAATTGGTACTGCAACGCAGAAGGATGCCATGACAAATACGATAAAAAAAGGATTAGTAATATCGACTGACCCTCCATATTACGACAATATTGGTTATGCCGATTTGTCCGACTATTTTTATGTTTGGTTACGCCGTAGCATGAAACTGATTTATCCAGAATTATTTCAAACAATGCTTGTCCCAAAGGTTGAAGAGTTAATCGTGAACCCCTATAGGTTTGATGGAAACAAAAACGCATCAAATGATTTCTATATGGCCGGAATGCAAGATGCGTTTACTAGAATGCGGGAAACAGTATTATCAGACTACCCGTTAACTGTATATTATGGTATTATGATTATGCCTGGTTCTATACCACTTGGAAAGCCTGCTATACGAGAGGAATTGACCCGTTATTTGTCTTCTGGTTGGGATTCAATTATTGAGCAAGAAATTGACGGCACTCGTTCAAAAGCTCGATCGTTAGATAGTAAAGGAACGCATTATGGAAAATACAATGCTTGTAGTCGCGTTACGCGCACGGTATTTCTTGGAAGTGCTCCAGATTCAAGAGAACAGAGAAATCGTGGTCTAAGTGCGGCGAATATTCGGCTAGGTGTCATGCAACCAGGCGAGTTTGTATCTACATACAATGATGCTTCTGCCAAGCTAACAAATGAACTTACCTATTTATACTTTAGCAATAATCGCTATTGGTTTGACACTCGTCCCACTTTGAGAAAAACCGTGACAGATAGGGCTCTAATGCAAAAACCAGAGGATATTTACTATGAACTAGAGAAATTGATTAAAAATATTTGCAAAGGAAAAGAACCCTTTGAAGCAGTCCATATTGCGCCTAAGAGTTCCGGCGATGTGCAGGATCAACCAACTGTGCGACTTGTGCTACTTGCACCAATGGAAACACACAAAAAAGATGATACCGACAGTAAGGCAATGCTTGTCGCACGAGATATGCTAGGGATGCGGGGTGGCGCACCGCGTATGTATCGAAATATGTTGTTGTTACTTGCGCCGGATGTTGACGCAATTAACCACGTGGTTCAAGATATGCGCCAGTATATGGCGTGGTGTTCAATTGACAAAGATGCAGAAGTCTTGAAACTTGATAATGCACAAAAGCGCGAAACAAAGGATAGTATCAAGCGTCTCGATGATACGATTAAAGATCGGATTCAAGATGCGTATGGCTGGCTTCTTTTACCAACACAGGAGAGTACATCTGCTGTGGAATGGGATGCCATACGGGTGGCTGGACCTGATAATCCTATCACGAAAGTCACTCGACAGTCTAAAGCCGATGAGTTGTTAGTCGAAGCTTTGTCCCCAAAAATTCTGCTAATGGAGATGGAAAAGTATAATTTGTGGAAAGACCGTGAATCCATGCCAATCCGCGAACTCTGGGAGGATTATACACGCTATCTTTATCTACACAGACTGACTAATTACGATGTTCTTCGTAAATCATTAGAATCTGGGGTTATGTCTGGCGAGTATTTTGCTTACGCGGATGGGATAGATGGAGATGGCAGATACCAAGGACTGTGTTGTGGTAGCACTGCATACTTACATATTACGACTGATGGGTTGCTGGTTAAGTCTGATGCCGCGAAGCGACAAATAGAGAAAGAAAACATAGAGCGTAAGACTATCAACATTGCTTCAATAACAGACGATGAAGATAATTGCAACAATAATACCAATTATTCAAACGCAATTGACGGAGAAAGCCCTGCTCCTATTTCGTCTCGATCAGCTAAGAAGAACACACACTTCTTTGGAAGCGTTCGTATTGACTCGAATAAACTTGGCTCGACTGCTGGACAAATTAATCAAGAGGTTTTGCAACACATTAACAAGTTATCTGGTGTTGAAGTGATGGTGACGTTGGATATTCAAGTGAAAATACCCGATGGTATACCTGACGACATTGCTCGAACAATACGTGAAAATTGTAGAACGTTGAGATTTGAGAATAGCGAGTTTGATGATGAGTGATTTTAGCGTATTCAAAGAGATTATCAAAATAGACAGGACTAAACCCAAGTTCTGTCTTCTTTTCTTGTCTTTTCCCCAAAAAAACCTACTTGAGAAACTACACCTGATTGCTCCAATTATTTCGCCAATATGCTCTTGCATATCAATTTCTGAAAAGGTCTTTAAATGTGAAACTAGGCCATTTGTCTGGATGAGTTTTTCCGTTTTCCTAGCGGTTTATTGTGGCAAGCTAACATTTAAAACACGTGCTAAATCTTCTAGGCTCATTCCTATTTGCCCTAGTACAAATTTTATTGATTACTGAAAATTCACAAACTCCACCTCTCGAAAAGTATAACATGTGCTATAATTGGTGCAAACAAAATGCCACAATGTTTCAGGAAATTATAATAAACATTACAAATTTAAGCCCTAAAGCGGTTATTCAACACCGTTTTGGGGCTTTCTGTATGGGATTCATTAGCACAAATATTCCTAATATCAAAGAGATTCGAAAGTTGAGACGAATATATTTCTAAAAGTTCGCTAGATGGGTTGCCTATTTTTCATTAATTTTTCCATTACATATGAAGATGTACCCCCTCAAAACGCATTTAAGTGTCCCTTCTATATGAGACCGTATCTCAACGTTCCATCAAAGAAACACACTTACGGGGTTGCCAAACGGTTAGCAGATTAGGATTTATATTGAGGGTAATTTTTCATCATGCTCTTTGACAAGTGAATAGACAGTACACAGGTACGTTACCAATGTGCCGAGCGCTTATAGGATGCCGCCAGGACTGCGAAAGCAGAGCGATTATCGTCACTATATAGCCTAATTTTGCAAGCAGGTCGCAAAGACGCACATTGGGGATAATGATACTTTCTCACGACCCCTTGATGACTGAAGGGGAGTCCCTGCGATATGCGGCAAACGCTATCGTGGAGCTATGATGCGGCAAGCAGACCGCAGCCTGTGTTATTCCTTGTCGAGGGGCGTGGCAAATACGACAAAACCAAAACTATTATTACCAATGTGAATGGAGAATTTATATGGACAACAAAAAAGAACCGGTAATAAAAGTGACTGTTAACAGTCCTTCAAAAAAGGCTTTAGCTGCATTTCAGAAAAAACTTATCGAACTCCAGCAGAAGAGAGTTGCACATGAATATATATAAATGATTATTTGTCTTCTCGTAGCTGTTGTTCGGTTTCTTGCTTCTTGATAGTTTCCAGACCAATCCGGATTAGCTCTGTAGTAGCCTCAGAGCGTGTTTGAAAGCGTCTATCAAAGCGAAAATCTTCAATTTCTTTGAACATAGGATCATCAACTGAAATCATATACCGCTGTTTAGTAGTTGCCAAAAAAATCACCTCAAGTTAATTATAGCATGGTGATACACTGATGTAAAGATACAATAATTGTATTAGGTTTTGACAAGTGTATCACTGATACTGTATTATTGAACGGTGATACACTGTATCAGCAACGCACTGAACGTGAAAGGAGGGCTAGTCAATGTTAAACTCAAACGAAAAATATGATATTCGATTTGTTGCGATCTACATAAGAAAATCTCGTGCAGAGAACTTTGAAGACTTAGAAAGGCATCGATTAGTCCTCACGGATCTTTGTAAAAAACACAACGTCAAGTATGTCGAGTATATGGAAGTGGGAAGTTCGGACAGTATCGATATGCGACCGCAGATTTCAAAGCTACTGAAAGAAGTTGAAGATGGCGTTTATGATGCTGTATGCGTAGTCGAGTATGATAGACTTAGTCGTGGTGATATGGGCGACCAAGACAGGATTGCCAAGGTTTTTAGAAAATCCGAAACGTTAATCATTACGCCAGACAAAATATATGACCTGAACGACGATATTGATGATGAAATGGTTGAGTTCAAGGGGTTTATGGCTCGTCGGGAGTATAAAATGATTACTAAAAGGCTCCGTCAGGGCAAAAAAATCGGTGCAAGACAAGGACAGTGGACAAATGGAATACCTCCATTTCCATATGAGTATCAGCGATACCGTGATAAATTCAATGATAAAGGGCTCGTAGTAAATGATGAAAAACTTGTAATTTATCGTGATATGATTGCTCTTGCACTCGAAGGCATTGTACCAAACAAAATAGCCGTTAAACTTAACAATAGGGGTTACGTAACAAATAGAGGTAATTTGTGGAGTGGCATTGCCGTTCAGAGGATTATCACTGATGAAACTCACCTTGGTAAGATAATTAGCAACAAAACGCAAGGCGATGGTCACAAGAACAAACGACCTAACGCAAAAGAATCCTCCGTACTTCCGAAAAGCGAATGGGTTGTCGTTGAAAACTGCCATGAGCCTATCAAAACACAAGAAGAGCATGACTTGATAACTCAATCCATTTCTGCGAGAACGCTGATTCCAAATAAGAGCAAAAAGCAGACGCATGTTTTCACAGGGTTAATCAAATGCGCCATTTGTGGTAGTACCCAAACGTTTCATAGGCGTGGATTTGACAAAAACGGTACGGAAATAATACATATGAAACCATGCTGGTATGTTGACAAGTTCGGTAAGAAGTGTAGTAACTCTGCGATTCGTATGGACTATATTGAAGAAGTTGTTCTTCGAGAAATTAGCAATTACAAGGATTCAATCTTTACAAATGATTTTACCGACGAGGTCGATACGTCAAATAAACTGCAAGATGAGATTGACCAAAAAGAAACTTTCCTTGCAAAACTCAAAAAGGCTCTTGACAGATTAAATGATTCATATGAGATGGGTGACTATTCTCGTGAGGAATGGCTTGAAAGAAAAAGAAAACGTGAAGATGAAATTCAACGAACGAAAAATGAAATATATGAGCTACGAAAAAGAGGTGAAAACAAAACTATTATCCAACATGAGGAACGTGTTAAGAACCTCACAGCATTTTTTGACACTATTCTAACTTGCACAAGCAGTTCACAACGTAATTCGCTTTATAGAACAATCATTGATAGCATAATATGGCTAAGAACCGGAGATGCTATTGAAGTAAAAATCAATTTTTTGTAGAAAGGTAGGTGATGCCCTTATGACAAATTCAACTTTAGTACCCAATAGATTGATTAACGAAAAGTCTCCTTATCTGTTACAACATGCACACAATCCCGTGGACTGGTTCCCTTGGTGTGATCAAGCCTTTGCGAAAGCAAAAGCCGAAGATAAGCCAATTTTCCTTTCTATTGGGTACAGCTGAATGATGTGATAATGAGCACATGTCATTGGTGTCATGTGATGGAAGAAGAATCCTTCACTGACGCAAAGGTAGCGGAGCTACTCAACAAACATTTTGTTTCAATCAAGGTTGACCGCGAGGAACGACCTGATGTTGACCATGTGTATATGAATGCGTGTATAGCGATTAGCGGTGATGGCGGCTGGCCGTTAACGGCGTTTTTAACGGCAGAACGAAAGCCGTTTTTTGCTGGGACGTATTTCCCGAAGGAAAACAAATACGGTAAGCCTGGATTTACATCTCTGTTAAACTCAATAGTCAATCATTGGAATAGCGACAGAGAAAAGCTTTTTGATGCGGCAGATGCAATAACACAAAATATTAACGAAAAACATGATGAGGCGTTGGCAGCATCAATTGATGAATATATTACGCAGGAAACGGCGGAAGCTCTCATTCAAGCCTACGACAAAGAGTATGGCGGTTTCGGAAATGCGCCAAAATTTCCGTCTGCGCACAACCTGATGTTCTTAATGCGTTCGAGCCAAGATGTAATGAGTGATGCTTGGAAGGTTGTAAAGGGTACTCTTGACGCAATTGCGCGGGGTGGTCTGCGTGACCATATTGGCGGTGGCTTTTGTAGATATTCAACAGACAGAAGATGGCTGGTTCCTCATTTTGAGAAAATGACCTACGATAACGCTCTTTTATGCATGGCTTACACTGAATGTTGGCAAAAAACTAGAGATGATAGCTACTCTGAAATAGTAAATGAGATTATTTGCTTCATCTCGCGAGAAATGACAGAGCTAAATTTAGGTGGATTCTATGCTGCGCAAGATGCAGACAGTGAAGGGATAGAAGGGAAGTTCTATCTCTGGACGCCCACGGAAATAATTAATGCGTTAGGAGAACAAGACGGGAAGCGTTTTTGCGAGATTTATGATATCTCTGAACGCGGAAATTTTGAAAAATCCAACATTCCAAACTTGATAAAGAAACAACCCAATAAAGCAGAGCTTAAAGAGCTTCAAGAGCAAAAAGAAATATTATACCATGTAAGACAGAGCAGAGTTGCGCCAAGCCTTGACAAAAAAGTACTGCTAACAAGCACGTCATTAATGATATGTGCTTTGGCAAAGGCAGGCAGGGCATTTAACAATGAAGAGTATACAAAAGCAGCGGCACGAGCGGCACAATTTATATTACAAAACATGCAAACAGAAGACGGTCGCTTCTTTGCTGTTTGGATAGATGCGATACCTGGTAAGCCTGCCACACTTGATGGATACGCGTACTTTGTCTGGGCACTTATTGAGCTGTATACCACTCAGCATAGGTCGTTTTGGCTTGAAAAGGCAATGGAAATTAATAATTCAATGATAAGGCTGTTTAGCGGTGATAACGGCGGACTTTATTATACGGGCCATGACATTGTAGACCTGCCAGCTCGGAGCATAAATGCTCACGATGGGGCGGTGCCTTCAGGGCAATCTGTTGCTGCTCGCAATCAAATCTGGCTATCTAGGCTCACAGGTGACGAAGATTTAGAAAAAAATGCAGTTTCAATTATTGAAAGCATAGCTTCGGAGCTTACCAAATCGCCAACTGGATATTGCTGGATGATGACAGCACTGCAACACCTACACGATGGAGGAACAGACGTCATCATTGCGGACGGGGAAGGGCTAGATGAAATGCTGGCTATTCTCAATGGTTTCTATCCATTTTTAACCATATCGATAAATGACCATGATATTGATATGGTTAAACTTGCGCCACACCTCAAAAACAGCAAATCTATAGACAAAAAAGCGACTGCGTATGTGTGTTCGCACCAGTCGTGTTACCCGCCAACAATGGATTATAGCGAGCTTGAGAATTTGTTGCAAAAGCAGACCGAGGAAGTCACAGTATAGCAAAACAAGAGAGTGTTCTAATATCTCGGAATTGATAAGGGACGAAATTTGCTTACCTTTTACAAGGCTAGATTAGCGAGCTTTTGTAGGAACGGCTGTTTCGTCCGTTGTCGTTTTACGCGATTTTGCGTTAAATAGTAGAGCTTGAAAATGTTGTCAGATTATTATGTTAAGTAGGGCGAAAACGAAAAACCTTGACAAAACTATGAAAGTAGAATATTGTATTGAGTATAGAAAACGGAGGACTTTTTAAATGAATGCACAAATAATTAAAAATGATGTTTATTCAGTGGGAGTAATCAACCCAACCTTGCGCGTGTTTGACATCATAATGCGGACAGAATTTGGAACGACTTATAACGCTTATTTAATCAAAGATGAAAAAAATGTGCTACTCGAAACGGTTCATCACAACTTTACCAATGCTTTTTTTCGCAATATTCAGTCTATTGTTCCTCTTGAAAGTATCGATTACGTTATACTTAATCACACAGAGCCTGACCACTCAGGAAGTTTAGCTGTTTTGTTGGAAAAATACCCAAATATTGAAGTTATTGGCAGTGCTGCAGCGATAAAAAATTTGAAATCGATTATGAATATTGATTTCAAATCACGAGCTGTCAAAACTGGGGATACCTTAAATATTGGTAAGAGGGTACTAGTATTTTACTCAGCACCTAACCTCCATTGGCCAGATTCCATATTTACTTGGTCAGAATACGACAAAATTGCATTTACCTGCGATTTCTTAGGGGCGCATTATTGCGAGGAAAGCCGTAACGAAACGGAGTTGCTCGAGCCTGCTTGTTATGCACGTGCTTTTGAAAGCTACTATGAAGCGATTTTTTCGCCGTTTAAAAAGTTTGTATTAGCTGGATTGGACATACTTGAAAAGCTTCCTGTTGAGTTTGTTTGTCCCAGCCATGGGCCCGTTTTGAAAGACTGGAAGGTTGCCGCAACTAAGTACCGCAACTGGAGTACCAGCCCTATTTCAGAAAAAAAGACCGCTTACATCGTTTATGTATCGGCCTATGGGTATACTAGAGAACTAGCTAAGGCTGGCGCGGAGGCTCTAAGCTCGGTTGGGATCGATACCAAGTTAGTTGATTTGGTGTATGATACAGCGAACGTAGCTGAAATCATGCAAGCGGATTTGATATTGTTTGGCTCGCCGACAATAAATCGCGATGCATTAAAACCTATTTGGGATTGTATTTCTTCCCTTGACGCGATAAATCTAGGCGGCAAAAGAGCTGCAGCGTTTGGCTCGTATGGCTGGAGCGGAGAAGCAGTGCCTATGTTGACTAAACGTTTGGAAGGGCTAAAGCTCAAGGTTGCCGATGGCTTCACTGTGAATTTCAGACCAACAGAGGCTGATTTAGAAAAAATGAAGACTTTTGTTTTATCACTATTAAACTAATTATTTTATGGAGTGGATTGACCACTCCATTTTTTTTGACTATTTTAACAAACCTATGTTCGCTTAATTGTTTAAAATGCATATAGACATTCTAACTTACATATGATATCCTACACAAGAACAAATGTATCAGAGGAGTGCTGCGATGTAGTATAATTGTTTAAAATAATACTCCGCATTAGCCCAGAACAATAAACGGTTGTGGCGGACAATCGTTTTTGTTCTGGGCACAGCGATTCACACTATTATGGAGGTTTTTAAATGACACAGGCACCTATTCAATTAACGGTCGAGTATCTTGAAAGCGGGGCGAAGATATCAAGCTCTGAAAAGATTATTGGTACTCAGTATGACCACTTATTTCAATCTTTTGAAATAAAATGTCCCGCAGAATACGTAAATTTTCACATTTGGATGATTTTCGGAGCAACATCCGAACCATTAGCACCGATATTTTTAGGAACAGAGAACATATTTATAATTCCCAATACATTAACCCAAGGCATTCGTCTTGATGTTCAGCTTGCATTTGAAAATGCAGAAAGCGGAAGCTTGGAGCATACAAACGTATTAACCTTCACTCTTCGTAAGTCCTTAAAAACTGGACTGATTCCAATCGAACCGTGGATAAGCTCAATAAATAATCTTTATGACAAAGCTGTTGCAAAGATTGTGTTCGAAAACTCTGCAATAAAGTTTTATAACCTTGCTGAGAAGCTCATCAGCGATGTCGAAGTACTTGTCGAAACTGACTCGCTCTATATGACAGACAAGCCATTGTTAGCATTAAAAGAGGAGGTGACGCTAGCATCAGAGCTTATGTCAGGCGAGCTTGAACAGCTTAGAACGCTGACTGATGCTTCTTATACTGAAATAGAGCAGGACATTTTCCAGTTAAAAACTGATGTAGACGATACTATTACTGACCTTGATGCAAGAGTGCAGACAGTCGAAACTGTGAGTTCTACAATTCCGGAAATTAAGAAACGTATTGATGCGCTTGATATCAGGTCAGCGGCTCTCCCTGCGTTAGAGTTAACCGTTGAGACGATTGTAGCAAAGACAGCGGAACATGGGGACAAAATTGAGGCTGTGCAAGCGGCAATAATCGAAAATGAAACCTTGACAACGGCAAGTCTTGCTGAGCTTGGCGCGGGTATCGGTGCGCTAGGTGCTCGACTAGACGAGGTCGAAGAAATATGTGCGACAGTTCCAACGCTGAAAACTCAGGTTGATAGCTTGAAATCTAGCACGGTTGCAAGCCTTGACGAGCTTGTTACGGATATCAGCGCACTCGACGCTCGAGTTGACGAGGTCAAAGAAATCTGTGCGACGGTGCCAACGCTGAAAACTCGAGTGGATAGCTTCGAAACTGCCACGGTTGCAAGACTTGACGAACTTGACGTGGATATCGGCGCATTCGATGCTCGAGTTAACGAGGTCGAGGGCACCTGTGCGACAGTGCCTGCACTGAAAACTCAAGTTGATAGCTTGGAAAGTAGCACAGCTGCATGCCTTTACGAACTTAGCACGGAAATCAGCGCACTCGACATCCGAGTAGACGCAGTCGAGACGACCTGTGCCACGGTGTCGGCACTGTCGGCACAAATTGAAGCAATCGAAACGGCAGCGGAAGAAATTTCCACACTTTCAACTCAAGTCGCAAACTTGGAAACCACAACCGCAACAATCCTCTCCGAGCTTAGCACGGAAATCAGCGCATTCGAC
>JAVBKA010000128.1:0-16021 GCA_031546715.1 Oscillospiraceae bacterium | reverse complement strand
ATGCTCAAAAATGAGCTTAAATACTGCAACATTTTCCGCTAGGCTCTTAGTTAAGGTGTATTGTGAGTAATCAATCACACCAGTATCATCTGGGTTGACTTTTGTGTTCAAGCTTACACCATCCTTCCTGTCTTGGATATTCTTTGCAGAAGTTTGGTAATTATACGTAAATCGAAAAAACTGTATATGAGCGATATAAGTTTTATAAAAATTGCAAAGCATATACCCATACAAGTAAACCCCTGACACATTTTATCACTTGCGAATTTGTAAAATTTCCTAGTTCTTGCGACTAGATGTTTACAGAATGGGAAAAATATGATAAACTATCTCCGATTACAAAAGGAGGCGTATTAATGAAGAAAAAAACTATGGACGGCAATACCGCTGCGGCCCACGTTGCGTATGCATTTACGGACGTTGCCGGTATTTACCCAATCACACCGTCGTCAGTTATGGCAGAGCTTGTTGATAAATGGTCAGCCAGCTCACAAAAGAATATCTTCGGACAAAGTGTTCGCGTTGCAGAATTGCAGAGCGAAGCAGGCGCAGCAGGAACAGTTCACGGCTCATTAGCAGCCGGTGCACTAACCACTACATTTACAGCATCACAAGGACTACTCCTTATGATTCCGAATATGTACAAAATCGCTGGTGAGCTGTTACCAGGGGTTATCCACTGCTCAGCTCGTGCGCTGGCTTCACATGCACTTTCAATTTTCGGCGACCATACAGACGTTATGGCTTGCCGTCAAACAGGCTTTGCAATGCTTGCCGCTACTAACCCACAGGAAGTTATGCACTTGGGCGCAGTTGCTCATCTTGCAGCAATCAAAGGTCGTGTACCTTTCCTACACTTCTTTGACGGTTTCCGCACATCACATGAAATGCAAAAAATCGAAACATGGGATTATGACACACTTGCCGGAATGGTTGACATGGACGCAGTCAACGAGTTTAGAGCTCGCGCACTGAACCCAGAGCATCCTGTCCTCCGTGGTACTGCTCAAAACCCAGACATCTTCTTCCAAGCCCGTGAAGCTTGCAACTCTTACTATGATGCATTACCAGCCGTTGTCGAAGAGTACATGGGCAAGGTCAACGCCGCTGCCGGAACAGACTATAAGCTGTTTAACTACTACGGCGCACCAGACGCAGACCGTGTTATCGTTGCAATGGGTTCTGTTGTTGACACTATTGAAGAAACAATTGACTATCTCATGTCCAAAGGCGAGAAGGTCGGTTGTATCAAGGTTCGTTTGTACCGTCCTTTCGTTGCTGACAAGTTTATTGCGGAAATTCCTGCCACATGTAAGAAAATCTGCGTCCTTGACCGCACAAAAGAGCCTGGCGCACTTGGCGAGCCAATGTATCTTGACGTTTTCACAGCACTTGCTGAGAGAAGCATGACAGATATCAAGGTCGTCGGCGGACGTTACGGCTTAGGCAGCAAAGACACACCACCTTCAAACATTATCGCTGTCTACAAAAATCTCAACAGCGAAATGAAAAATAAGTTCACAGTCGGTATCAATGACGACGTGACAAAGCTTTCACTGACAATTGACGAAAACCCTGACACAACACCTGCCGGAATTGTTTCCTGTAAGTTCTGGGGTCTTGGTGCGGACGGAACTGTCGGTGCTAACAAAAACAGCATTAAAATTATCGGTGACCACACAGAGAAGAATGTTCAAGCATACTTCTCCTATGACTCTAAGAAGTCAGGCGGTATCACGGTTTCACACCTGCGCTTCGGCGATGCACCGATTAAATCCACTTACTTTATTTCTCAAGCTGACTTTGTTGCGTGCCATAACCCAAGCTATGTCACTAAGTACAAAATGGTTGAGGATGTTAAGCCGGGCGGAACATTCCTTCTTAACTGCGCATGGGATGTAAGCGAGCTAAGTGCAAACCTCCCAGCAAGCATGAAGAAATATATCGCCACTAATAAAATTAAGCTCTATGTTGTTGACGGTATCGGTCTTGCCCGTGCTATCAATAAGCGTGGACTTGGCGTAAACGTTATTCTTCAAGCCGCATTCTTCAAGCTCAGCAACATTATCCCGCTTGATGATGCTGTTAAGTATATGAAGGAAGCTGTCATTTCATCTTACGGCAAAAAGGGCGAAGAAGTCGTCGCAATGAACATGAAAATGATTGACTGCGGAATTGACAACCTTAAGGAAATCACCGTTCCAGCCGAATGGGCAAATGCTGCGGATTCAACAGAAGCAATTAAGGCTACAGGCGACCGCAAAGACTTAGTTGACTTCATCAACAACATTCTGATTCCTGTAAACGCTCAACAGGGCGACACACTTCCTGTTTCAACCTTTGCACACGCCGCCGACGGCACATTCCCACAGGGCAGTGCGGCTTATGAAAAGCGTGGTATCGCAGTTGACGTTCCAGAGTGGATTCCAGAAAACTGCATCCAGTGTAACCAGTGCTCATATGTTTGCCCGCACGCTGTTATTCGTACCTTTGTTATGGATGAAAGCGAAGCCGCTAAAGCTCCAGCAGGCACAAAGACATTAAAAATGACAGGAAAAGGCTGCGATACACTTAAATTCTCCGTCATTCCTTCAACATTAGACTGCACAGGTTGCGGTTCTTGCGCAAACGTATGCCCAGCTAAGCAAAAGGCTCTTGTCATGAAGCCAATCGACACACAAATGGAAGTTCAAAAGATTTACGAATACGCTTTTGAGAACGTCACAGAGAAAAAAGAAGTTGCTGACGCGTTTAAGGTTGACACCGTTAAAGGCAGCCAGTTTAAGCAACCGCTTCTCGAGTTCTCCGGCGCATGTGCAGGTTGCGGAGAAACACCGTATGCCCGCTTGATTACTCAATTGTTCGGCGATAGAATGATGGTTGCCAATGCAACAGGCTGCTCATCAATTTGGGGCGGAAGCGCACCTGCAACACCATATACCGTCAACAAAAAAGGTCAAGGTCCTGCATGGGCAAACTCATTGTTTGAAGACAACGCAGAATACGGCTACGGCATGGTTCTTGGAACAGCTCAACGCCGCGCCCGTCTTGCCGACAAGGTCAAGGCATTACTTGAAAATCATATCACACCTGAGCTGAAAGCCGCCGCAGAAGCATGGCTTGCAGTTTGTGACGATGCAGAAGGCTCAAAGGCCGCCGCACCTGCTCTCCTTGCCGCACTGACTGACGGCGTTGACGTTAACCTCGTGGGAACAGAGTGGGAAGCTGAGTACTGGGATGCTGACCATAAATGGTGCAAATGCCCAAGCTGTACTCTCGCTCGTGAAATCCTTGCAATGCAAGACATGTTCATCAAGAAATCCATCTGGATTTTCGGTGGCGACGGTTGGGCATATGACATCGGCTTCGGCGGCTTAGACCATGTTATCGCTTCCGGCGAAGATGTAAACATTTTTGTATTTGATACCGAAGTTTACTCAAACACTGGCGGTCAAGCTTCAAAAGCATCACAAATCGGTCAAGTAGCGCAGTTTGCCGCTTCCGGTAAGCACACTGCGAAGAAAGACCTTGCACAAATCGCTATGAGCTATGGTTATGTATATGTTGCTCAGATTGCAATGGGTGCGTCAATGCCTCAGACAATCAAGGCTATTACAGAAGCTGAAAGCTACAAAGGCCCTTCAATCGTTATCGCATATGCAACCTGTATTAACCACGGCGTAAAGGGCGGCATGGGCAACTCAATGGTTGAAATGAAAAACGCTGTTGACTCTGGTTACTGGCATATGTTCCGCTTTGACCCAAGACTTAAAGCAGAGGGCAAAAATCCGTTCCAACTGGATTCAAAAGCTCCAACAACCTCATACGGCGACTTTATCCGCACTGAAAACCGTTACACCACGCTGAATGTACAATATCCTGACCGCGCTGACATGCTGTTTGCAAAAGCAGAAGAAGCCGCATTGGATAAGTATAAGAAGCTAGAGCGTTTCGGCAAACTGTTCGAGTAGTTATAGACACAGAAACGCAGTGGCGAAAGCCATTGTGTTTCTGTGCGTTTTGGGAACTATTTTTGAATACTATCGGTAATTTACTTAATTGTTTTTACACTATTGGTTGACAAATATAACCAGATGTGATAAATTAACAGATATCAATATGCGGTTCTATGTAGTTTTCCAGCATTAGTCTAAGAAAGATTAGAAAGAGGAGGTAGAAAATTATTTGTCCTATAATACACCACCAGAGCGACTTAGTTTAACAAAAATATTGGAGGTTTGAAAAAATGACAAAAAGAAAAAACATTAAGCGTATTCTAAGCCTAACCTTGGCATGTATGATGGTTCTCGCGCTGTTGCCCGTGAACGTGGCGTTGGCGGGTACGGCGGAAGATGCTGCTGATGCGCTTGCGCTAGAGCTTGACGGCACTGAAGCAGTTGTAGAGGTAGATGCCGAAGTCGATACGCAAGTAAACGTCGTAGGCGCACTCGATATTCTAGCGGCAAGCAATACCAGTATCCCAGCCGATGTTACACTGGTTATTGACGCAGAAACAACCGTCACAGGTACTCTAACATCGCTTGAAGGTAGCGCAATTGTCGCTTCTTCGGGCAACCTAACAATTGTTGGTAACGTATTTGTGGCAACAAACAGCACACTTACTGTTGGCACAGATACAACATTGACAGTAACTGGTACACTAACAGTATCTGGCACATTGAATAACTTAGGCACTGTTACGAACAATGGTACAATCCTCAAAAAAATTGGCGGTGTTATTACAGGCACTAACGCTTCTAAAGACCCAATCATCGAAATTGCTATTTCTTCAGACGACTTAGTCGGTATCAACAAAGTATACGATGGCACTAATGCCGTTGCAACAGACTGTAATTTAACATCAGCAAGCGGTATTACTGGCGGAGACGAAGTCATAGTATCAATAGTCGGTACATATAACTCGGCTGATGTCGACACTGCCGCAACTGTCACAATCAGTAGCTTTAGCATAAGTGGCGACGATGCTGCAAAATATGCAACCGCAACTAACGCTATCGGCACTGGTACAGGTACAATCACACCGAAAGCGATTGACTTTGCTTACGAGTTATCAGCTAACCTTGGATACACAGGCAGCCCAATCACTCCTGTTGCCACAGTTTGTGATGTTGCTACACAGTTGACACTGAACAATGATTACAAAATTGAATATGCAAACAATACTGCGGCGGGAGTCGCCGCGGCAACAATAACTGGCATGCGCAACTATGCAAGCAGCACCAGCCTAACCTTTACGATTCTAGCTGCCGGACAAGTTCCCGCGCTAGCAATTGCTAGCGTACCAGCGAATGCTAATTACGGCAATGTAATAGCGTTGTCAACAACAGGCGGTCAAGGTGACGGTCTGGTAACTTATGAATTAGTTTCTGGCGCAGCAACCATTACATCTGCTAGTATTGAACTTGGCGCACCTGGCGATGTAGTAATCTATGCAAGCAAAGCTGCATCAGATTCTAACTACAAAGTAGCCACTTCGACCAACTTCACAATTACAGTCGGCAAGAGATCACTTACAATCACTGGCGCAGACGTTGCAGATAAAGCATTTGACGGTACAGTCACAATTAATCCTGCATCTGTCACTAACCTAACATTTAGCGGCGCAACAAATAGTGATGTTATCACATACACTGTCATTGCAGCATCCTTCACTGATGCCGCTGTTGGCAATGGCAAAATTGTCACTATTGCGGCAACTTTGACTGGCACATCACTGGCTAACTACGAATTAACAAATGCTACATATTCAGGCGAAACAGCTAATATTACCGCCGCTGTAATCACATTTGACATTGCAGCTCCTGGCGACCAACCCTACACAGGTGCGCAAATTACCCCAGTACTAACTGTCAAAAATTTAGGCGGAGATACTCTAGGCTTAAACACTGACTACACTGTGGCTTATGACACAAACATCAACGTAGGTGCAGCAACGGCAACAGTTACCGGAAAAGGTAATTACGCAGGCAGCACAGGCGAAGAAGTTTTTGACATTGTTAAGAAGTCTGTCTCCGGTGTAAACAAGACATTCCAAGCACGCGCAAGCTCTGAGTCTAACTACGCCTTTGACCTATCAACCCTTCTGCCAACAATTAGTTCACAAGAAGTTCTAAAAGGTGTTACTTATTCTGTATCTGAAACTACGGATAGCACTAATATTGTTACTCATACTCATTCATCCGGTGCAGCAACGGCTTTGACCCTTGCCATTGTAGACGCCGCTACTGTAGGAGATACAGCAACACTAACAGTCACTATCACCAGCGACAATCATACTATTTTAAGTGCTACTATCTCAATTGAAATCATAGACAAAACTCCTGTTACAGTAACTGGCGTTACCGTTGCAAACCGTGCATATAACGGAACTCCAATTGCACACGCAGGAACTGCAACAAGTGGTCTTTACGTAGGCGGGTACACACTTGCTTACACAGGAAGAGACGGCACAGACCACGCAACACCAACCGAAGCACCTATCGCCGCGGGCAAATACACATTAACTGTCTCTGTTCCGTCTGCAAACGCAACATACAGCGGCTTACAAACTATCAATTTCGAAATAACTAAAGCAACTCTCAGCATCACAGGCGCAACAGTTGCACCGAAAGCATATGACAACTCAACCACCATTAATACCGCTTCTGTCACCAATTTAACATTTATCGGTACAGTTTCCGGCGACACAATTGATTACACTGTTGAAGCTGCCTCATACACAACAGTTGCAGCAGGTACAAGCAAACTGGTTACTATCGCAGCTACATTGACAGGACTTTCTCTAAGAAACTATAATCTGACAAATCCATCGTATACAGGAAATATCGGAACAATTACTAAACTCAGTCAAGCGACTTTAACAATTAGCCCAATTGTTTCAGTAGTATATGGCGTAGCACCACTAGCAGCCACAACAAGTTCAACTGGTAGCGGCACAGGAGCTGTAACCTACACTGTTCGCTCAGGACCTGGTAGAGTGGACGGCTCTAACATCACTGTCACTGTCACTGGCGCAGGTTCAATCGTTGTCTATGCTACAAAAGCAGGCGACGCTAATTACGAAGCTGCAACCTCGGCTGACGTAATAATTACTGTCACAAAGAAAAGTGTTACTATCAGCGCAGCAACCGTTACAGACAAAGTCTATGATGCTACTGACGCTATTGCTACAAACAGCAACATGCTTACTTTTACAGGCGCAGTAGAAGGAGACACTATCACTTACAATGTAACAGCAGCAACATTTGGCAATGCTATAGTAGGCACAAGCAAGTCTACATCAATTACAGCAGTGCTTACTGGAAATTCAGACACAAACTACACATTGTCGGGTTCACCTTACACAAGCGCAACAGCAACAATTACATCAGCAAACGTCACTATTACAGCTGATAGCAAATCAGTTTTAGTAGGCGCAGCTACACCTGACCTAACCTATACAGTTACTGGTCTTCTCGGAGTAGCAACAGTTACAGACGTTATCGCTACATCCACAACGCTTAATATGAGCGTGGCAGGCCCTTACGCAGCTACAATTACAAGTGCAACTCTCTCAGATACAACAAACTATACACTTACTCTTGTAGCCGGAACAATTACTGTTGCTAATGCTCCAGTAGTAACACCACCAGTAGACCCATACATCCCACCAACAGGCGGCGGCACAACTACAACCCCAACACCGACCCCAACGCCAACTCCTACCCCAACACCAACCCCAACACCAGCACAGGAAGTAGTCGAAGTCGTATCAACAGTCACAGCCGCTGTTTCAACAACTGGCGAGGTCACAGCCGCTGTTACTTCAACAATTGCTGATAAAGCAGTCGAAGATGCTAAGAAAGCAGAAGCATCATCAACATCCGCTTCTGTTGTTGTTACATTCGCAGCTACCCTTACCGGAACAACCGCAGTCAAGCATCAATCTTTTGAGCTTCCTGCATCCTCAATTGCAAAGCTTGCAGCAGAAACCAGCGCATCTGTTATGGTCAACACAGCTCTCGGCGATATCTTGCTTGACGCAAAAGTACTTGACAGTATCGCACAAGCTATTGGCGCATCAACAGATACAAACGCAAAAGTATCAATCGTTGCTGAAATGGTTGAAAAGTCCACACTATCAGCAGCAAACGCTCTAAAAGTTGGCGATCGTCCAGTTATCGATATCCATGTTTCAGTTGGCGACACTACCGTCAGCAACTTTAGAGGCGGAAAAGCAACAATCACTATCCCATACACACTAAAAGCTGGCGAAAATGCTAACGCTCTTGTCGTATACTATATCGACGATAATGGCAAAGCAGTCACAGTTATCGGAAAATATGTTGACGGCGCAATCAAGTTTGAGACAAATCACTTCTCAACATACGCTGTAGCATACAATCTGGTTAGCTTCAATGACAACACAGCGACATGGTGGGGCAAAGAGCACATTGACTTCATTGCCGCACGTGAAATTACCGCAGGCGTTGGCAACAACAACTTCGGTATCCGTGAATCAATGCTCCGTGGAGATTACATCGTTTGGTTAATGAAAGCTTACGGCTACACTCAAGAATTTGTTGACGCATATGTAACCACCGGCTCAAACTTCTCAGACGCAACTGGAAACATGTCAAAATGGTACCATGTTGCTAAAGAAGTCGGCATAACAGCAGGCGTTGGCGACAATATGTTAGCTCCTAAGCGCGCTATGAAACGTCAGGAAATGTTCACACTAACATACAACATTCTTACAGGTCTTGAAAGAATGCCAGCAAAAGTTGGCGGACGCACACTGGAAGGCTACACAGACCTTACATCAGTCGGCGCATCCTACATGCCAGCAACTAAGGCTCTTGTCGAATCAGACCTGCTTGCTCCTGATACAACTCTTCGTCCTCTTGCAACAGCAACTCGTTCAGAAGTCGCTGCTGTTCTAAGCAAAATCCTTCACAAATAAAAACTAAAGTAACATCCTAGTATAAGCAAAACAGATAATGCGATACCGAATAGTCGGTATCGCATTATCTGTTTAATGTAAAAAATTTAGGGAGTGCCGCTTTCGGCACTCCCTAAAAAATACGTTAAATTACACGGTTCTCATATACGCCAAGTCTTCTTTGACAGCGGCAAAAATATCACCAAGATAATCAAACTCACGTTCAACAATAAAAGCCTTCGTGCCTTGCGCTTCTGCGGCGGACTTTACAGCCTTCCAGTCCACAAGCCCTTTGCCTTGAGCAACGTTTGTGCGTTGCATGTCGTCAAAATGTTTGAGCATTTCAGGGGTGAAAACAGGGCGTCCGTTTTCGTCAAGCTGAATTTTTGAAAAATCAAACGGTGGCTGAACGCCCATTACTTTTCCCGTTTCTTTAGCGTGAATCATCTCAAAACGTCCTGCTTGCTTATTTATGTAATCAACTGCATTGATTCCTGCGGTAGTCGCCCAGCCTACGTCTAGCTGAAATACCACAAGAGACGGGTCAGTGTTTTTAATAAGAATGTCCAGTAAATACTCACCGTCATACTCGGCAAATTCTTGAGTATGATTATGATAACCGTATTTCATACCGTATTTTTTGCAAAGCTCACCTGCTTCATTCAGTTTTTCAGCAAGGCTGAGAGCTTCACTGCGGTTATTAGCGGTCGCCATAGGGCAAATCATGTATTGTGCGCCGAGAGCTGAAACCAGCTCAACGTCAGCATTGACCTTGTCAAGGCTCACATGGGCTGAAAGTGCTGTCAAGCCGAACTCATCTAACATTTTTTTAAGCTCCGCAGAATCCAAGTCACCATAAAACGAGCTTGCAAACTCAACACCTGTGTAACCAATTTCCGAAATCTTTTTGAGGGCATTAGGTAAGTTTTGCATTTCTTGACCTAGGGAATACAGTTGAAGATAAACTTTTTCCATTATGAGCCTCCTCTAAGTGTTATGATTACGAGACTTAGTCAAAGTAAACTGCCTTGCCTGTTTTAGAGGATTCGTAAATAGCGTCTAATATCTTTGTAACAACAAATGCTTGCTCAGGCTTAACACGAAGCTCGCCCTTGCCTTGGATTGCGTCAATCCAATTGGTTGCTTCAATGTCCTCTGCTAGCATTGCTGAGGACGGGAAATATGCAATCATGTGGCGCAAGGCTTCGTCAGACATTGTTGAAACCTTGGTAATTGACATTTTGCCTGCAACGACGTTGTTAATCCGCAGACCGTCACTCATGTCAGCTCCGCCTAATGTTCCGCAAAGTGTTGTCTTTGCTTCGCTTGGGTCGGCAAGGTTAATTGCCCATGAAGCTTCAAGGTTAATCACTGCGCCGTTTTTCATTGTTATGAAGCCCATGGCTGAGTCCTCAACGCCGTAGGTTGTGTTGTCCCATATGCCCATGGAGTTGCCCTGATGGTCTTTATCAAGTGTTCTGCCGAGCTTTTCAAAGGATGCGCCCATAACGGACTTTGGCTCATAGTTGCCCATCATCCAAAGCGTCATGTCAAGGGCATGAGTTCCGATATCGATAAGCGGACCGCCACCTTGTTGCTCTTTATCCATAAATACGCCCCAAGTTGGAACTCCACGGCGGCGAATTGCATGAGCCTTTGCATAGTAAATCTCGCCCAAGGTGCCCTCTTCGCAGATTTTTTTCAAGGTAAGACTGTCATCGCGGCAACGTCCCTGATAACCGATAGTCAAAAGCTTGCCGGACTTTTTGTATGCGTCCATCATTTTTTGTGCGTCAGCGGTGGTCGCCGCCATTGGCTTTTCGCACATGACATGCTTTCCTGCCTCTAGCGCGGCGACTGTGATTTCACAGTGCGATACGTTTGGAGTTAAAACATGAACAACCTCAATAGACTTGTCGGCAAGCAACTCTTTATAATCGGTATACACCTTTGCGCCCTCTGCGCCCTCTGCGCCGAATTCTTTGGCTGCTTTTTCAGCTCTTTCGAGGACAACGTCGCAAAATGCGACAAGCTCTGCTCTGTCCTGTTTTTTAAGCGCAGGCAGATGTTTTGCGTTTGCGATACCTCCGCAGCCGATGATGCCAAATTTTAGTTTTTCCATTATTGCGCCTCCTGTAAAATGATAAAAATTATAAGAATACTACTCTATAGAATATAGCACAAATAAGTCCCGTTGACTAGGGCTTGAGTGAAATTATATATTCCATTAATAAAAAATGTTACACTAAAAAAAGTGCTTTTTAATTAACTAAGCACCATCCGATGATACGGATGGTGCTTAAACTATGAGCAAAAGCAGTTATCAGTCTTCTGAATACAAACTATGGTCAAAAGATAGGATATGGTAGGTTTCTTCGGTAATTCCAGACATATCTGGAGTTAAAGTGACAGGATCCATACCATCAATAAGAGGAAGAACATCCCCACCATATTTAGTAGTAATATACCAATTGGGGCGAGATTTACCGCTATCAGTGGAACTGCTGTCCTTCATTTCAGCGTGGAGCACAGTAATTTCCGCTCCCGGGTACAACACATATGTCAAATATTCATATTCTTCCAATCCGTCATGAATTCCCGTTCTTGTTTCCTCGTACGCCACATTGGTAATCTCAATAGAAAGGCTATCACCATAGTCATATTGCTTTACTTCTCCTGTTGGCATGGGTGAGGGGCTTGGTGATTCAACTGGAGGCGTCGGCGATTCAAGCGAGGCAGTTGGAGATTCGACGTTTGGTGTCGGTAACGGGTCAATGGAAGGACTTAATGAATTGGTCTTATCAGGCGTACAGCTGCTAATTATTAATAAAAACGCAACTGAAAAAAACAGAAATGCTTTGGATTTGGAATAAGTGTATTCTTTCATAAAAACACCTTCTGACATATCTTTAAGTGAGTGTTTCTTGTACGTCTAATGAGCACGGAGAAATTAATGCTAGGTAATAGTATTTGACCAATACGCATATGCGTTAGTAGTAGCGTTAGGGTTATTATCGGGCTTGAAGAATTTAGCCTTTCCAAATGCATTTTGAGATACGTCGGAAAGCTTTAATCTAAACATCCATTGAACATTAGTTCCAACTGGAAATTTTCCAGTAAAGTCGTATCTGTAGTCATCTCCGGAACGGGTCAAAACTCCGCCATCTATCCATGTTCCGCCTGTGACGGTGCGATAGAATAAGTTTACTTCAAAGTAATCCTTATCTCCAACAGTCATTTCATAAGCTGTAAAGTATGCTGTGTTGTTACTCCAAGTTACCGCCGAGTAAGAATCTAAATCTTTACCTGAATTCCAATACGATGATGACAAGTGTCGGTAATTAGGTTCAGTCCTAAACCACCTCACACCTCCGGAAGAAGCGCAATTTCCAAAATGAAGATGTGGTTGAGAAGTACCCTTGTCACCAGAGCTACCAATTTGCAAACCTTTTACTTTGTATCCTTCAGGCTGTCGTGAATTTAGATGGTAAAACCGTATTTTATAGTCGCCATCATCCATAACGACATTTTTGTTTACGTCTACAATAAACGCTATATCGGTACCGCCAACACCTGATATATGGGTAATCCATCCATTGTAGGGGGCATACACGGTAGTGCCTATTGAAGCTCTTAAATCAACTCCGTTATGCGGATTTGTCCCTATACTGCGAGGCTGATTCCATTTGCTAGTTACAACCGAATAGGTAGCAAGAGGGGAATCATAGTTCACAATTGATACAGGGTAGTCATCGAATGTAATAGAATAATCAGCCGCCAATGCACCTATTGGTGCGGATATTATTGCTAAAACTGCGATGAAAGTAATGGCTAAATTTTTCATAATCATCACCTTTCATTAATACCGTTTTATCCTCTAACCCTGGGATACAATTAAGTAATCATGCATTTCGCTGCCGCTTTGGGATGTAATAATGAAGTTATTATCACCGACCCATTGAACACCTCTTATTCTCCCAAAGCCATTACGCTTTAACATCGATAGCGAGGAGCTTAGGCGTTTTTGTGAGCCGTCTGCTAAGCTAACAAGCACGGCATCATCAACACCGAGCATTGGGTCAGAGCCATATCCGATAGCTAGAATTTCACCTGAACTAGAAAATTGCGGATTACATTCTAAGTAACCCTTAACGCTTGCAATCGGGGCTTGTCCACCGGTTTTCAAGTCTATATCTGCAATAAACGCAGTGGTATCGGAGCTTCCTTCGGCGTAGCTTGAGTAAACAATTGTGCCGTTATTAACGCCGCAAACGGAGAAGTTAGGCAGCTCGGGGAAGGTCAGCAAAAGCTCTTCTCCAGTGCTAATGTCAGTCATTTTCGTTTCAGAAAATGCGCCGACCACAATATGCGTTTCTGATAAAAATCCGACGATATCGTTAGTTCTGGATGGTTCGATTACCTGACGTTCCTCGCCGCTTTGAAGATTTATAACCCATACCGACGTGCCCGATGAATCGGTACAATCTCTTGAGGTTCGATATACAGCATACGTACCGTTTGGACTGATTCTAAGACTATCAATCCAAAAAAGCTCTTTGTCAAAGCTGTTTTTAGTTTCTGCAGTGGTATTTGTATAGGTGTCAGCGGTGATTTTGTCCGCCGTTAGAGTAATAGGATTGATATTCCATATGCCTATGTCGGTGTACGCAAGATAAATATCTGCCTTGCTCACTGCCTCAAAACCGCAGGGCTGCTTCCCCCATTCTGACGGAAAAACGAAATGGTCATCGCCGATTTGAGCCTGATAGAACTGCCACGTATACGTTTCGTTTGACAAACTTGACAATTCGATTGTAAATGGTGCTAGTGCAATCTCTGTAACAGTCTGTCCGTCAAAACTGTACGCCTTGGTGTGTTCAAAGATAAACTTTTCTCGGGCTTCCTCAAGATTATCAATCCACGGGATGTCAAGTCCTTGCACATCAATGAGTCCGTTAGGATAAAGGATGCCCATCATTTCAGAGTACTCTGAGTCGCTGATTGAGTCCACCAGTAAGACACTACCGTTACGCCCGACTAATGAATTAGAACTTGCTTCTCCTAAGTTAACAGAACTCATATTAATTTCAGGAGAGTTCAATGAAGGAGTGTCTTTCGTAACATCCGGTGGTTCAAAGGCGTATGCCGATACGACAACCAATGTCGTTAGAATAGCAGCGGATAAAAAGAGCACTAAGATTTTCTTCATTTTTTCAATCCTCTCACTTATATTTGGAAATTATGTACAGAATTAAGATATGACAATTCTGCAAAGTAAAAGATTTCGTAACAATATTCACACCTATTAAGTACAAAATTATCCCACGATTATTATTACATGCAAAGATTATAAAAACTACAATCTGCGAGCTAAATTCACAAAAAATTCACAAAATTTCGTGAATTTTTGTTTATTATTCAATTTCTGTTACATCAGAGTAATGGAAAACATCAAGATATTAACACTTACGGCGTATTAATAAGACGCAACCAACAGTCTCATATATATCAATATTTTTTTGCCTGCATTGACATTTGCCTGCATATTTATTACAATGTGGTAACTGCTCACATTTTGGCAGACTGTATACATATAATTTTATAAAGACGAGGCTGTTAAAATGGACGATAAATTCATCGCATTCCGTAGCAAAAGACATAGGCTTAAAGTATTTCCCCAGTCCATTATAACACTGGTACTTTCGCTAACCCTTTGCCTTGCAGTAATTTATGTAATGCTAAACAACAAAATAAACCTTGAAAAAACTCTTATGGAGCAAATTGCACTGGAAAAAAGCATAAAAATTAACGAAGTGCTTTCCAAGCTTCTGTATAAAACTCAGGTTCTTTCTGCACTTGTCATTCAAAATGACGGTGAAATTGCGAATTTTGAAGAGGTCGCAGCCATGATTGTTGACGACCCGTCCATTTTAAACGTTTTGTTAGCACCTGAAGGTATCGTTACCAATGTGTACCCCAAAAAAGGCAACGAAGCCTTGCTTGGCTACAATTTATTGGGAGAAGGCTCGGGCAATAGGGAAGCTATTTTGGCAAAGGAAACAGGGGAACTAGTTTTCGGTGGACCCTTTGACCTAAAGCAGGGCGGTCAAGGTCTGGTGGGCAGACTACCTGTACTAATACAATCTACCGATGGCGAACTGTCTTTTTGGGGGCTGGTGTCAGTCAC
This sequence comes from Oscillospiraceae bacterium, assembly GCA_031546715.1. Classification (GTDB taxonomy): domain Bacteria; phylum Bacillota; class Clostridia; order Oscillospirales; family UBA929; genus JAVBKA01. Next base: position 893 of record JAVBKA010000128.1, on the reverse strand, counting down.
CCTGAAATTCCCTGAGATTTTGAACGGTATAGGCTTGGAAACGCTTGAAAAGCAAGGTCTCGCATATAAAATATGGCGAATTAGCCCCGATACAGGCAATGTCCAATTAATTACCAGCAGCAATGTTACATATAACGAGCAAACACGGTTTGTAGAAAAATCTATAAATATACTAAATGCGGAGTGGACTTTTTGCGTTTATCCTGTCCGTGAATGGTATCAGCGAGTGGAAAGCTGGCTAATGATATTCGCGGGGCTGTGTATTAGTTGCCTCTTTGCCTTTGTAGTGCAAAATAATAACAAATTAGCTTACATGCAGGTTGAGCTTGAAGAAATCGCCCGAACGGACTCCCTGACCCAGATATTTAACAGGCATTCATTTATGGAATTTGCCCGTATGCAGTGCGAAAAATCGGCGAGGTCGCATAAAATTTGCTATGTTGTAATATTTGATTTAGACCATTTTAAGAATGTAAATGACAAATTCGGTCATCAAACAGGGGACGAGGTTCTTAAGGCTATAACAAAAAGGGCTAAAAACATAATTCGCTCATATGATTTATTAGCCCGTTACGGCGGAGAAGAGTTTATCATTTTTCTGACGGATATAGAAAAGCATGAGGTTCAGACCTTAGTTGGGCGTATTTTGCAAAGCATCAGCAACCCGCCTATTGAATACAACGGCAACTCTGTGACCATAACCGCAAGCTTTGGCATAGCCTCGGTTTCAGCTACAAGCGAGCTTGACGCGGCAATAGGCAAAGCCGACAAGGCTCTGTACAGGGCGAAGGATGAAGGGCGCAACAGAATAGCGTTTTACGAAAATTCTTGACAGGATGTGCGCCATGAAGTGCTTAATTAGCAGCGGCAGCTCAAGCAAGGGCAGTTATCGA
>JAVBKA010000019.1:0-4316 GCA_031546715.1 Oscillospiraceae bacterium | reverse complement strand
CGAAAGATTATCTATAAAAATTGAACCTAGCTCACAAATCCTTTTAAAATTTGCACTGCTCAAGACTTGGACATTCGGCAGAACTTCGTTTACTTTGGCATCTTGGTCGTCAGAAACATATACATAACCAAATTTGCAAAGAGAAATCACACGATTTCCCAAGTAAATCGGTGCAATCGCATATTGAATTCCGCGAATAGGACACTTATGGGTCGTGCATTCTCCAATTACAGGCAATGGGTCTAAGGCGCATCTGTTTATGCAGTGCTTAAGCACGTTTTCATCAGAACAATCAACGCATGTTACAAATGTATTTCCTATCAGCATCTGAGGCTTTTCATCAATGTCAAAAATGCATAAAGAGATATTATGAAGCTCTGCAAATGCTTTTAATCTGCTTTCCAGTGACGAAAACGGTATAACATCAAACAGGCTTATTCGAGTGTCCTTCTCAGATTCATCCAGAATAAAATCCAGCTTCATTTTAGTTTCCAGATTTTTTGCCCGAAGTTCGTCAGCAAGAACCTGCTGAGCATTAACATTTGTAATCGCGCCTTCGTAATACTCTGCATGACCGTCTAAGCCATATGTAACTGACATATCCGCCTGAACATGTGTGACGATGTCATTAGAGCATATTCTATAGGTATGAGTAAAATTATTATGGGAATTAAGGTACAGCTCAATATCCTCAAGGTATGCATCTCTGTCCTCAGGATGAACAACACTAAGCCATGAAGCCTTAGTGTCCATCAGCTGCGCACTTTCAAAGCCATATTGGGCAAAATTATCAGAAACAAAGAATATTTCATGGCTTTCGGCAGACAGCCGCACTATTACAACATTGGCGTGTTCAATAATACTGGCAATTATTGATGAGTTCTTCATCTCTTGCTGCCTGTTTAATTCATCGCTTTCGTAAGAAACCTCGCTTCCAACGTAGGCGAGGAAAATTCCGTTTGCGGAGGTTATTTTCTCAACAACTGTGCGAACTCTTACCTTATCATAATGGGAGGTTTCTAAGCGTTCAAGGTAAGCCATGTCAACAATTGGCAGCAAATGGTCGCCTTGCGCTTTGTTTTTATATAATATATCACCCTCTGCATTTGTTAAGCACAGCCTAAGTGGTATTTCTTCAAGTCGTCCATCAATACTCTGCAACATTTCCGAATCCGCAGTGATTCGGTCCTTTAGAATAAACAAAGCATTTTTTATGTCATTTTGCAATGGTCTCACCCCTCAACGAGCTATTTTACTACATTTGCAACCAAATAACAATAGCTTTAGAAACTAAACATTTACATAATTATTTTAACTCCACAATCGTAACGCCGTCCTCACCCTCGCCGTATCTCCCAAGGCGAAAGCTCTTAACCAGCTTGTTCTGACGGAGAGACTTATGCACCGCAGCACGAACCGCTCCAGTCCCCTTTCCGTGGATTACACGTAGCATACTCAGCTTGCACATAACAGCATTGTCAACAAACAGGTCTAGTGCCAGCTCCGCTTCGTCAGTAGCCAGACCGCGAAGGTCAAGCTCGGTTTTAGGTGCAGCGCCAGTGCGGGAAACAGACGCAGATTCCGACCGCTTAACCTTCACTTTTTCCTGCTCAACAAGCCTGATTTCGTTCTCCTTAGCCTTGATTCTAAGCATTCCCGCTTGTAGCAGTATAGAACCGTCCTTGTCGGGCAGCTCAAGAACTGTTGCTCGAGTTCCAATACTCAAAAGCTCCACCACGTCTCCCACAACCAAGGGTCGTTGCAGCGGCATAGGTGCTTCTTCAGATTGCACAATTCCCCCGCCGACATTTTTCTCCGCTTGATTAAGCTTAGTACGAACTGCGGTAATTGCCTCGGAGCTAACCCCCTCAGCCTTCATTTTGTTAAGCTCCTTGATTATTGCGTCGCTCTCTCTGCGGGTTTCCTCCACAAGCCGTTTTGCGTCCGCTCTAGCCTTTTCTAAGGATTTTTCACGGTCTTTTTCCAAAATTCCACGGATTTCGGCGGATTTTCTTTGGTTTTCCTCGGCATCACGTAAAAACCGCTGAGCGTCAATGCGTTCATTTTCAAGTGCCTGACGCTGATTTTCAAGACGCTGTAAAACGTCCTCAAAGGCGACATTTTGTGTGCTGACATGCCCCTTTGCGGCATCAATAATAGAATCAGGCAGTCCTAGCCGCTTGGAAATCGCGAAAGCGTTGCTCTTACCGGGGATACCTATCAATAACTTATATGTCGGCTTCAAGGTTTCAACAGAAAACTCGCAGGAGGCGTTTTCAACGCCCTCAGTAGTTATGGCAAAACTCTTTAGCTCAGCGTAGTGAGTGGTTGCGGCTATTTTCATTCCTCTTGCCATAGCATTCTGGATTATAGATACCGCTAACGCCGCTCCCTCAACAGGGTCAGTTCCTGCACCTAACTCGTCAAAGAGGATAAGCGAGTTTTCCTCTGCGGTTTCAAGGATTCCGACAATATTCGTCATATGGGATGAAAACGTGGAAAGACTTTGCTCAATGCTCTGTTCATCGCCAATGTCGGCGTAAACTCCGTTCCAAAGGGGTGCTTCACTGCCGCTGTCAGCTGGAATATGGAGGCCGCAGGCTGTCATAAGTGAAAAAAGTCCGATAGTCTTTAGGGTAACGGTTTTTCCGCCTGTATTTGGTCCTGTAATGACCAGAGTGTCAAAATCCTTGCCAAGTCTAACAGATATCTGAACTACTTTTTCTCTGCTAATTAGCGGATGCCTTGCTCGAATGAGATTTAGCGAGAAGTTTGACGTTATAATCGGCTCGTTAGCCTCCATAAGGTGGGAAAGCTTTGCCCTTGCGAATATACAGTCAAGCGCAATAAGCGCGTCATAGTCGCGCTGAATTGATTCTTTAAACTCCGCACTTTCTGCCGAAAGCTCGGCTAGAATACGTTCAATCTCCTTTTTTTCCTTCGCTTCAAGCTCTCTAAGCTCATTATTTAAGTTCACAACTGCCATAGGCTCAACAAAAAGCGTCGCCCCCGACGAGGACACATCATGGACAAGTCCGGGTATATCCGCCTTATGCTCCGCCTTGACAGGCACAACAAATCTGCCCGACCGCTGAGTTATCAGCGAATCCTGCAGGTACTTCGTCTGAGACGGCGACGTAACTATCTTATTCAGCGTTTCCCGAACCTTGTTTTGCGTTATACGTAGGTGACGCCTGATGTCAGCAAGGGCGGGGCTGGCATTATCTGCAATTTCGTCCTCGGATACAATGCAACCGAAAATTTTATCCTCTAGGTATTTATTTCCCATCAACAGCTTAAACATAACATCAAGACATGTGCCCGATAAACCTTCACTTCCCTGCTTCGATGCAGCATAGGAGCGTACACCGCGGGCGACACGCAATACATGCGCAATATCAAGTAGCTCACGGGTATTAAGCGTGCCACCCAAGTCAGCGCGCATCAGGCTTTCGCCAACGTCCTTAAACCCCGAAAACGGAGGAGCGCTCTTGGTATTTATCATATCTCTGGCGGCAGAGGTTTGCTTCTGCCACATAAGTGCATCAGACGGATACGCCGACGGACGAAGGTTTAGGGAACGCTCCTTTGCATCCTCGCTGACAGCTTGCGCTGCAAGCATTTCAAGCACTCGATGAAGCTCCAGAGTTCGCATCGATTTTTCTGTTAAGGTATTCATTAATCCAAGTCCTTTGTAACATTTTTGTAAAAATCCAGTGTTCTAAAGCTATGCTCAAGTTGAACAAGTAAAAACGCCTCTATGGCGTTAGAAAACAATCTTTGTTCACTGTCGTTAAGTGAAAAAGAAAAAATACTGCGGATATTTTTGTTTTGAACATGCTTAATCGCCTGCAAAACCCCGACGCTTACTGGCATACAAATGCCTGCTAACTCAGCGGGTTTGCACGTTTTACAGTACACCGCTCCAGTTTGCAGGTGCAAAAGCGGGTTTTCGGGGTGCGCCTCCATACAAGAGTCACAGAAATCAGCATTTGGTCCATATCCGCTGTAGTGAAGGATTCCGGCTTCAAAAGCGGCTTTATAATGTGCTGTCGGTTTGCCGTTATGGGCACTTTCAGTATGCTCAGAACGATGGGACAGCATGTAAAAAGCTGTGTGCAGGAGCAAAAATATATCGTCATTAGGGACATTTTCTTGGGAAAGCACCTCCGCTAGTTCCGACATATATGATGCAAGCGCAAGCTTTGAAAAATCATCACGAAGGGGCAGAACCGCATCAATCAGAGCAGCTTCCTTTAATAATAAGCGGCTCTGATAATCATACAGATTCATTGTGCTGAGTGACAGAAGCTGTG
>JAVBKA010000224.1:0-25538 GCA_031546715.1 Oscillospiraceae bacterium | reverse complement strand
ATATATTGGTCAAGTTCTAAGTACTGTGCTGCAAGTTCTGCTTGCTGTGCTGCAAGTGCTTTATTGACTTCGGTCTGCTCTGTTTTATCAGATTCCATAGCGAGCTTTTTTTCTTCTAAATCCTTGCGAGCGACTATCAGCTCCTCCATCATGCGCTGGTCAGTTTCGATGACTTCGCCAACAATGTCGAGCCTCGTAAGCATATCAGAAAAATTGCTGGACTGGAAAAGAATGCTCCAATATGAGGTGTCTCCCGCTTCCTCTAATGCTCTGACGCGTTGCAAAAAGCGTTCGTTTGTGACTTTTTCTTTTTCGATAGCTTCGTCAACTAAAATTTGCTGCTCGGCAATTTGCAGGCTTAAGTCTTGAATGAGCTGCTGAGAATTCTCAACCTCTTGCTCAATTAAATCCACCTGCTCATCAAGTTTTGTTTTCAGCTTAACACGAGCAGTTTTTTCATTTTTAAGCTCTTTTATTTCCTGCTGAATTTTCTTTTTGTCCTCAATAAGAGTGGCGGCTTTTTTCTTTAGTGAGTCAATGTCCTTCTGGGTCACCGCCGCATAGGACACTAAGCTTGCTACTGCGCTTGCGATAAGTGGCAAGATAATGAGCACAGCAAGGACGATTCCAAGAATCATCATCATTTTTTGTTTTTTAGTTCTGCCAGATTTCATAATGCAACTCCGTTCGTAATAAGTCTGAAATAAAGTACGTTAAACCTTTAAGAATTTTCTGATTGTCAGCAAGCTACCGCCTACACCAACCATAAATCCAGTTAATACAAACACAAGCCCGATAGGAAGTGCCATTTGGGAAAACCTGATAACTTCAATAACAGCAAACTGTTTGAGCACCGTCCCTGTAAACCATGTGTACAAAAACCATTGGAGAAAAAATGCTGAAATCGAGGCAATTGTGCCCAAAAAGAACCCCTCAACTACAAATGGCCAACGAACAAAGCCCTTTGTTGCGCCAACTATTCTCATGATACCGATTTCCTCACGCCTGTCAAAGGTTGCAAGTTTGACGGTATTTGAGATAATAAACACACTGACAAAGAGCAAAACAATAATCAATGCTAATGAGACCGCCTGCACAATATTATGAACCTTCACAAAGCCGCTTGCAACCGCTGAATCATACCGTACAGGAGGGGCGACGCCCTTAATTTTCTCGACCTCTGCAACTGTTGCATCGATTTTTCCGATATCAACAAGTGTAATCTGGTAGCGGTGACGTAGAATTTTTGCTTCTTCTAGTCCTGTGAAAAGGTATTGCTGTTCAGCGCTGTATTTATTTTTGAAATTTTCCAGAGCCTCAGCGCGTGAAACAAACTCAGCACTTAGTACGTTGGGTAATAGGCTAATTTTGCTGCCAACGCTTTTAGCCTCAGCATCTGTAAGGTTTTCATCAACATATGCGGTTATTTCGTTTTTTTGTTCCTGTTCAGCTATAAGTGCAGTAATATTAACAGCAAGCAACGTAAAACTGCCCATGATTAACAAACATGCAACGATTACTCCCACCGCAGCAAAACTCATAAAGCCGTGCAGAAAGATACCCCGCAAGCCTTCTGTAATGACATATCCAAAACTGATTCTACGCTTTTTCATCAGCAATCCTCAAAATTCCGACGAGAAGTCATTGGAGAAGTAGCCTCCGGTTCTGTCTCCAACGATTTTTCCGCCGTCAATCGCTATAACGCGTTTAGCAAAACGATTAACAAGCTCTTTTTCGTGGGTAACAGCTAAAACTGTCGTCCCCAGAGCGTTAATTCGTTCAAGGAGCATCATAATTTCTAGGCTTCGGGCAGGGTCGAGATTTCCGGTGGGCTCATCAGCGATAATAACCCGTGGGTTATTAACCAACGCTCTTGCTATGGCAACACGCTGCTGTTCGCCGCCGGAAAGCTCAAAGGGTCTGCGATGGGCTTTGTGGCTCAACCCAACTAAGTCTAATATATATGGTACTCTAATTTTAATCTCTTTAGGTGATGCACCAACCACACGCATGGCAAATGCAACGTTTTCATAAACGGACTTCTTCTCAACAAGCCTGAAATCCTGAAATATAACTCCAAGTGTACGTCTTAAATATGGAATATCGGTAACTTTCATATTTGTGACATTGAAGCCGTTGACCAAAACCTTGCCCTCTGACGGACGTATTTCGCTGGTCAAAAGCTTAATAATTGTTGACTTGCCGGAACCAGAGGGTCCGACTAGGAACACAAACTCACCATCATCAATGCGGAGAGTAACTCCCTTTAGGGCTTTCGTCCCGTTGTCATATGACTTATAGACATCGACAAGGCGAACCAATCAGCCTCACCACCTTGATTGTAAATATTTCTTAACCATCAATGCAACTTTAAATATAATAGCATGGTCAAATTCGCGCAAATCAAGCCCAGTTAGCTTCTTGATTTTTTCTAAGCGGTATACCAATGTATTTCTGTGCACAAAAAGCTTGCGTGAGGTTTCTGATACGTTCAGATTGTTTTCAAAAAAGCTCTGAATAGTGTCCAAAGTTTCTCTGTCAAGAGAATCGATGGTGCTTTTTTTGAAAACCTCTGTCAAAAACATTTCACACATAGTTGTTGGAAGTTGATAAATAAGACGTCCGATACCAAGATTTTCATAATTTATGATAGTCTTTTCAGTATCGAAAACCTTACCGACCTCAATTGCGACCTGAGCTTCTTTATATGCAGTCGCCAAGTCTTTAAGGTTACTTGTGGGCGAGCTGATGCCGATTACTGTACGAATCATTAGCTCACTTTTGAGGGTATGTTCAATGCCAGTGGCGATTTTAGAGAGGTCACGAGTTTCAACCTCTGTATCAACCTCTTTGACAAGGACGATTTCAGACTCACTAATAGATATGACAAAGTCATGCTGTTTATCCGGATGAAGCTGTTGAACAACATCCACCGCGGCAATTTCTGCAACATCCAACTGACGAATTAAGAAAATAATTCTCGGTCGAACACTCTCAAAATGAAGCTCTCTGCTTCGAATATAAATATCGCCTGGGAGAATATTATCCAGTAAAATGTTCTTAATAAAGGTTGATTTGTCATGCTTTTCGTCATAATAGGTTTTTGCTCCGTTGAACGCAACAGCAGAAAGCACGCATAAGCTTCTCGCATTGTCGTCCTCGCCTTCAACAAAGGCGGCAAAGACAAATTGCGCACTCCAACCAACGAGAGTTTTAAAGGAATAGCCTTCAAACTTAACAATACCTTCTGATTGAATGGCAATTTCAGCAGCGGCATTCTCCCATTTTGTCCCGATTCGCGACAAATCGCTGCACGCAACGATTGTGCCATTTCCTTCAATAACACCGATTACACGGTTAGTTGCTTCTTTCATTTGGAGAACTATCCCCTGAAACATTCTGCTAGACATCAGCATTCTCCTTCCACAATAGGGCAAACTTTTCGCACCAAACTGCGCTTACTGATTTAATCCAAAATTGCATAACTATACATCCTTGGTATCATACACGATAAAATACATTTTTTCAAGTGTTTTGACACAATATTAATATTTTCTTCATTTTGTTTGAGCATATTCGCAAAAGAACATTTCAAAAACAATAAATGCTCTTGAAATGCTCTTTTCATTATTGGAAAATTAGGTTTATAAGCTTGTTTTTAACGACAATACTTCTCACCAAACGTTTGCCTTCACTTGAAGCAGCTACTTTGTCAAGCGTAAGCGCGGCGGCGATTGCGTCTTCGTCAGAAATATCACGGGCGATAGCAACGGTTCCCTTTAGCTTGCCTGCAACCTGCACAGCGACCTCGACTGTATCATCAAGCGTTTTCGCGGGGTCATAAACAGGCCAAGCCTGTGTTGCGACCAAACCTGTACCGCCAACTTTTTGCCACAATTCTTCAGCAATATGGGGAGCAAATGGCGATAACAGCCTTAAAAACAGCTTAACATCTTCTTTCGAGCAGGTATATTCAGACATTTCATTTGCCAATGTCATTAACGCCGCAATCGACGTGTTAAACTTAAGCTGGTCAATATCCTCGGTGACCTTCTTTATGGTTTTATGGAAGGACACCTCAAGTTCTCTTGTAAGTCCGCCCTGCACTGCCTTTTCGCTGATATTCCAAATACGCTCAAGGAAGCGGCGGCAGCCCACAATTGCCTTTGAAGACCATGAAACTGCCTTTTCAAAGTCGCCGATAAACATGATTACCAGACGCATAGTATCTGCGCCATGTTCGTTAATAATTTCCGTGGGATTAACTACATTTCCGCGGCTTTTGCTCATTTTTTCGCCGTTTTCAGCTAAAATCATACCATGGGAAGTACGTCTCTTATACGGCTCTTTTGTGGGGGCAACGCCGATATCATACAAAAACTTGTGCCAGAAGCGACTATACAGCAGATGCAGAGTGGTATGCTCCATTCCACCGTTATACCAGTCAACAGGTGTCCAGTATTTGAGGGCTTCCATTGATGCAAGTTCCTTGGCGTTGTCAGGGTCAGTATATCGAAGGAAATACCAGCTAGAACCCGCCCACTGAGGCATTGTATCAGTTTCACGCTGAGCGGGAGCACCGCATTTTGGACATGTGGTATTAACCCAATCCGTTATTAATGACAACGGGCTTTCGCCTGTATCAGAGGTTTCGTAACTTTCAACCTCAGGAAGGGTAAGGGGTAGCTGACTTTCAGACATAGGAACTAAGCCGCACTGAGGGCAGTGAACGATGGGAATCGGCTCACCCCAGTAACGCTGACGGGCAAACACCCAGTCTCTTAGCTTAAAGTTGATTTTACGAGTACCCAGAGCCTTGTCAACCAACCAGTCAATCATGGCGGCTTTAGCGTCCTCCACCTCAAGACCGTCTAGGAATCCGGAATTAGTCATTTTTCCTGCATTGGTATCTGTAAAGGCGGCTTCTGAAACATTTCCGCCGCTAACGACCTCAATAATCGGCAAATCATACTGCTTTGCAAACTCCCAGTCCCGTGTATCATGCCCTGGAACAGCCATAATTGCGCCCGTACCATAGGTCATCAAAACGTAATCAGATACAAAAACAGGAATAGACTCCGCATTCGCCGGATTAACGGCACAAAGTCCAATCAGGCGCACGCCTGTCTTGTTTTTAACCATTTCAGTGCGCTCAAAGTCAGACTTTTTCGACGCTTCACGGCGGTATGCCTGAATTTCATCGTAATTTGAAAGCCTGTCCTTCCAACGCTCGATAAGCGGGTGTTCAGGCGAAATAACCATATATGTTGCACCAAACATAGTGTCAGGTCTTGTGGTGAATATTTTTAGCGAGTCTTTTTCGCCTTGCTTGTCGGTTACTGGCAAGTCTGTGGCGGTTTCAGGGCCTCTATGCTCGCAGTTTTTCTCTCGGATTATGGGGAAATCAACCTCTGCGCCTTCGCTGCGCCCTATCCAGTTGCGCTGCTGAGACTTAACTCTTGACGGGAAATCAACATCATCAAGGTCGTCAAGCAAGCGTTGCGCATAGGCAGTGATTTTTAACATCCACTGACTTTTTTCACGTCTGACAACCTCGCTGCCACAACGTTCGCACTCACCGTCAACCACCTCTTCGTTCGCAAGCACACACTTACAGGAGGTACACCAGTTGACAGGCATTTTGGTTTTATAGGCAAGACCGTTTTCAAAAAGCTTTAGGAATATCCACTGTGTCCATTTATAGTAATCTGGGTCAGTGGTGTCAACCTCTCTGTCAAAGCTGTAGCCGAGATTTTTAGCTTGCTGACGGAAGGCTTTTATATTGCGCTTCGTGACCTCGGTGGGGTGAATTTTATGCTTAATGGCATAATTTTCAGTGGGAAGCCCGAAAGCGTCCCAACCGATTGGAAACAGCACATTATAGCCCTTCATACGTTTTGAGCGGGCGACAATGTCCATCGCGGTATATGGTCTTGTATGCCCTACATGCAGTCCGTCTCCCGATGGGTATGGAAACTCAATAAGAGCGTAAAACTTTTCTTTTTCTGAGCCGTTATATGCCTTAAAGACACCTTCATCAGCCCATTTTTCCTGCCATTTTTTCTCTATATCCTCAGGAGCGTAAAAACTCATAACTCTTCCTCGCTCCACACCTTGGCATCTGACCAAAGTCTTTCGATAGAATAAAAGGAACGAGTTTCTGGTAAAAAGACATGCACTATAACACAGCCAAAATCAAGCAGCAGCCAGTTGCCTGCCATGCGTCCTTCTACTTGGCGGGGAGTTTCGCCCATTTCTTTTAACACATGCTCACATTCTTCTGAAAGTGTTTTGACATGTGTCGTGGAGGTGCCTGTGGCTATTACGAAAAAATCAGCCAGTGCAGTTAGCTCAGTGACCTGTAAAATACGGATATCTTGACCTCTTTTGCTGTCAAGAGCTTGCGCCGCCTTTTTTGCGATTTCCTTTGGTGTCATGTGATTTCTCCTCATGCTTTTCTAGTTTTGGTCTAGCTGATCTGTAAAACTACTAATTATGGCTGATAAAACCTAAAGTTTTCTCTAACAAGGTCTTTTGGGTATGGGTTGACTGTGTCATTAATCATTTCTATTGCTTTATCGACAACAATATTCTCACGGTAACTTTTGCCTGTCTCCGTTGGCAATGTGTAGAAGTTTATGTTTTCTGGCTTGAGAAGAGCAAGTTCTTTGGCGAACCATGCAATGTTGTTCACAGTAAGGTCAGTGGTTAGATTTTTCTTGGCAATTTCCACATAATCGTCAAATTTATCTATTTTTCCTAAGGAAATCATCTGTTGCAGGCAGGCTTTTAGGAAGTGCTGCTGAGTATAAATCCGTCCGAAATCGTCATGACCAGCACCTGAGCCATCCCCAGTATAGTAGCCTCTGTATCTGCATAGCATCAGGGCTTCTTTGCCGTTCAAGGTCTGAACGCCTTTTTTGAGACTAATTCCGCGGTCTTTCTGGTCCATATCCTTGGGAACATCGTATTCTACTCCGCCGATTGCGTCAACAAGCTCAATAAATCCATCGTAATTGACCTGCACATAGTTGTTAGGTCTAAAGCCCACAACGTCGGCGACAGTGTCAAGAAGTGCTTCAATATCCTTTTTTGATGCCGACCTGACGGCGTTAAGTCTCATGACTTTTTTATTATATGTTACGGCAGTATCACGGGGAAGACTGAGAACATTACAGGTGTTAGCCTTAGTGTCCAAGGTGGCGACCATCATGGAGTCGGTATTTGAACCGTCATATATTCCGTAAAGAAATACGGTGTATACGCCATTTCTTTTGTCATTATCAACTGGTTCAGCGCTGGGAAGGGAGCTGTGAAAATCCTCGCCTGCGTCTGGACCATCGTCAGTATCGGTAATATTGGGGTTATTTGGCTCAGGCTTGTCCAGCGGCGGACGGAATAAAATACTATATGCAAGGGTTCCAATCAGCACTAAAACCGCAAGGGTCACGCCAACAATTAATAGTGGTTTCCCGCCCTTTTTCGGAGCTTTTGCCTTTTTGCCGGAGGTTTCGCCACGGTCTTGAACCTTCATATCACTTTTTGATAAAACTCTTTTACCTTTGCTCAATTATATCACATCAAATCAATAAAATTTCACGCATGGCATAGATTCTTGAAATACTCAATACCTTCAATGGTGTGAGTATCCACAGACAAACCCTGTTTTGCGAAATGTAAATGTTCAACTGTAGCCGTCATCGCAGACAGCACTGCCTTGTCAATGTCAGTATATGCAAGGCTTCTGGTGTTTTTTAGCATATGGTTATTATCTGACCAAGTTCTTGTTGGCTCGATGAAGTCGGCTAGATAGATTACCTTTTCAAGCTGCGTCATGTTCGCCCGTCCTGTAGTGTGCCAACGTATGGCTGCGCAAACATTGGAATTGTACCCTAGTATTTCAGCAACCAACCCGCCGTATTCCGCGTGAGCCAGCGAATTTGGTTTTCCTTTGATTGTAGCACATAACTCCAAAATTTGCAACCCAACCTCAGAAGAAAGCATCGAAATATCAAGAATATCAGTTTTTCTTAGAATATCATGCAAAAGAGCGGCATAATGCGCATCATTAATGCTCACATTGTATCGGTGCGCCAAGGTTACCGCCTCTTGCGCCGTGCCGAGGGTGTGAAGCCGCCGATAGCCCGAAATATTGCGCCATAGGAACGCTGAAAGCGTCTCGTCAGTAATCATTTTCAGACTTTGCACCGTACAAGGAATGCTCAGAAATGTATTTTATAACATTTTCGGGCAGATATTCCTCGCCATCTCCATTTTTTATCAGCTCCCGAAGCCGCGAGCTTGAAATTTCTACAGGTTCGTGGTGAAGGAGCTTGGTTTTAGCGGAGTATTTTGTTCTGAGCAGTTTTTCATAATCCAGCAGCTCATCAGTCCCCTTTTGAAAACGGCTGAGGGCGATTATGCCGCACTTTTGCAGTAATTCCTCTGCACGATACCATTGATGAAGCGTCAAAAACATGTCACTGCCGACAACTAACCATAGCTCCGTTTCAGGCATACTTTTTTGCAAGCTGTCAACAGTGTCCAAGGTATACGAAAATCCAGCCGTAATTTCCAAATCGCTGACTAAAACATGTGGCATCCCCTCAACGGCAAGCCGTACCATATCAAGGCGTTGCCTTGGTGTGGCGGCATTTGCGGGCAAAACCTTATGAGGAGGCTGGTTTGACGGCATTAAAATAATGTCGTCTACCTCTCCTGAATTAATTACAGCTTTAATCACTGACATGTGCCCGTTGTGAGGCGGGTTAAACGTCCCGCCGTAAACAGCCGTTTTTTTCAATGTTTTCAATACCTTTTACACTTTTAGTATGCTAGGCTATCCATTGCGCAAAGCTCGTTTGCCAACGCCCGCAGTGCTTTCCCCCTGTGCGAAAGCTCGTTTTTTTCGTCCTGACTAAGCTCGGCAAAGGTCGCCTGTTTGGCGGGAACATAAAAAACAGGGTCGTAACCAAAGCCACCGTTGCCCTTGGTTAACGGCAAAATCTCACCGTCACAGCGTCCGCTGACGGAGATTTTTTTGCCATTCGGAAAAAGGCACACTATGCTACAGTAAAAATATGCCGCTCTATTAGTAACATCCTCCATTTGACGCAAAAGATGGGCGATTTGTTCCGTAGAATTTGTCAGACCTGCATAACGAGCCGAAAAAACTCCCGGCGCGCCGTCTAATATATCAACGCAAAGCCCCGAATCATCAGCAATGCAGGGTAAGCCCGTTGCTTTTACAGCCGCCTGCGCCTTAATCAGCGCATTTTCCTCAAAGGTAACGCCGTTTTCCTCTGGAATTTCTGAAACTCCCACCTCTGTTAAGGTTTTAACCGTAATGCCTAAGGGCATAAGTATTTGGCTCATTTCCGCGGCCTTATGAGCATTATGAGTAGCTATTACGAAGTTTTTCTCAGTCAACCGATAATCTCCTCAACAAACTCTGCGCTGTTAAAGTTCTTCAAATCGTTCATTTGCTCGCCCACGCCGATGTATTTAACAGGTACCTTCATAGCCTCGGCAATGGCGATAACCACGCCGCCCTTTGCTGAGCCGTCCAACTTTGTGAGCACTAAGCCTGTAAGCTCGGCGGCTTCGGTAAACCCTCTGACTTGCGAAAGCCCGTTTTGACCTGTTACCGCGTCAATAACCAGAAGATTTTCTCTGGCGGCGTTAGGAAGCTCTCTGTCTATGATTTTGCTCATTTTCTTAAGCTCATTCATCAGATTTTGCTTATTTTGCAAGCGTCCTGCCGTGTCACATATAATAACGTCAATAGTTCTAGCCTTGGCTGCTTGAATTGCGTCAAACAAAACGCTGGCGGGGTCTGCCCCCTCCTGTTGCTTGACAATATCCACGCTGGCGCGAGTTGCCCAAATGCTGAGCTGCTCCGTTGCGGCGGCTCGGAAAGTGTCGCCTGCGCAGAGCAATACGTTTTTGCCCTCTGAACGCAGTTTATATGCAAGCTTACCGATGGTGGTTGTTTTTCCCGCACCATTCACACCGATAACTAAAATTATAGCGGGCTTCGTGCTTAGATTTAACGCTCTGTCCCCAGATTCGTCTAAAATTTGCTGCAAAATGTCTCTTAATGCAGTTTTTGCATCATTGGTCGCTCTAATTCCAGATTTTTTACAGGTAATTCTGAGCTTTTCAACAATTTCAGATGCCAATGCGCCGCCCATGTCGGACAGTATCATGGCTTCCTCAAGTTCGTCAAAAAAATCGTCATTAATCTTCCCCTCTTGTGAAAAAAGTCCGCCCAACTTGCCTTTCAGCTTATCAAAAAAACCCATTATCTTCCTCGCTTAATATATAAATTTGATAAAATAATTTTTAAAACTAACGCTTGCCTCAGTCTCCTTGCTCCGCTACATCCTCAAACCGCATTGCAAGTACCTTTGAAACTCCCGGCTCTTGCGTGGTGACGCCGTACAGCATATTCGCCTGTTCCATAGTACCTCTGCGGTGAGTGATTACAACGAACTGGTTATGCTTGGACAGTAACGCTAAGTACCGTGCAAACCTGTCAACATTAACTTCGTCAAGGTCATGGTCGATTTCGTCCAAAAGACAAAACGGAGCGGGACGAACCATAAAAAACGAAAAATACAGCGCAATTGCCGTCAGAGAAGTTTCGCCGCCAGATAACAGCGACAATGTGGACAGCCTTTTGCCAGGAGGCTGAGCCTTGATTTCAATACTGGATTCCAGAATGTCATCAGGGTCAGTCAGCTCCAAATAGGCAAGTCCGCCGCCGAAAATCTCCAAAAAAGTGTTGCCAAATTTCTCGTTTATAAGGGCAAACTGCCGCCTGAAAATGGTTATCATCTCTTCGGTGATGGAGTTGATAATTTTTTCAATTTCCCGTTTTGCGCCGTCTGCATCTTCGTATTGACCAGTCAAAAGGTCTAGCCGCTCGGACATTTCTCTATGCGCCTCAATCGCTCCCTTGTTTACATCTCCAAGGGACGCTATATCACGCTTTAGCTCAGCAATCTGCCGAACTGACTTCTGCTTATTTTCCACAGGCACACGAATTTCCGCCGCTGTCGTCGGTGTAAGTTCATATATTTCCCACAGTTTGTCCACAATACTGCGCTCGTCGGCTTCTCCTGTGGTTATTCTGCCTTCAACACGGTTGACCTCGGCGACTAATTCAACGTTTTTCTCCGTTTGCTCACGGATAGCCTTTTGAAGTGCCGACCGTTGCTGTTCTAGCTCGTCACGCCTTGCATACACTGTGCTCAGCACTGCTTTTTGCTCCTGAGAGTCAGCCTTAAGACCTTCAACATTTGCAGTCAGTGCGGTTAGCTCCTCAACAAGCTCGGTATGCTTTATATGATAACCCGCTAAGGCGGTCTTTTTTTGTTCCTCGTCGCCAGAAAGTTCTGTTTGCAGTCTTTCAATTTCGGAAAGATTGCGCTCCTCAGCCATTTTCAGCGCATCAATCGCCGCTCTTTTCTCACGAAAAGATGGAATCTGCTCATTCAATCCGCTTTGTGCGGAAACTAGCTGTTCTAGCTCAGAATTTAGCTCCTTAAGCTTGCCCGCAATGCTCGCAAGCTCGCTGACAGCTTCTTTTAATGCATTTTCAAGCTCCGCACCCTTGTCAGCGGCGGATTCAAGCCGTGCTTCAAGGGCTGCCCGCTCTGCGTCAAGATGCTCCAAATGCTGTTGGGCATTTTTAAGAAAAATCTGCTTATGCATAGCTTCACTGGTCAAAACCGCAATCTGCTCGTTTGCACTGCGAAGCTCTGACTGCGCAGTATCTAAGTCAAATTCTACAGCACTTAACTCACGCTCTGCTGTCAGAGTATCACGTTTAACATTTGACAGCTCCGCTGAAACAGCGTGCAATTTTTCCTCAAGCTCTGTAATTTCTGTTTTACGGGAGAGAATGCCCGTAGACTTGCTGACGCTGCCGCCAGTCATTGAGCCGCCTGCGTTTAGCACCTGACCGTCAAGGGTGACAATACGGAAGCGATAATTGTTGGCTCTTGCCAAGGCAATGCCATCATCAATGGACTGTACAATCGCCGTGCGCCCAAGCAAACTGCGGACGATGCCGCTGTATGCCGCATCTGTATGCACCAGCTCCGAGGCGACGCCCACAAAGCCCCGCCCCTTAACCATGTCCATTACTGTACCGTTTACTGTGGAAATTGGCAAAAAAGTCGCTCTGCCGGCGTTTTTATTTTTCAGAAACGCAATGCACTGCTTGGCGTTATCCTCCGTGCCTACAACTATGTTCTGCAGTGCACTTCCCAACGCAATTTCCACCGCGACAGTGTATTCGTTGTCAACATTAATAAGTTCCGCCAATGTGCCATGCACAAAGGGGAATTTTTCATTCATAACTTCCTTGACTGAGCCTGAAAAGCCTTGGTATTCCTTCTCCTGTGTGTCAAGTATGTGATGCCTTGTCATAAGGTTATTTTGCTCTTTTTCAAGCTGAGTAAGCTTATCACGCAACCCCAAGGCGCGTTTTTTTCGTGAATCTAACCGAAGCTCATAGCCTTGGATAACGTTTTTAAGTTCGTCAGCCTGTTCAGTGGCTTCCTTGTGCCTGTTTGTGGTGATAGCGAGGGATGCTTCGGCTTCCCGAACGGCCGCTTTTCTGACAGTATCGTCAGAAACCAGCATTTGCCGTCTTGCCCGAACCTCGTCACTTTGGGCGGTGCTTGCTGAAATGGACGACCTGATTTCCTGCGCCTTTAGGTTGCCTTCCTGCTCAAGCTCACGATAGTTTTCGATTTTTGCGCTATACTCTGCAGACCGCTTCTGTAAAGCAGCCATTTCCAAGTTAAGTTCACTGAGTTGCCTATCAATTTCGGATAATTCCGCATCAAAGGCTACAATTTTGCCTTGAGCTTCTTCTTTTTGAGAGGCGAAGCCGCCGCTTCGTTTGCTCTGCTGCTCAACCTCTTGAGTTATTCTCTGAATATTATCTGTGGCATGAGAAATTTCTGTTTTAAGTACCGCTATGCGGCTTTCGGCTTCTGAAAGTGTTTCCTCATAACTGTGTAGCTTTTCGCGTTCCTGTTCTGCCTTAATATGGGTGGCGGCAACCTCTTGGTCATACTGCTCGCTTTGGGAATACATATCCTCTAAGAGCTTATGCCCCTTCTCTGAGTTTTCGTGGGCAGCTCTGCTTGCATCTCGCAATGGCGCAAAGTTCTGACGAATGCGCTCGTAATCCTCAAGCCAAATAGTCGCTTCAATTGCCTTTAGGTCAGCCGCAAGAGACTTCCAGCGTATAGCCTTTTCAGCCTGAGCCTTCAAGGATTCTACCTGCGGCACAAGCTCCTCGATTTTATCATTAATTCTGACCAAGTTGAGCTGCGCACTGCCCAACTTGTTTTCAGATTCCTCTTTTTTAAAGCGATACTTAGAAATACCGCAGGCTTCTTCAAAAACCTTGCGGCGGTCGCCTGTGCGGTCACTAATAATTTTTTTGACCATGCCCTGACCAATAATCGAATAGCCGTCAGGTCCAAGCCCCGTATCCATCAACAGTGCGACAATATCCTTAAGCCGTACCGCAGTTTTGCCTACAGTGTACTCACTTTCGCCCGAGCGGTAAAGTCTGCGTGAAATCGTCACATCGTCCTGCTCAATGGGGAAGGTTCTGTCTGTGTTGTCAAGCACCAGAGAAACCTCTGCAAATCCAACAGGGCTGCGCTTTTCCGAGCCATGAAAAATAACCTCGTCCATCTTTTTTTCGCAACGCAAAAGCCTCGGGTTTTGCTCACCAAGCACCCAGCGTATAGCCTCGGCAATATTACTTTTGCCGCTGCCGTTAGGACCTACAACAGCGGTGACACCGTCCTCCATGGACAGTGAAATTTTATCTGCAAAGGTTTTAAAGCCATGAATTTCAAAGGATTTTAAGCGCAAACGGTATCACCTCCCTTAACGAAAAAAATCTATACTAATCTTAGTAACTCTACTCCTGCAAGGCTTTTGCCGCCGCAGCCTGCTCTGCAAGCTTTTTGCTCTTACCCTCACCTGAACCGATGCACTTCCCTTGAGAATGAACCTCGGCGTGGAAAATTCTGTCATGGGCAGGGCCGTCGGTCTTTGTAATAATATACTCAGGAGCGTTGCCGCTCTGTTGCAAAAGCTCTTGAAGTCTAGTTTTGTAGTCGGTTTCAGGGCTTGCGTCGAAATCCTGCAACACCTGCTCGGTGATGAACTTTACAGTCGGTTCAAGCCCGCCGTCAAGGTAAATCGCCGCAATAAGTGCCTCAGTTGCGTCAGACAATACGGATTTTCGTTGCCGTCCTGCCTGTTCCTCACCCTTGCCAAGCTTCAAATACTGTCCAATATTCAAAGCAAGGGCAGTTTTAACCAAATTTTCCTCGCAAACAAGGCTAGCTCGGATTTTCGTCAGCTCACCCTCAGGCTTGTCCGGAAATCGATTGTAAAGCTCGTTAGCCGTGACAAAGCCTAAAACCGAATCCCCTAAGAATTCAAGACGCTCATAGCTTGTATGCAAATTATTCTCATTTGAGTACGATGAATGGGTCATTGCTGTGTAAAAAAGTTTTTTGCTCTTAAAATTGTAGCCGATAATTTCTTCTAACTGCTTCATATTGCCTCCAAGTGTTTAAGGGCTTTTGAAATCTCATCTAGCGGAATTTGCCCTTAACTTATGCTTAAGCTTCCGGAGTAGTTTCTACCTTTAAGCTGTCAATATTCTTCTCAATTTCTGCAATAACCTTTGCTTCATAAAATTGTTTAGCTTGCCGAATTGCATTTTTCATCGCCTTTGCATTTGACGAACCATGAGCCTTTATAACAGGCTTGGATAGTCCCAGTAATGGCGTTCCGCCAGTTTCTGCATAGTCCATTTTCTTTTTAAATATCTTTAATTGGCTCTTCATAAGAAGTGCCGCTACTTTCGTTCCCATGGAGGACATAAACATTTCCTTGAGCATACTGATAAACAGCAAACCCACTCCCTCAGTGGTTTTCAATAAAATATTGCCGCTGTATCCGTCCGTAACAATAACGTCAACAGCACCAGAGGATGCGTCACGCCCCTCGATATTGCCAACAAAGTTGATTATGCCTTCTGAATGTGCTTTTTTAAGCAGCACATATGCCTCTTTTTGCAGAGCCGTACCCTTGGTTTCTTCCGTTCCCACGTTAAGAAGCCCGACCTTGGGCTTTTGTATTCCCATTAAAAGCGTGGTATAAAAGCTGCCCATGCACGCAAACTGCAACAAAAATTCGGGTGTGCATTCGACATTCGCTCCGCAATCAAGTAGCAGAGCTGAGCCGTCCTTAGTGGGGAGAAATGGAGAAAGCGCGGCGCGGCGTATACCCTTAATACGCTTTACAAACAAGGTTGAGCCTGATAGCAGCGCACCAGTACTTCCAGCGGACACCATAGCGTCACCTGCACCATCAGCCAGCATTTTTAGCCCTACAACCATTGAGGATTCAGGCTTTTCCTTTATAACAGAAGAGGGGTGATCCTCCATGAGAATAACCTCATTGGCATGTACAACGCTGATTCCCTTCGGCAACGCAGTCAATCCGAGCTTTGTCACTACCGCCGAGATATCGTCCTTACGACCGACTAAAACCACCTCAACGCCATACTCATTGTAAGCGTCAATCGCTCCCTTTACAATTTCAAACGGAGCATTATCGCCGCCCATTGCATCTACTATAACCTTCATTGTCATCACCCTTATCATAGAACATTCAACCATTATACTATTTTAGCAGAAAAAGTCAAGTTTTTGAAAGTGTGTCGGTGCGTGGATTTTCTTTATGAGCTTGCGGTTCTAGCCAAGCTATCCCTTGAATATTCTTTAACATGTCCGAGTTAAGAAAGGGGTATGCCTGTGTTCATTTTTACCACAAAGCTTACAAAAAAGAAACTGATTGGGGCAATCGTTATAAGCGGTGTGCTGTTAGTCGCAATAATTGCGCTTCTGGCAACAAATTCCTCAGACGAAGCCTCAACCCAAACCAACGCAACCGTCAAAAACATCAAGACTAATGATGACAGGGTAGCATATTTATCCGGCTTAGGCTGGGATGTATCCTCCGAACCCGAAGAAACACAAGAAGTTCTGATTCCAAGTGAGTGGGACGAAATTTTCACAGCGTACAACGAAATGCAAAAACTGACCGGCTTTGACCTAGACAAGCTGAAAAACAAAAAGGTAATGCGCTATACATACAAGCTAAACAATTATCCGTCAGACAACGGCGACGTCTATGCCACAGTCTTGGTCTACAAAAAAATGATTGTCGGCGGAGATATCCAGTCAAGAAGGCTTGACGGGTTTATGACGGGGCTAGAAAAAAAGGCATAGGCTGCTGACCAAGTTAATCCAACCCGAAGCTGCTTAGCAGCGAGCTGTCAAATTCCGAGTTTTGGACTGTTGTGGCAACAGCGGAAAATTATTTCAAAATAGGTATTGCATATTTCGCAATCCTCTGCTATACTAAATTGCGCCGTAAGGCTGGATAGAAGCTGTCCGCTACACGGTAAAATTTAAACTCAGGGCAAGGAGGTGCAGAAAATGGCTAAATGCAGCATATGCGACAAGGGTGTTGTGTTCGGTATTGCAGTTTCTCACTCACACAGACGCACTAACCGTTCATGGAAACCTAACGTCAAGCGTGTAAAGGCAATGGTCAATGGCTCTCCCTGCCATATATACGCATGTACCCGCTGCCTCCGCAGCGGAAGGGTCACTCGCGCAGTCTAATTGCAGTCGCAACTCTCAGGCAGGTAATGCGTAAGCGTTCCCTGCCTTAAGTGTTTCTATGCACTCCCACCATGCTTGGTTTTGCACTTAACCTACTTAATAAAGGGGAAATTTGAATGAAAACGAGAATCAAAAACGTCAGAATTATCACCGACAATGGTCTGCTTTACGGCTCTAGCATTGTTTTCGACAGTAAAATCCTTTCCCTTGGCGACAACAATTGTACCAATACCTGTACCGATACTTGCACCGATGACTGCTCTGAAATTGACGGTAGCGGTCTTACCCTATGGCCGGGACTTATTGACCAGCATATCCACGGCTGCGGCGGCTTTGACACTATGGATGCAAACGGTGCTGTTGAAAATATGGCAAAGCTTTTGCCAAAGGGCGGAGTTACCTCGTTTCTTGCAACCACTGTGTCCGCCTCACCTGCCGACATGCTTAAGGCGGCGGAAGGGGTTCGTGCCGCTAAGAAATCAAGTCAAGGCGCAAATGTTTTGGGTATACATTTTGAAGGTCCTTACCTCTGCACAGAATATAAAGGCGCCCATGACCAAAATGTCCTAACCCCACCAGACCTCAGCGTATTAGACCAGTACGCCGACTGCCTTGTCCGTGTCACTATTGCGCCAGAGCTAAAGGGTGCGGAGGAATTTATCCGAAAAGCCGCCTCTATGGGAATACATTGCTCAATCGGACATACTGCCGCGCCTTGCGAGCTTTGCCTTTCTGCTCTTGAATGGGGCGCAAACTGCTTCACTCATACTTATAATGCAATGACGCCTTTACATCACCGCAAGCCCGGTGCTGTCGGCGCGGCGATGACAGGCAAAGGTTACTGCGAGCTGATTTGCGATAATATCCACGTTCACCCTATTGCACAAAGAGCCTTGTGCGAAGCCGCAGGCGACCGCATGGTTTTAATAACTGACGCACTAAGCCCCGCAATGCTTGGTGATGGACCGTTTACCCTAGGCACACTAAGCGGCGAAATCAAAAACGGAGCGGCATATCTCCCTGACGGCACACTTGCGGGCAGTGTGCTGACATTAAACAAAGCCGTTCGCAATTTTATGAAAAACACAGGCATTACAGAGGTTGAGGCGGCGCGCTATGCGTCAAGAAATCCGGCAGTTATTAACGGATTCGGCGATTCAAAGGGTAAAATTCAATGCGGATACGATGCCGACTTAGTACTCATGGATAACGACCAAAATGTAATCAAAACTTTTGTTGGCGGAAAGGTGTGCTTTGAGTGACGGCGAAATATCCGGTGCTTATGAAGCCCGCATATAAGGAATATTTATGGGGCGGCAATCGCTTAAAAACTGCATGGAACAAGGCTGACGCACCAGAAATTCTGGCAGAAAGCTGGGAACTTGCCTCACATAAAAACGGCAGCAGCACCGCCGCAAACGGTGAACTTCAAGGCTTAAGCCTTGGCGAAATTACCTCACATTGGGGCGACGCTGTTGGCACAATGGCAGTGGGTTGCGACCGCTTTCCGTTGATGCTGAAGCTTATTGACGCAAGACAGGCTCTCAGCGTTCAGGTGCATCCCGACGACACATATTCCCTAAAAAATGAAAACGACTTCGGAAAAACCGAATGCTGGTACATCGTTGACTGTGAGCCTGACGCATTTATCTATTATGGTCTTAGCAAGGACATCACGAAGGACGAATTAGTGTCTCTGGTGAAGGAAAACACTCTTACTGCCTGCCTTAAGAGCATCAAGGTCAAGCAGGGAGAATTATACTTTATCCCACCGGGAACAATTCACGCAATCGGTAAAAGGATTCTTATTGCTGAACTTCAACAAAACAGCGATGTCACCTACCGCATTTTCGACTACGGACGTATCGGCGCAGACGGTAAGGAACGCCCTCTGCACTTAGATAAAGCACTTGAGGTCAGCACCCTATCCCCCGCCGCTGTACCCTTTACCCCGCCGTCACTGAAAACAAGTTTGGCTGAGATTACAATGCTTTGCGCTTGCAAGTATTTTGCCCTCTGGAAGCTGTGTGGCAATCATGCAATGCTTAACTGTGATAGTGCAAGCTTCCATGCATTAACCTGTATTGAAGGACATGGTGAAATAATCTTAGGTAACAGCTCCTGTACCTTCTCAAAGGGCGATACCTACTTCCTTCCCGCAGGTCTAGGTGAATACGAGCTTTCAGGAGATTTTGAGGTACTTTTATCCCGTTTATAGGAAACGAGAATGTTTAATAAATATATTTCTAGGGCTAAAATTTGAATTAATATTTAGCACATTGGAAATACTTATATCGATTTCATTTTATTTCCCAAGACGCACCTTGGGGTATGGATGAAGTCGATATTTGTTTATGTGTGCATGTTAGCAAAAGCTCTCATTGCACGGGGGATGGTTATGCAAACAAAAGTAGAAATATGCGGCGTAAATACTGCGAAGCTAAAGGTATTGCCGCAAGCAGAAATAGTCTCTCTTCTAAAAAGATGCAAGGAAGGTGACACGCAAGCCAGAGAGGCTTTAGTCAACGGAAATCTTAGGCTGGTACTCTCTGTTATCCAGCGATTTATTAACAGAGGAGAATTAGTAGACGACCTTTTCCAAGTGGGTTGCGTTGGACTTATTAAGTCTATTGACAACTTCGATATAAGCCAAAATGTCCGTTTTTCAACATACGCCGTTCCAATGACTATATTTTGTTGAGAAATTCCCGCAACTTAAGCAACAACTTACGCAACAAGAGCCTGTGCAACGTTTTTAAGAAGGTCAAGGCCTACTATTCAGCTTCGTGCAGGTAACTGAATGCGCCGCCCAAAATGCTGGTTTTCAGCCACTCACCCAAGTCTATTTCAAGGAGCAGACCTTGGTCGCTGATGGTTGTTTGCATTGTGTCAGGGTCAAACTCAACAATTGTAACCCAATGCCATGCGTCAAGGTTCTTAAGCGTCCCATTGGACAGGTTTAGGAACGCCACAGGGCAGTCACTTTCAATCCCTTGCCTTACAAAATCCCGCACCTCGTCAGCACTTGGACGTTTCGCCGGTTTTCTGGGTACTTCAAGATGCTGAGCGCGAAGCGAAGCCTTATGAGCTTCACAATACCGTAATATGCCCTCGGTAAAAATAAATACTCTGTTTACGCCGCCTCTGCCGGGGGTGACATAACCAAACATCTCATGCTGGAGGCTCATGTAGTTAAGTCGGTCGCCATCCCCCACCGTACATATGCCGTTAAGCTCGGTCCGAGACCTTGACAGATACCAAATAAGGTTTGATGCCGCGGTTGGCCCGCAGCCTGACATTTGATGCCATTTATCGTTGTACCAATCCTGAGAACCGCCGATTGCGGCAGACTCTTCGGTATGGGCGATTTCCAGCAATTCGGGGCGCGATAAAGTTTTTTTCATAGTACCTCACTGAATTACATGCGACTTCTCATTTATCATAATCGAGAAGCGCAATACTTGCAGCTAAAGCCGCTTCTAGTTAGTATATTCCCTTTCCCATGCTTTTGCAATGACGAAATCAAGATTTGCGTAATAGTTTTCAAATACGTTTTCTTAATCCGAATCAACCATTATCTAAATCTCTCCAAATAAGCTTAATATTCTGACCGTCTATTACGATTTTTTCAATTAATTGCTGTAAAATCAGGCGTTTTTCTTTGAACTCCAAGTACTCCCACGAATCCTGCACTGTTTTGATGAGTTTCTTCACTGCTCCTGTATGAGTACCCTTCACCAGCTCAGACCTTAACTGCGTCTCAAGCAGCCGCTTCTCTTCCGACAGTTTTGATATGGCTTCTTTCGTTGTGTCAACCTCAATTCCGTCTGCGATGTATGAAATCAGGTTTTTAATTTTCTTGTCAATTGCTTGAATGCGAGTATTTATTGTTGAAACCAAGTCCACCATTTTTACCTTAGAAGTATTGCTAAGGCTGCCGCTTTCTATGCTTATTTTACTAATTTCCGACAGCACGGCTTCTTCAATATCCTCCGCCCAATGGCGTTCATTGTCACAATTGCTGTCCTTGATTAAATACTCCTTGCTTCGTTGCTGGGAGTAACAATAGACTTTGTCGCCTGCCTTGCCCCATTTTTGATAGCGATATTTTGCCCCGCATTTCCCGCAGAATATCATTCCTGCCAGCAAATGCCCGGTGTTATCCCATCGCTGACGTTTTGAGTGCATAATTCGCGCAGCTTCATCGAAAAGCTCCTGCGTTACAATCGGTTCATGGCTACCTTGATACTGCTCACTGTTCCAAACAATCCAGCCCGCATTGACCTTGCCCTGCAATATTTGCAGCACAACCCGTTCATTTGTAAACCCCAAGGTACTGACGATTTTATGAGGAGGCACGCCTGAAACATACATTTCAAACACTTTTTTAACAGTTTCAGCACGGTCGTTAGGCAATAACTGCCCTAACTCCTGATTGTAGTCATATCCGTAGGGCGGAATACCGCCGCCATGCCATAAGCCCTCCTTTGCGCGCTCGCCCCGCCCCATACGCATACGCTCGGTTATTACCTCCCGTTCAAGCTGGGAAAATACTGATAAAACGCCAATCATCGCCTTGCCGTAAGGCGTTGTTGTGTCAAAGGATTCCTTTAGCGAAACGAAACCCACATCATTGCGGTTAAAAACATCCTCCATTAAGTACAGCGTATCCTTTTGGCTGCGGCTCAATCGGTCAAGCTTGTATACCACAACGATTGCTATGCGGTGACTGTTGCAATCCTCTATCAGCTTCTGCATTGCAGGGCGGTCTAAGCTGCTACCGCTGTAGCCGGGGTCTACATAGTACTCAAACTGTCCGTATTCCTTGGATTTGCAAAAGCTTGCTAAAAGCTCCTTTTGATACTCTATTGAATACCCTTCCTCTGCCTGTGCGTCAGTTGAAACACGTACATATAATGCAACCATAAGCTCCTCCCTCGCTATTGCCCTTCGTTATCCGAATTAATCCGCCGTTGTGCCTCCCGAAGTATACGGAATACCGTCTCGTTTTGCAGTACAACCTTTGCAGGGTCTAGTTTTTTACCGTCCTTTGAGTAACTGCTCACAAAAATAGCCACAAAATCACCTCAACAGTAGTATGCACAGCTCCGCTTATTTATAGACATCTCAACTTCAAGTCATCGTAGCTTTAACATTAGATTATCACTTCAAAAACCCAATGTCAATTTCTAATTACCAAAACAGATATTACTATTTCATTTTTGATAATGCAACATCTCTCGAGGTAAGATATTATCATTATGAGGTGGTTATATGATAAGTGACAGAATTAAATCCATGCGGGAAAAGACCTTTATGACGCAGACTGAGCTTGCTAAAAAGTTAGGGATATCAAGGTCAAGCGTAAATGCTTGGGAAATGGGTATTTCTGTACCTTCTACCCAGTATTTAGTGGAGCTTGCCCACCTTTTTAAGGTAACAACTGATTTTTTACTGGGAATTGACACTGATAAATATATAAGCATCGAGGGTATAGAACCCGACGAAGCCGCAGTCATCAGACAGCTTGTCGAGCAATTTCGGCGAAGCCGAGAACGCATATCGGTGATTGAATCGAAATAATTACGTAAATA
Source organism: Oscillospiraceae bacterium (assembly GCA_031546715.1). Classification (GTDB taxonomy): domain Bacteria; phylum Bacillota; class Clostridia; order Oscillospirales; family UBA929; genus JAVBKA01. The sequence continues at coordinate 3,199 of JAVBKA010000224.1, read as the reverse complement.
AGAAACCCACTCTAAGAAAAAAATTGCAAATGTGGTAAATATTTGATATAATATCAAAGTGCAAATTTCTAAGACAATTGCTAAAGAAACACTTGCGGCTGCAAAACGTATTCAGCAGCACTACTATATACAGGAACGAGTGGAAGCGTATGCATTACAAGGACATTCAGCATTTTATTAAGGTACTTGAAAAGAAAAAGCAGCTTCGCAGAATTACCGCTCCTGTTAGCGCAGATTTAGAAAAAACAGAGATAACAGACAGAATTGTCAAAAAAAATGGAGAAGCCTTGCTCTTTGAGAACGTAAAGGGCTCGGAGTTTCCGCTTTTAATCAACGCCTTTGGGACATATAGCCGCATGGCCCTCGCCCTTGGCGTCAGCAAGCTTGAAGAGCTTGGTAAGGGCATTGAGGAGCTTATTGACCTTTCTAACTATCAAACCCTTATGGATAAAGCGTTGGCAGTTCCAAAGCTTGCCCAAATGCTCACCGTTTTCCCCGTAAAGGTAAGAAACGCCCCTTGTCAGGAGGTTGTTACCGAACCTGATTTATCAAAGCTACCAATATTAAAGTGCTGGCCTGATGACGGTGGCAAGTTTTTCACCTTACCTTTGATATTTACAAAAGACCCTGAAACAGGCACTCAAAACATTGGCATGTATCGCTTGCAGGTTTATGACAAGACAACCACAGGTATGCACTGGCATCTTCACAAAGACGGCAGAGAAATATACGAAAAATACAAAAAGCTGGGCGGAAAAATGCCCGTTTCCGTAGTCGTGGGCTGCGACCCTGCCACGATTTTCGCCGCCACAGCTCCCCTACCAAAAATGATTGACGAAATCATGTTTGCAGGTTACTTAAGAAAATTTCCAGTCAGCATAACTAAGTCCATCACAAACGATATATACATTCCCGCAAATTCCGAGTTTGTCCTTGAGGGTTATGTGGACACAAATGAGCTGCGCATGGAAGGACCTTTCGGCGACCACACAGGTTACTATTCCGAAAAGGACATGTACCCTGTTTTCCACATTACAAAAATGACCCACAAAAAATCCCCAGTTTTTATGGCGACCATCGTGGGCAAGCCTCCCATGGAGGACTGCTACATGGCAAAGGCGACGGAACGCTTCTTCCTGCCTCTGATTAAGATGCTTGCGCCCGAAATTGTTGAAATGAACTTCCCTCTCGAGGGAGTTTTCCACAATTGCGTCATCGTATCAATAAACAAAAAATTTCCGGGACATGCTAAAAAAGTCATGAACACCATTTGGGGCATGGGGCAGATGATGTACACAAAAATGATAATCGTCGTTGACAAGGACGTTAATCCCCATGATGTTTCCGCAGTTATGTGGAAGGTTTTTAACAACATTGACGCAAAACGTGACGTCGTACTGTCTGACGGTCCGCTAGACGCTCTCGACCACTCATCAAACATGCGCCATCTAGGCACTCGCATGGGTGTCGACGCAACGAAAAAGTGGAAAACTGAGGGCTATGACAGAGAATGGCCCGACGATATCGAGATGACCCAAGAGGTTAAGGATTTAGTCTCAAAAAAATGGAGGGAATATGGTTTTAAGTAAGCTCAAGCTTTACAGTAAAATGGTCATGTTCTCTCACAGCATTTTTTCCCTACCCTTCGGACTTTTAGCAATGTTTTTTGCCGCCGGCGGCATACCTAAGCTGAGCATTTTTTTCTGGATTTTACTGGCACTTCTCGGAGCTAGAAACGGCGCAAACGCCTTTAACCGAATCGCAGACCGTAAATATGACAAAGCTAACCCCCGCACAAAGGACAGGCATTTACCCTCCGGAACCGTCAGCTCCAAGGAGGCGTATATCGTTGTAATCCTTTGCTTTGCGGTGTTTTTACTCTCCGCCTATATGATTAATACCTTGTGTCTTATTCTCGCGCCTTTTGCGGTGATTTTATTTGTTTTTTACTCCTACAGCAAGCGAATTACATGGCTGTGTCACTATATTTTAGGCTTTGCCTGTGGTGGCGCACCTGTCGGGGCGTACTTGGCCGTTAGACCTGAGTTTTCCCTGACACCCTTTGTTATGGCGGCGGCTGTTTTCTTCTGGATTGCAGGTTTTGATATTATCTACGCCACCCAGGACATAGAGTTTGACCGTGAAGCTAAGTTGCACTCAATTCCGGCGCGGTTTGGACTAAAAAACGCCCTTCGGATTTCTACTGTCAGCCATATTTTCTCAGTGCTGTTTCTGATTGCACTGCCGTACTTCGTCCATGAGCTTTCAGTGATTTATTACATAGGTATTGCTGTAATCGCCGCACTTTTGACGGTGGAGCATGTTCAAGTAAACCCCGACAACAAAAAAAAGATGGAGTTCCTTTCCTATAGCATCAATCAAATTGTCGGCATACTTTTCTTTGCCTTCACTGCAACAGATTTCTTTTTATAGGAGCTTATATGAGACGAATTATTCTAGGCATTACAGGCGCAAGCGGAAGCGTATACAGCAAGTCCTTGCTGACTTATTTGTCAGCCATGCACCCAGAGCTTGAAATCCATATAGTTATAACAGAAACAGGCGAAAAGGTTTTTGAATACGAGCTGGGTTATTCCTTTTGGAGCTTTTTAGAAAAGCTGACTGCAAAAGTCATCGTGCACAGTAATTCGGACTTTTTCGCCCCAATTGCCAGCGGTTCTTTTAAGACCGAGGCAATGATAATCGCGCCCTGTTCCATGACCGCCCTTGCGAAAATTGCAAACGGCATCGGGGATACACTGCTTACCAGAGCCGCAGATGTGTGCCTGAAAGAACACAGACGGCTCATAGCCTGCGTACGGGAAACGCCTTACAGCCAGATTCATCTTGCCAATATGCTGACGCTTTCCAAGGCAGGTGGCGACATTTTTTCCCTATCTCCCAGCTTCTATAATCGTCCTGAAACTATTGATGATATTACAGCTCAAACTGCGGAACGAATTTTGTTTTTCTCAGGAATAGCTTCAGAGGTAAAAAAAGAATGGGGAACAGTATGAAAAGGCTTCTCGTCCTAGCGTTATCCGCCCTCATAGCAGTATCCATGCTTGGTTGCAGCACAAAAAAGCAAACCCTCACCGTTGGAATTATGACAGATGTTGACTCAATCCCATTTATTGTGGCAAAGCAAAACGGGTACTTTTCTGAAAATGTCGTGGTCGAGTTATTCAAAAGTCCTGTT
>JAVBKA010000248.1:0-2925 GCA_031546715.1 Oscillospiraceae bacterium | reverse complement strand
AGAAATAGCTGAATCACTTACAGCACTATGTGGTGTTATGCCAATTATGCGTGAGCTTGGTGATGCGCTGCATATGAGTAAGGAAACTGTTAGGGCGCTTGTTGATGGACTGCCGTGTCATACGAAAGGACACGAAAAGAGGTATTGTGTTATAGATGTTGCGCGACGTATTGAAAGCCAATTAAGTTTTGTCAAACAAGGTAACTCTATAAAATGATAAGTGAAATTGTGTAGGTGAAGTTTGTTGGATAATTTGAAACTGTACATAACGGAAAGGACGTACTACTTTATATGGGACAAGATAAGCACGCAGAAAGCCCTCGTAGCGATATTAAGAAACTACTTACGATACTCCCGCTGCTACGGCAGCATCGAAACAACATTGACGAACTTGATAAGCTCATCCAACAACATGAGCTAGGCTCGCTTATCCGAAATGACTTCAAAAGTATTGATGAAATTCCGTCAAGTCTTACTCGTTCGCATAACTTAACCCACGCTCTAATTACACATACTGAACAGGCCTTTGAAACATGGCGTAAGAATAACGGCGACACTCACGACCATAGGCGAATGAGAAGAATCCTTATTGCCTACTACAATTTAGGATTCGACACAATGCGAAAAACTATACATGAACTTGCAATACAAGAACGAGTTACTGAGGAAAAAATAAAAAAAGAACTGGCGTGCGCCTGTCGTGAGTTGTCTATATTGGTATTCGGTGTAAATGGTGCTTTTAAGTATATTAAGGAGCAGAATGGGAAAAACCCATTCTTGGGCAAGCCCTCGGCTCCGGGTTCACAAGCTTAAGCTTAGTGATTGGGGAAGGGTGCAGAAATGCATTTGACTACTTGTAGTCTAGCTTCCGGGGGTTGATTTCTTTATGGAATTGTTAAGTTCAACGTAATAGGTGTGTCTGCATTTATAACATTAGGTCATAATTGTTTATGGAGGTGAAAAGATGACAATTGGGAAAAGAATTTCTTTTGAAAGAGAACGACGAGGTTTATCACAAAACAAGCTCGCAAAGCTTGCAAAAATTTCGCAGTCAGCTCTAAGTGATATTGAAGCGGGTAATAATAGTCCTAGATATGATTCACTTGTTATAATTGCGAAAGCTCTTGAGGTCGATATTGCCTGTTTGATAAGTGGGGTTGCCTCCGATCAGATAGAAGAAATGATGCTATATACGAAATACATTTTGCTAATGGATTTTCGCTCGATAGTATTTTTGACGAAATTTTTTTAGCATTTAAACAGGAAGATGCAAAAAATCTACTTTGTTCATTTGGGTCGCTTCTAAAGGCTTTCAACGAGGATTCTTATAATGTCTAAACAAGTGAGGATAAAATTGGAGATAACATTAGAGCTTTCAGAAAAAATGCAGGATTAACGCAGTCCCAGTTAGCGAAAAAAGCAAATATGTCTCGCTCATATCTTGGAGATTTATAGGGCAATAGATATAACCCGAGCATTGAGACGCTTGAAAACATCGTAGAAGTTTTTGGAATAAGTATTTCACGTTTTTTTGAGTCACATTTGTAATATCAGAAATGTGAAGGTAAACTAAAGATTGATTGTTGAAAGCCGTTTAAAGTTCGATGGAAGGGAGTGGTATATCAAAATGTTAAGAGATGATCAAAGGCAAAATTTATTTGCATCTTTATCCAATGTCGAAGGTAAGCAATATAATAGAATGCGAAAACCTATTGATGAAAGTATGCGGCTGACGGATTATTGCAGACATCTTGAGGTTCGTGGTATGAGTCGTTCATAAATAGGGGATATAATTTTGAAATATATCCAAAATGGCGAGACTATAATTATAATTGATCCCAAAGGAGAACTTCCACAAGTTTATATTGATTTATTATAAAGGACAGAGAAATAAATTCAGATAAGTACAACAAAGACGGCTTAGCCGTCTTAATTAATTTTTAGGAGGGGCAACAATATGACAGGCGATGTACAAATGGCTGCTGTACAGCTATCGGTTCAGGCGGCTTCCGTTTCGTTAGGTCTACTTGCATAAGTGGCAAAAATTATACTGGCTATTCCTACTTCAGGGCTAAAAAAAATAGCGAAAAAAATAATCCAGGATATTGAAAAACCGCAAGGCGAACAGTCTATTTTACAAAAGGAGTAGTGTATCGAAATATGTTTAAAGATAGGAAAAATCAATTTATTTCTTCATCATTACATAGAGGTAGTAGCAAACATAAAAGCAAGACCAAAGCAAGAATAAAATACACTTATGAAATAAGAGATTTGCGAGAAAGCGATTTTAACTTCTTACCTGACGGACGTATGGAGTTATTTATAGATTATGATTATCGAGGTATCAAATTTTCGGGTAAATTTGTCTGTCTCCAATCAAATTTTCTTGAATTAATAAATAGTAAGATTTCCAGCATTGTAATTGTGAAAAAAAGCAACATAATTAGCCTTAACATGACCGTTATGTCTAAAAATTTAATAGAAAACGGTTTACTGGCAATACCATCAACAGAAGAAAGATACTCGTTAAGCTCTAAATCTAAGAGCCCTTATTATGAGTACAAATTTATTGTATCTGCTAACAGAGGTGTCCTTAAAGATTTATTATGGGGAATAAATCTTCCTGTCAAGCCGCCAAAAAAACTTCCTGATTGTTACGGAAAAAAGAAATACTCTTACTACTGGTCATGTCCCTAGTTAAGTTTGACTCACGCATATGACGACATGGTCGTCTTATTTTATTTTAGGGGGCAACAAGATGACAGGCGACGTGCAAATGGCTGCTTAAAGTGTCCTCCCAGTCAAGACACACTTTTTGAAAACATCATGACACATGGATTCTGTGCTTGAAAATTTTGGAACTGCAATGAAGCGTAGCGGAATGGAGGTTCCAAAATTTTCGTCCGACCAAACCGAGACGGTTAC
>JAVBKA010000090.1:0-15310 GCA_031546715.1 Oscillospiraceae bacterium | reverse complement strand
CGTAATAAGTTCAATAGCTTTCACACTCGGCACACAGACCCATAAGCCAATAGCAACAAATGAGCCAACTATAATTAATTCACCAGTAGAAGTAGATTTGGGACAAACTCGCTGTATTTTGGACGACAAAAGAGATGAACCTAAATAGGATTATAGTTCAATATTTCTTTCTTTTGCATAGTTTTCTATTATCTTACAGTTAATGCTATCATCTAATGAATCAAGAATGTTATATGCCCACTTAATGCATTTTTTACCCTCATTGTCGCCTAATTCAAGCATGCTGTAACCCTTATTAAAGACTAACGACGGATAAACTCCAAGCAGTCCAAAGTTTTGGCAATGTTTAATTCCGAGTATGGCTACTTGTAAAGACTGTTCATAATTACCACACAGTCCATGTTGCTTAGAAGAAGCGTAATACAGCATTGCAAGTGCTGATATTCTGCTATCAATCTCCACAAATCTAATATTAACATACTCAATTAATTTTGTGGTAATCGCCAGTTCTTCGCTAAGTCGTGAAGTGTCTTGATAGCAAAGGCTGATGTTATAAAGTATTCTAATCTCGTCATCACTAAGCAGCAGACGGTGCACAGGAGTATCTTTAAAATCCGGCGTAGAAACAGCAAGAACTTTTTCGAGCCTTTTCAGAGTGTTTTCATTTGTTTCTCCATTGTTGAGACTAATCAGTGTATCAACATAATCAATAAACTGGGTGTAAATCGTATAAAGTTTGCTTATCTCTTTGAATTTGGTAAGTAATTCTTCAGCACCTTTGTAATCTCTAAAATATATACAAGCTCTTATGTCATGCCTTAGGTTAAAGACTTCCAGTTCTTGATTGTCTATAAGTGAAGGATATCGCTCAGGAGGCAGTCCAAGGCGTTCCATCAGCGGTTCAAAAACACCTCGATTTGGAATATGGTGTCCGTTTTCTATTTTAGAAAGAGTACCTGTGGCACAAATTCCAAAGGATAATTCTTCTTGTGAAAAACGCAAGGCTTTACGTCGATTTTTGATGATATCGCCGATTTTATACATTATTGTCACCTCAGTGTAATACTATCACCAAATTGAGAGCATTACAAGCATCTTTTTTTGTATAATCATTACTTTCAAAATACAAAAGGAGAGATACCATGCGAAAAAAAATTATTGGCATTATCGTTTCTGTCTGCGTGGTCGCAATGTTTGCCATCCCGTCGCTTGCAGCAAGAGAGGTTGAAGTTTTTTCGTTCTCGGCGGTGACTTATGCGTGGGGTACTGGTGACCAAAGTGCAACAAAATACTTAATAAAGGATAATGTGTCGACCGCTGCTATTGTTAATACAGTAAAAAGTCAGGGTACTTATCCCGATGGCTTTGTTACCAACAGCAATAAATTTGACACACGGCTTCGTATGTGGGATAGCGGTCCTTCATTATTAGTCGGTTCATTAAGTGCAGTGACAGCATATACTCGCACGGAAATTCCGTATTCACGAACGGATGTTAAAAGTTGGGGGATTCGGGCTGAATTTAGCTGGAATCAAGCCGGAACATCTGCAGGTACTATTAATGGGTCATGGTCACCGGACGCCTATTAGGATACTCGCCCATAGCAATAAATGAATAATCAGCTTGAAAGTGATGTTTTATATAGTTACTACCTTTTGTGCGTTTGCTCAAAAGGTAGTAATTTAGGTTACTTTCGGAAAGATGGAGATGATTCTATGTCTCTTTTTTTTACAATTCTCAAAAGGCGGCTTATTAATCGAACTAATTTATTAATAGTAGCAGTGTCTGTATTAATTATGCTTATTTCTCATGCCGTTCTTGCTTCTCCGGAAATCGAAGCATATTTTCAGATTAAAAGCGGAGAGCATTTCTTTACCAGAAATTTACCAGGTGTCCTATCGGAAGCTGCCGCGTCAAGAGATAGACAGGATTCTATCGATGTAATTTCGTCTCAAGCTTTTAGCTTTTATACATATATGCATTATGCGCTTTCACTGTTTCATCTATTAGCAAATGTTCTTATTGTTTTGCCATGTTTAGCATTTTTTGATGAACGAAAATCTGGGTTTTCGCGGTTGATGGCATTGCGAACTGGAGTGAATAAGTATTTTACTTGTGAAGCGGTGGCGACATCTCTATCCGGTTGGCTAATAACTCTCATACCCGGACTGGTTTTATGGGGAGGGGCGTTAGCTTTTGCACCATCAAGATTTCCTCTGATGCAAAAGTTTCAGTCTACGCCAGAAGATTTCTTTCAATTGCGTTCATTTGAGAATGATGCAATTTATATGTTTTTGCTTATGCTTATTGTATCATCTCTGGGATATTTTTTTAAAGCGTTACTGTCATTTATTGTTTCTTTTGCCGTAGATCGTAAGGTTATCTTGATATTTTTCCCATTACTCTATTCATATGGTGCATACGCCCTGTTTGATTTTGTAGGGTTAAATGGATATGCGGATCTTTCATACTTTAACGAAAGTATGAGATCGATTTCACCTCTGCTTGTATCACTTTTTACAACAATTGTAGTGTCAATTGCAGTTATGCTAAGGTATTGTAGGAAAGAGAAGGTTCTTAATGGGTAAGCTTAAATTTTGGTCATACGAACGTATTCCATGGATTTACGCTCTGCTTACGTTGCCTTTAGTATTTTACATTAACATCCATTTTGCTGAGCAAGGAATAATGAGAGTAGTGTCTTCAACCCAACAGGATTTTTGGTTTGGTATGTTCATGATTCTCGTTGACGGTATCTTTTTCCCACTGCAATACTGGAGTAGCCTTCTTTTTTTATTTTATACTATTTATCTTCGGTTTTTACAACCCACTGTGCTTTTGCGTTACAATTCAAAACTAAAGTGGTTTCGTGCGCTATTTATTCAAAATATCATTTGGTCGGTGTTATTTATTTTCTGTTTTCTGCTGATTGCATTTTTTGTTAGCGCAATTCACTTTGGCGTTCCAAGCTCGTGGAGTTGGAAAGGGACGGCGTTGAGCAAGTTTACACCACTGACAGTGATAGGAATATCTGTCTTGGCTCGGCTTTCATTGGCTATATTTATTGGTTTTCTGTTTATTCTACTGGCTGCTTGGAAAAATGCCGTTTTTTCTTACATAACCGTCTTTACTTACACCACGCTTGCAGGACTTGTGCTCATATCAACTCCACCATATATATCATTCAAACCATTTATTTTTACTGCAAGCATTAACATAAGCTTTTTTTTGACTGACAATTTTTTAAGTAATATAAGTATAGCAATTTTCACACCTTTGGTACTAACATCTTGTGCAGTTTTTGCCTTGCCGATTTTAGCTAAAAATATTTTTATTCATGATTGACTGGAGGGGAACTGTGCTAAAGATAGCGATCAAAAGAACCATGTCAAGGGGGCTGCTGTTTGGTATACCAATGGTCAGCTTGATATGTGCATACGTTATAGACAAAACCGCCTCGGTCTACGTATTGCAGGGATATAACCTCTCTGCATCTGACTGCTTTTTGTTTTTTTATGGATTGAAACCATTGGGCATTGATATTGACTTTAACATAACACATCTTTTCTTTATTGCGCTTCCATTTATGAGTATAGTTTATCTTTGTGCCATGTATCAGCAGGTCAATGTCTTTGGGATTAAGTACTACCCTTTAATTCGTTATACAAAGAAATCACGGTGGTTGAATGACCATGTACGAAATCAAGCAATAATCGTACTTGCCTCGACTATAATGTTTAATTTGCTTCTATACGTTTTCTTTGGGTTAATACGCGGATTTGGCAGTACAAACACCGTTTTTTGGGGATATTACCCATCGATTACCCCCATGTTTTTTGTCCACCATTTGGCGGTTTTATTTATCGTTACATTCCTACAGCTACTTACCTCTGTTATTCGTGGTGTATATGCAGGAATTATTCTAAGTCTGATCATTGTCGCTATATGGGCGATGCTGCCTTTAATTGGCTATCGATTCACAATTGGATTTGCCTCCCCAGGTGGACTTATCTTTTTTGATTGCGTGGCACTCTTGATTATGTCAATAGTCGTTCATTTGAATAAACAAAAAGGGGATATTCTATGATACATATTTCAAATGCTTGCAAGGAAATCAAAGGTCAAAAAATTCTCGACATTATAAATCTTACAATAGAAGACGGAAAGACATACGGCTTTATTGGTCGTAACGGTTCAGGAAAAACTATGCTAATGAAAGCTATATGTGGCTTTATTTCACTTAACTCAGGTTCGATTACTGTCAATGGGAAAACTATTGGCAAGGATATCGATTTTCCTCCTGATACAGGAATTATAATCGAAAAACCTGCCTTTATTCCATACATGTCAGCCGTAGACAACTTAACGCTTTTAGCGGAAATTCGGAAAAAAATAGGACGCACTGAGATTGAAGAGGTAATACGCAAGGTAGGTCTTGACCCACATAATAAAAAGAAAGTGAAAGCTTTTTCACTGGGCATGAAGCAAAGGTTGGCTTTTGCGCAAGCGATTATGGAAAGTCCAACGCTGTTAATCTTGGACGAACCGATGAATGCATTAGATAAAGAAGGTGTTGTTTTTGTTCGCAACATGCTGCAAGAGATGAAGTCAAAGGGGATAACCATTTTAATTTGCAGTCACATTTCTGATGACATCGACATGCTTTGCGATAGAGTATTTGAAATGGAGAGAGGCGTTCTTACCGAGGATTTAACTAAGAGGGAACGGAATGATTAGTACGTATTTGTCAATTCTTGCGTTCATAGTATTTTTTGCAATTGCGGTAGCGGCATGGAAATTATATTGCAGAAAGCCGCAATATAAATATTTGGGATTAGCTACTCTAACCATCGCTGGTGCAATTTTCATATTTTTTGCCTATCGTGATGCTATCAATACAGATAGGCGAATCGAACGAGCACGAGAATTATATATACAGCAGGCAGAAAATCCTAATTATTTGGATACAATTCCAATCTACCGAATTAAACTTGTAACAAGAGAACAGGAGTATCTTTCTAAGTATGAATGGAGTGACGGCACTCTCGACTTACTTGACCCAAAAAACCTCAAAGCTGCTGGAGATATATTTCAAAATGTGCTTTTAAGCAAATTTTTTATTTACAGAAATTTTTACCCAAATGATGAAGGTGAGGTTTCTGTGTATGATAAATTAATACGTGGTAACGCCTACATTCCGCAAGGGACGCTGGTTTCTGCCGAGATTGTAACTGACCCGCTAATTATTGGCTCATTTACGCCTAAAAGTGATTATGACCTTTGGATTCATTATTATGGCTATTTGAAAAAAACCTCTGCTGAATTTGCAGTAATATATCCTAGCAAAAAGGGAACTGAAAATAAGCAAATATCATCCATTGGAGACTTTGACCTAAGTCATGGTGTATATATTGGAGATATGCTTTACGAAGGCAGAATGATAAATGTATTTATGAATAATTAACGAAATGAGGGAAACTGTATGAAAAAGCTTGCAGCACTTATGATATTGTTGCAGGCACTTTGTTGTGCCTGTACATTGCAGCCGTCAAATGTAACTGTTAGCCAAGATCCGCCGGACACAAATTCTGAAAAGCCTGCCTTGACAATTAGCCCCTCCAGCTTTAGTCCTAGTGCTAATCCTAGCATTAGCACTAGTGTAGGTGATAATGAAGTTATCCCTGTGATAATTGATCCCAAAAACGGGGGCAGCGTTGTTACGGACGAAGAACTAGCGAAATCAAGAGAAGAGATTCGAGAATATTTTGCAAAAGGGCTTGAGGTGCTGAAAAATCTGCCATGGGACATGGAAACCCTTGACGCTAGTGCAAATCAAAATATTCAAACACTACGTCAAGGAATTGAAAACATGGAGTACGATGTACCAACTTGGACATTTCATAATGTTGTTCCTAGCGAGGTTATAAATTCTTTATCTGATTATTTTGGAGAGGCTATGTTTTATCACAATAGAGAAATCACAAGCATGACAAGGTTTAACAATGAGGACGAAGAAAGCCAAATTGCGGGTGTAACAGATGACTATTACATCATCGAGGCAAAATTTGACGAAGAGAATACAATCCAGATATTCGTCATGGACGATAACCAAATAGATTCGTTTTTCCAGGTGGGACGATTTACTAATGTTTTTGGCTGGCCGGTGGGCGTTAGCCCTGACGGATATTTACAATTATGTATTCCTGGAATTTCTGGCGGTTAGGTGTACAAAATAATAGTGTATTAAAAGTCGGAAAAACGCAATGCTTTACGAAGGCAGAATGATAAATGTATTTATGAATAATTAACGAAATGAGGAAATTTACTATGAAGCTCGCAGTACTTATGGTATTGTTACTAATATGCTGTGCTTGTACGTTGCAACCGTCAACTGTAACTGCTAGCCAAGGTACGCAAGACACCAATTCTGTAGATTCTGATGTGACATTAGGTCCATCAACATTCAGTCCGAGCGGTAGCCCGAGTTATAGTCCCGGCATTAGCCCTAGCGTAAGTGATGATGAAATTATTCCGGCGATAATTGATCCTAAAAACGGGGGCAGTGTTGTTACAGAAGAAGAACAAGCGCGAGTATATAGAGAACTTCGAGAGTATTTTGCAAAGGGCCTTAAGGTGTTGAAAAACCTGCCATGGGACACAGAAACCCTTGATGCCACTGAAAACCAAAATATACAAACTCTACGTCAAGGTATAGAAAGTTTGGAGGATGGAGAAGTCCCTATTGATACATATTACGACATTGTTCCGAGTGAGGTCATTGACTCGTTATCAAATTATTGGGGAGAATCAATATTTTACCACACTGCAGAAATAACAAAAATGACAAGGTTTAATGCTGATGATGAAAAAAGTCAAATTGCTGGCGTTACAAAGGACTATTACATTATTGAAGCAAAATTTGATGAAGAGAATATATTGCAAATTTTCGTCATGGACGATAATCAAATAGATTCTTTCTTCCGCGTAGGGCGAATTACGACTGTTTTTGGGTGGCCAGTGGGCGTTAGTGCCGACGGATTCTTACAATTATGTATTCCTGGTATTTCTGGCGGTTAGGTGTACAAAATAATAGTGTATTAAAAGTCGGAAAGACGCAATAATTCACGTCGGTTCATTGCCTTGAAAGTTCTGAGGACATGCGTATTGGGTATCAAGACATAGTTGCCCTCGCGAGCTTATACAAGGTGTCGACCGACTACCTATTTGGCTTGACCGATAACCGACAGTACCGAAATATTGACGTTGATAGGCTCCGCTTGTCCGACAATGCAATCATTGTACTAGAAAGCGGTAAAATCAATAACCGACTGCTCAGCGAACTAATAGCACATACCGACTTCTCTCAACTATCAAGCGCAATCGAAATGTACATAGACCGCAAGCTACTTCCACAACTAGAAACCATGAACGCTGTTTATAAGCTTACGGAGCAGACCATACTAAAGAATTGCGCCACTCAGAAAAATGATGAAATTCTTGAATATTTGCAACAGTCTGTGGTAAACGAAGATGAATATTTAAGATTTCGCTTATCCGAGCGCTTCAATGAACTTCTGAAAAGCCTTTTTGAAACACACAAAAAAGACCCCTTGCCTAGCGAACAGGCAGAGATCATAAACGACATGAAGGAATGTGCACAGATTTATTTGGAAAGAAACGACAGCCCTAGCCCAATGTCATTAAGTTAAGGGCATGGCTTAGACCAACGCAAAAAGAGCGGAGTATCAAACTGATACCCTGCTCTTTTTTACGTAGTAATAAAAATATTTTTAAAAAGGGGTTGACAAACCCAAAAAAATTTGCGGCGAAGCCAATTGAAAAAATCATATTTTCAAGGAGGCTTCATCGATGACAAAGTATCCTAACATCGTAATGGAAAACCTATCCTCGCTGATAAGCGAAATGGCTGAAAACCCTATGTTGTTCGTCAAACACCCCAATAAAGATTTTACCCGTGACCGAAAACTCCCTTTTGAGACAGTCGTAAAACTGTTGATTTCTAAGGGCGGTAACAGCATTTACAAAGAACTGCTCGAATCACAAAACTATGATTTGAACATTATTTCGCCGCTGACTTTGCAATGCCTTTTGCCATGTTCACCATGGAATTCACGGCGTAATAACTGCTCATGAAGTTCACATTCATGCTTGTGTCGATGCCGAAACGCTCGGCAATTCGGGAAACCTCATTGGCTGACAACATATGTTTTACCCTGCGCTAATTGTATCCATAAACGTCTTTGCAATCAGCATGTGACCTACATGATTTGGGTGCACACGATCTCCTGCCAGAGCGGAGGAGTGGCGTTTTTCTAAAAACTTGTCGAATTCGGACTGGAGGTCAATGTAGGTCTGCTTAAATTCTGCTGTGACCGATTCCATCACTGCACGGTACTCGTCCATGCAGGCGCGCATTTCGTCTTCGCGGTTTTTTTCTATGAAATACGGCGACATCATAATCATGCCTTTGGCAGTTTTAAGCGTGGAGCTCATCATAAAACGCAAATTGTCGCCATATTTCTTAGGTGAAATGTGGATTTCGCTCATTAAATAGCAATCAAATCGACGCCATACGTCATTGATGCCTATTAGCACAGCCACCCAGTCAGGATTTAAGTCCAGCACATCGGTTTGCCAGCGGTTGACCAGATTGTCGCTGGTATTGCCGCTGGTTGCCATGTTGACGATACGGATGTTGCTGAGGGGGTTCTGCACCTTAATCATAGCATCCACTGTCGCCACATAACTCTTGCCCAGAGCGATGCTGATGCCTTCGCCGATGGGGCGGGCGCGGTCTACGTCGGTAATTGAATCGCCGATGAACAGAAGCTTGGAATTGTTAGGAATTAGCATAATAATACCTCCCAAAATTAGACTTTCGTAAATTTTACTTTATAAAACGGCACAATTGGTAGCAGACTGACCAAATCCATAGGATATGGACCATCTGCGCCAATGCCTGTTAAATAGGAAACCTCGGCATCGTCGGTAAATTCGCGCTCCAGACGTAGGATTAGCCCGTCGGGATAGCGGTACTCATAGCTTGACACAGCAATGAAGCCAGAGCTGTCTTCCACGGAAAAAAGGGCTTTGGGAAGAGTTTCGGGAAAGCACAACAATGTGCCCTGAATCGGCGCAAAGGTGAGAAGGACGCTTTTATCGTCAAGTCGTTCAATTCGAGCTAATTCTGGCGCAGAGCCGCAAATCGGTAGACCGTACAAACACTCCAACGCCTTGACAGCCAAGCGTCTGCCTAACATGCGCTGTCCTTCCGCCGAGAGGTGGATTACATCTCCGCGAGGCAAGTCATAGGACGGCACCATCATAACGCCTGAGGTTTTTTTCGCAAGCTCGTGCTGGATTTGGCGGATGTATGACCAGCCTTCGGTTACCTCTGCGTCCTGAGGGACACCATAACGACCGATTTGCACTGTCATGACAGGCATGTCCTGCTCCCAGTCTGCGCGAAGACGTTCTATAAAGGCAGTAAAACATGCGGCGTAGGAGCGGCTTTGAGCATAGCTCGTATCCGCGCAGCCCTGATACCATAAAAGCCCCTTCACTGCGCCAACAAGAGGCTTGCGCGCCAGAAGCTCCCGATATAGCTCCTTTTCCGCGCTCCAGTCGTTGAGCGAAGATGCGCCCAACGCTGACGGAACTAGTCCGACAGGGTATGCCTGAGCCGGGAATACGGCGGCGTTACCGTCCGTGAAACAACTGACGGCGGCTATACTTGGAGCGAATCGGAGCAAATCACCGTCACAGCAGATGCACCTGGCGGGGCACATCGTGGGCCGACACCGATGAAGATATTTAACGGGCGGCTCTGGGCGTCCATGGAGTACGGCTCGTGGGAGTCTGGCGGTCATCAGGCGGGACACATCAGCATCGCAGTAGACGGCGACCCCATGAACCCCAAGGACTGGACTGTCAGCGGTTTTCTACCCTATAACCCCGACTGGGCGGGCACGGTTATCGGCGACTGTGAGAAGTACTTGGAGGGTAATATCGTCCTGTCCCCAGAAGGGCGGCTCATCAATTTTCTGCGCTACCAGACCAGAAAGGGCACACCTTCCCACGGCAAGGCGATTTTATTGGAAATTGACCCGAAGTCACCTGCGTCCGCCCCTCGATTTCACAAGGTAGTAGATTTTGCTGGCAATATGTCCAAGTTTCACATCCTTTGGGACGCGGAGACAAGGCTTTACTGGGCACTGTGCAGCCGAATTGTGACAGACATGTTGGAACAGCGAAACCTGCTCTCCCTAGTTCGGTCGCCTGACCTCTTGCATTGGTCGCTGCACCGTGATATCATCAACTTTAACGATAATTCTTGGTTTGAAACAGAGCAGTACGTGGGATTCCAGTATCCGTCATGGCTCTTTGACGGGGAGGACATTATTTTCCTTTCAAGGACGGCACTGAATAACGCCATCCGTTACCACGACTCCAACATGATTACTTTTCACCGCATCAAAAATTTTCGGAGGTGAAAGCTATGACCTCAAGACAACTAGTCTGCGATACACTGACACATAGAAAGGTTGAGCGCGCGCCGCGTCAACTTTGGACACTGCCGGGGGTGAACATGTTACGAAAGGACGAGCTTGACCGTATGGTCAAAGCATTCCCTTCGGATTTTGACCGTTCTCCCTTGAAACGCGGCGCATCCTACGCCAAAGGAACCCCCGCCGTCAGAGGGACGTACTGGGATTCCTTCGGCTGCCAGTGGCAGGTCGCCGAGGACGGCGTTGCAGGCGAAGTTAAACAGCCGATGTTTGAGGATTTTAAGGCGTTTGATACATATAAGCTACCTTGGAGTATGCTCCGTGACAGCGATACGTATGATGTTGCCGATTTTTGCAAACAGAGCGATAAGTTTATTTTGCAAGGCTCCACCATCCGTCTGTTTGAACGTATGCAGTTCATGCGGGGCACGGAAAACCTTTTTATGGATATCGCCATGGAAGAACCAGAATTTTTTCGGCTTCGTGATATGCTGCATGAGTTTTATATGGAGGATTTACATCTCCTTTGCTCGCTACCTGTGGATGGTATCAGCTTTATGGACGACTGGGGCAGTCAGCAAAGCCTTCTGATATCCCCTCAAAGCTGGCGCAAACTGTTCAAGCCCTTATATAAAGAATACTGCGATAAGATTCACGCGTCAGGTAAGTTCGTGTTTTTCCATTCCGATGGCTTTATCGAAAGTATTTACCCCGATTTAATCGAAATCGGCGTTGATGCAGTCAACTCTCAGCTTTTTTGTATGGACATGGAAAAACTGGGGCGGGATTACGGCGGAAAAATCACCTTCTGGGGCGAAATTGACCGCCAACACATCCTGCCCTTTGGCACAGAGCAGGACGTGGTTGCCGCGGTGCGCCGTGCGGCAAAGGCACTTCGGGCCGATGAGCTGCGCACTGGCGTGATTGCGCAGTGCGAATGGTCGAAAATCGACCCATACGAAAATATTCAAGCCGTATTTGAAACTTGGAACGATGTTTTTATGGAAAGCGGGTCAGTTAAATGAAAATTTCCAATCTTTGCGTCAATCGGCTGCAAAATCCTCTGGGTTTTTCCCTTGGCGCGCCGCGTCTGTCTTGGGTTGTAAGCGATTCTTCGTCACAAACGGCGGACAAAAGCCGCGTTGAAATCTCCACAGAACCAAGTTTTGCAAATCTGTTGTTTGACACAGGCATGGTGACAGGTCTTGACAGCATTGCCTATCAACCGCCCATTGAGCTTGCGCCACGCACCAGGTATTACTGGCGCGTGACGGTACTCGGCAACACTGGCGACAGTGCCACAAGCGAGGCGGCTTGGTTTGAAACATCGAAGCTAGACGAGCCTTGGACGGCGGCTTGGATTACGCCAGACGCGGATAAGACCATTCACCCCACTGTCTTTACAGAGTTTACAGCCTCCAAGCCAGTGAAAGCCGCCCGTGCATACGTCTGCGGTCTGGGCGTGTACGAGCTGTACATCAACAGCCAAAAGGTCGGGGACGAGTTACTTGCACCATTCTGCAACGACTACGATAGTTGGCTGCAATATCAGACTTATGAGCTTGCTATCCAGCAAGGCGCAAATTAGCTGGAAGTCATGCTGGGCAACGGTTGGTACAAAGGCGCATTTGGTCTGAGCAAGGACAAAGAGGACGAAGTTTACGGCGACAAAATGTCATTAATCTGCGAACTGCGTATTGAATATGCGGATGGCACATGTGAGGTCGTCTCATCGGATACATCGTGGAAAGCCCGAAAAAGTAAGGTGGTGGATTCCAGCATTTACCACGGCGAGGTTTATGATGCGTCCCTTTGCGACGAAACTATCTTCGCCATGGTACCGTGGGACGTGGGCGCACGTGCGCTCACGCCGCGGCTCAGCCCGCCCGTCCGCGTCACCGAGCGGTTAAAACCCATTGAGCTGATTACCACGCCTCTTGGCGAGAAGGTACTGGACTTAGGGCAGAACATGGTCGGTTATGTCGAGTTCATAAATCGAGCACCCAAGGGAACTAAAATCACGCTGTATCACGGCGAAATATTACAGGGCGGCAACTTTTACCGCGATAACCTCCGCGCAGCCAAGGCGGAATTCACCTATATCTCCAACGGTGAGCAAGAAACTGTGCGCCCGCATTTTACCTTCTACGGCTTCCGTTTTGTAAAAATCGAGGGGCTGACCGAAGAGCCCCGATTAGAAGACTTCGTCGGCTGTGTGGTACACAGCGACCTGCAAAAAACAGGGAGCATAGAAACTGGCGACCCAATGGTCAACCGCCTATTTCTCAATGCTCTATGGGGACAGCGAGGAAACTTCCTCGACGTTCCCACGGACTGCCCTCAGCGGGACGAACGCTTGGGCTGGACTGGTGATGCGCAGGTCTTTTCAGGCACGGCATGTTTTAACATGGACTCCTACGCCTTTTTCAATAAGTTTCTCCACGATATGTGGCAGGAGCAGAAAAAGTATAACGGACTGGTGCCTCACGTCATTCCGAACTGCGTAATCACGTCCTTCGGAGTGGGCGGAGCGTGCGCATGGGCGGATGCCGCAACGGTCATCCCCATCAATCTCTACAATTTTTACGGCGACAAGAACATTCTGGAGCAGCAGTTTGACTCCATGAAGGCATGGGTGGACTGCATCCGCCGCACAGACGCAGAAACAGGCGACAAACGCCTGTGGCTCACAGGTTTTCAATACGGCGACTGGCTCGCGCTGGACTATCCGCCTAACCTCGGCAGGAGAGATTATTCCTCCTTCGGCGGCACGGATAAGTACTTTATCGCTACGTCGTACTACCGTTACTCCTCCATGCTTGTTGCAAAAGCCGCCGCAATTCTAGGCAAAACCGAGATTGCAGCGGAGTATCAAAAGCTGTCCGAAGAAGTGCGCACCGCAATGGAAAAGGAGTATTTTACAGCTACTGGACGGCTTGCCGTATCCACTCAAACTGCCCATGTACTGGCGTTGTTTATGGATATTGTGCCGGAAAACGCCCGCAAGCGCATCGCCGAGGATTTAGTAACCAAGCTCAGGGAGGACAATAATCACCTTCGTACAGGCTTCGTGGGCACGCCATACCTCTGCCGCGTACTGTCCGACGCAGGTTATGACGACATGGCGTACACGCTGTTTCTCACCAAGGATTACCCCGGCTGGCTGTACGCCGTTTCCATGGGAGCGACTACCATTTGGGAACGCTGGAACTCCGTCAAGCCTGACGGTTCTGTGGGCGATATCGGCATGAACAGCTTAAATCACTACGCCTATGGCTCGATTATGGAATGGGTCTACCGCTATGCCGCAGGAATCAACCCCTCGGAGGACGCACCGGGCTTCCGTAAAACCGTCATCGCCCCCCATCCTGACAGACGTCTCGGTTCTATGAATGCTACTTTTGAGGCTCCTGTCGGACGCATTGCCGTGGGTTGGGCGTACGCAGAGAACAGTTTCTCGTTAGAGGTAGAGATACCATTCGGGGCACAAGCTGAAATTCTTCTTCCCAATGCACAGGCTGGAACAGTCAACGAAGACGGCGCGGCGCTCAAGGACGGCGAAGTGCTTAATAATACAATCCGCCTAAACCGCTGTGCTGGGAAATATCGGTTTACCTACCAAATTTGCGAAGCGGAGCGTCTCTCGTGACCACGCGGTAACGACATTGAAAAATCGGAGGATTTGCCATGATTTTTGACAATATTAAGAACGCCGCACTGTATGAAACCGTCCATCCCGGCTTTTCGGCAGCGTTTGCTTTTCTGCGTGAGGACGCAGTGAAGCCCATGCCTTTCGGCACTTACGAGCTGGACGGACAAGACGTTTACGCCATGGTGCAGACCTATGACACCGGTGACGATGAAAGCTGCAAAATGGAAACTCACGATAAATACATCGACATCCAATATGTCGCCAACGGTAGCGAAACCATTGGCTGCGGCGTCCGCAACGAACTTGTCGCCACACAGCCCTACAGCGCAGAAAAAGACTGTACTTTGTACGAACCCATTACGGAAACTCTGCTGCGACTGAACAGCGGAGATTTCGCCGTACTGTTTCCGCAGGACGCACACCGTCCTCGAATGATTTGGAAGAAGCCTATGACCATCCGAAAAATCGTTGTGAAGGTGAAAATGCTATGATTACGGAGAAAATTCAACTTTCCCGAGCGGATTCATCACTGACGACATATCTGCCCGACAGCTCGCCAGAGCTGTCCAACGCGATATTACGACCTGCGATTTTAGTTTGCCCTGGTGGCTCATACAGTTTCTGCTCCCACCGCGAGGGAGAGCCTGTTGCGCTAGCCTTTCTGGCAGAAGGCTTTTGTGCATTTGTTCTGCAATACGCTCTAAAGGAAAATGCTCTTTTTCCCGCGCCACTCAATGACGCGGAGGAGGCACTGTCGCTGATTCGTCAAAATGCAAAAACGTGGGGCGTTGACCCTGATAAAATCGCGGTCTGCGGCTTTTCCGCAGGCGGGCACTTAGCCGCCGCGCTGTCCGCAATGGGTTCAGTGCGACCGAACGCCGCCATTCTGTGTTATCCAGTGATTGCGGGCTGGAAAAACCGCTTTTTGGAAGAACCATTTCCAGAAGTGCAGAAGTCCGTCACCGCAGACATGCCGAAAACCTTTCTGTTTTCCACTAGCGACGATGAAACTGTACCAATTCGCCATTCCCTTTCTCTGATGAATGCACTAAATGAGGCGGGACTGACCTTTGAGTCCCACATTTTCCGTAGCGGCAAGCATGGCTTGTCTCTAGGTAAGGACTGCACC
>JAVBKA010000152.1:0-9167 GCA_031546715.1 Oscillospiraceae bacterium | reverse complement strand
TTTACTGCATTAATTGCCGTACAGCGCATATACATGCAGACATAACGTTAGCGCGGAGGTTGTTATGTTTGCACTTATAGAAACTGAGCTGGTTGCGGCGGAAAGCTTTTTTAGACGGCTGAAACTTTTCTTGCCAAGAGGCTACAATGTTAGGTCTGACGATTACCTTAGGTATATGCATGTCAGTATTGATTATCCTGTAAACGTGAAGGAAAGCGAACGCATAAGACGGACAGGCAATGCCCTTGAGGCAGTCAGGAAAATGAATATATCCTCGGTTGTTGTTCCTGAGGGGTTTCAGTATATGCCTTTGGTGAACAGCGCAGGTCTGACAGCACATAACCCTATGGGGCTGTACAAGCGTCTTGCAGGCAGGCTAGCGGCGACGCTGCTGTCATCCCACAGGGAGGCGCGGAGCTGCAAGCTTGCTGTTATCGACTTCCGTGCAACACCTGACTTTTACTCGGTCGTTGAGCACTGCAAATCCATAACAGACAGCATCGCCATATGGTGCGGAAATGACACTGAGGCGTTTGCCTTTGGTCTAAGGCGGTACGAGGGGATAATTGCCCTTACGCAGGAAAATCCCGTTGCGGATGTATATGTTCTGCTGTCCTTGCCTAAAATAGAGCTTCGAGTGCCCGAGAATGCGGTGGTTGTAAATCTAACAGGCAAGGACGTTACAACAGGAGGACGGGTATTTAACTGCATCAACGTTCAGCCGCCAATGAAGCTCAGACCCCACTGGCCGTGGCATTGCGACACACCGTCATTGCTAGCTGCAATGGTGCATTGCGGGCTGTTAGGAATCAATGATATAATTATTGAATAGTTTTGTGTTGACATTCGTGTGTCATAACTGTATACTAACAGACATGTCCAGACAACAAAGCTTTTTGTGCATTTTTACGTGTTGTACTAATTTATCAGCCCACGGGGCTGGCAGCGCAATCTATTGGCACTACTATCTATGTCAGTATTTATACGACACTTGAAGGGATTTGATCAATTGAACAAACAGTTTAAGCTGACTAAAGAACGCTTAGATGAGCTTAATGAGGAATTAGTGTTTCTCAAAACAGTTCGTGAAAGGGAAGTTGCCGAGCAAATTAAGGAAGCCCGTGCCTTTGGCGACCTTTCTGAAAACTGCGAGTATGATGAAGCGAAAAATGAGCAAGGCAGAGTTTTCTCTCGAATTGCTGAAATTGAGAACATTGTAACTCATGCAGTTTTAATTGATACAGGCTCTTGTAGTACAGAAGTTGTATCCACAGGCTGTACAGTTGTTGTTTTGGATTTAGAATTTAAGGAAAAAGAAGAGTATCACATTGTAGGCTCGCAAGAAGCCAATCCTGCGACTTCACGCATTTCAGATGAATCTCCGTTTGGCAAGGCACTAATCGGACGTAAGATAGGACAACAGATTACCTTTGACGCTCCTGCCGGCAAGCTTACTTATGAGATTTTGGAAATTCGGAATTAACCTTATGGGATAAAAGGTCGGGGGCTTCTTATGAGGTCTCCGACCTTCAAAAATTATACTTTATAACGAGGACGTGCCGTATAAATGTCAGACACTGTTGAAAATTCTCCGGAAATATCCTTAAGCGAAATGCTCCAAATTAGAAGGGACAAGCTCACAGACCTACAGGAAAGCGGGCGCGACCCCTTCGCAATTACCAGATATGACCGCACACATTACTGCAAAGACATTAAGGACAATTTTGAAGCTCTTGAAGGGCAGACCGTTCGTCTAGCAGGTCGTCAAATGTCCAAACGCGATATGGGCAAGGCGTTTTTTACCGACCTTCAGGACGGTTCGGGACGTCTGCAAATCTATGTCAAAATTGACGATTTAGGCGAGGAAGCCTTCTCAGAATTTAAAAAGTGGGACATTGGCGACATTTTCGGCGCAGAAGGTACGGTTTTCCGTACCAGACGTGGAGAAATATCCGTTCACTGTACCTCTGTTGTGTTGCTTTCAAAGTCACTGCGACCGCTGCCCGAAAAATTTCACGGGCTGACTGACTCTGAAACCCGCTATCGTCAAAGATATGTTGACCTGATTGTCAACCCTGACGTTAAGCGAGCCTTTGAAATCCGTACAAAGATGATTACAGGCATTCGCAGATATCTTGACCAACGTGGCTACCTAGAAGTTGAAACCCCTGTGCTTTCAACTATTATGGGCGGCGCAAATGCAAGACCATTTACTACACATCACAACACGCTGGACATTGATATGTATCTTCGTGTTGCCACTGAGCTGCACTTAAAAAGGCTGATTGTAGGCGGACTAGAAAAGGTCTACGAAATCGGAAGACTGTTCCGAAACGAGGGCATGGACACGCGCCATAACCCCGAATTCACCACCATTGAGTTTTACGAAGCCTTTGCAGACTGTAATACCATGATGGACATGACTGAGGAAATGATTGTCGGTCTTGTGAAGGAAATTTATCCCGAGTTGCCTCACGATACTTTGGTTATCCCCTATCAGGGGGAGCAGATTAACATGACTGCGCCGTGGGAGCGACTTTCCATGGCTGATGCTGTTAAGAAGTACGCAGGCGTTGACTTTATGTCCTTCTCCACAGACGAGGAAGCGCGGGCAGCCGTTCGCAGTATTGGCATTGAGCCGAAGGCGGCAGCTACATGGGGCGAGCTTCTCTATGAAGTGTTTGACCAGCGTGTTGAGAGCAATCTCGTTCAGCCTGTTTTCATAACCCGCCACCCAGTTGAGGTGTCCCCATTGGCGAAACGCTGCGGAGACGACCCCCGCCTGACTGACCGCTTCGAGCTGTTTGTTACCCGTCGTGAGCTTGCTAACGCATTCTCCGAGCTTAATGACCCTATTGACCAGCGAAGCCGCTTTGAAAGTCAAGTAAAGCTCCGCGAAGGCGGCGACAGCGAAGCCATGATGCTCGATGAGGATTTCCTAACGGCACTTGAGTATGGTCTGCCCCCCACAGGCGGAGAAGGTATCGGCATTGACCGCCTTGCAATGCTGCTGACAGACAGTCCGTCAATTCGTGATGTGCTGCTGTTTCCGACCATGAAGCCATAAATCTGACAATTTTCGTTTAATACACTCGCATAATACACTCGCTTAATGCAAAGGAGGCGCAGATGTGGAACGGTTTAAGCATTGGTTTACAAACAGCTATTGGTATCATTACAAGGTTCACACAATCGTTGGAATTCTGGCTGTAATTATACTTGTGTTTATGATAAACGACTTCGCAAACCGCAGAGAAGCAGACTATTCCTATGTAATTGCCACAAATTTGCCTGTTACCACTGAATCTGTTGCAGAAATTACTAATCTCTTTGCGGAGGTTGGCAGTGATACCAACGCCGACGGTGTAGCGGATTATTACTGCGATGCTCTGTATATGGACCCTAATTCTGAAATGGGCATGGTGAACATTCAAAAGTTTACCGTTTGCTTTTTGGAGGATTTAAAGTCACTCTATCTCTTTGACGATTACATGGGCGCACAGTTTGAAGAGGGCGAGGGGTTTATCAACCTACAGGAGCTGGGCTTTAAAACTAAGGAAAATGCGCCGTGGATTGCGGTGCTCGAGAATTTGCCCATTCTAATACGGGCTGGTCTGAATGTTTCCGTAGATTTTGAGGAAAAGCGCGTAATGTATGCCTGTATCCGCGCTACCAACAATGAGGATAATCAACCTAACCGCGAGATGTCCGCAAAGTTTTTAAAGCTGATTTATGACACAAAATGATGTTATAACCTCTAAAAAAAATCCCCTTATCGCTCATTTTTCAAGGCTTTCTGAGGACGGCTCTTACCGTAGGACATGTGGCGAATATGTCTGCGAGGGTGTAAAGCTTTTAAATGACGCACTGGCGTCAGGTCTTGAGATTAACAATGTGTTATGTACAAGGTCTGCCGCACTGCCTGAGCTGCCTGAACTTACAAAGATACATTATGCCTCTGGGGACGCGTTAGCCACCGCCTCGTATCAGCAGACGCCACAGGGCGTACTGTTTACCGTACCGCTTCCAAAGGTGCAGGGGATATGCCTTGACACCAACCGCTCATATCTGCTCCTAGACCGCGTCCAAGACCCCGGCAATGTGGGTACAATGCTCAGAACAGCCGAAGCCTTTGGTTTTGCGGGAGCCTTGCTGTTACAGGGCTGTGCCGACCCGTATTCCCCCAAAACCCTTAGAGGCTCGATGGGTGCGGTTTTTCGCCTAAACATATGTATGCTCAGTGCCTTGGAGACTTTCCCGCTTCCCATATATGCCGCGGTGCAAAACGGCGAGGACGTAACCACGGCTGAGAAGCGACCCTGCATATTAGCAATCGGTAACGAAGGTCAAGGGCTGTCGTCAGACATAATTTTCGCCGCTGAAAAGCGCGTAACAATCCCCATGAGAGGGCGGGCGGAATCCTTAAACGCCGCAACCGCAGCGGCAATACTTATGTGGGAGTTGAGCAAATGAGCTCGTTGCAATTTTGGTTGTGGCTTTCTTCAAAGCGTGAAATCTCACAGAAATTAGAAAACGACCTCCTTGAAGCCTTTGGCAGTCCCGAAGCGTTGTACTATGCAAAGGAGGCTGACATCAAGTCCGCCTTAGAAATGGGAAGCTACAGCCGCCTTACTGATAGCGCACTTTTTGCTTTAATGGATAAAAATCTTGATTACGGGTTGAGAATAATCGACCACTGTAACAACGAAAGCATACGCTTAATCACAATTCAGGACGCAGATTACCCCGACAGGCTGAAAAACATTTACGAACCGCCCAGAGTGTTGTATATTAAAGGCACGCTTCCCGAAATTGACGATGAAGCCGCCATTGGCTTTGTGGGCACGCGCAAGCCCTCCGCCTATGGTGCGGACTGCGCTCTTCGTATGTCCTATGCACTGGCGAAGGCGGGGATTCTGATAGTTTCTGGGGGAGCGTTGGGAATTGACCGCTGCGCCCATGAGGGCGCACTCAGGGCGCAAAAGCCCACAGTGGCGGTGCTAGGCTGCGGCGTGGATGTAGCCTATCCTGCGGACAATAAGCAGCTTTTGGAGGATATCGCCTCCTACGGTGCGGTTATCAGCGAGTACGAGCCATGGGCAACTCCCACGAAGGAGAGCTTTCCAAGGCGCAACCGCATAATATCAGGGCTGTCTGTCGGCGTTTTGGTAGTAGAAGCTCCACGGCATTCAGGCGCATTGATAACAGCGTCCTGCGCGCTTGAACAGGGGCGGGATGTGTACGCAGTGCCGGGCAGTATTGCAACGCCTGACTTTGTGGGTTCTCATCAGCTTATAAAAAGCGGAGCTGCGCTGGTTTCCGAGCCGTTGGACATACTTATGGAATACGTTGCGCACTATCCTCACAGAATAACCCTCGACGGCAAGCCTGTGCCGGAATCCTTGCAGCCAACTGAAAAGCCGTCTCAAAAAACGTCCTCGGCGAAAAAGACCGAAAAAGCGGAAGCGAAAAAAATAGATTTATCAAAGGTTATAGCCAATTACACCGCTCAGCAGCAAGCAATTCTTAGGGCAGTAAACGGTCGCCCCATGTTGACGGATGAAATTATGGAGGCGACAGGCATGACAATGTCCGCCGCACTGTCCGAAATAACCTTGCTTGAAATCGACGGCATTCTGTCACGCACTCCAGAGGGCAGATTCACTCTGGATTAACTTATAATTATAAACTAAATGCAACCCAATCCATTTTGGAGGTCAACAAATGTCTCATTTGGTAATCGTAGAATCCCCTGCAAAAGCTCGTACAATCGGTCAGTACCTTGGCGGCGACTATACCGTAAAGGCGACCATGGGTCACGTCCGTGACTTGCCTAAAAGCGGTATCGGCGTTGATGTTAAAAACGACTTCGAGCTTAACTATCAAATTTCCGAAGGTAAGGACGCTCTGATATCGGAGCTGAAAAAGCTTGCAAAGAGTAGCGAAACAGTGTATCTTGCAACTGACCCTGACCGTGAGGGAGAGGCTATTTCTTGGCACCTTAAGGAATTACTGGGTCTGAAAAACGAACAGGCAAAGCGGGTAACCTTTAACGAAATTACAAAAAAGGAAGTCCTCTCATCAATTCAGCAGCCCAGAGCTATTGACGACCAACTTGTTGACGCACAACAGGCGCGCCGTGCCTTGGACAGAATTGTTGGCTATGAAATCTCGCCAGTACTTTGGCGTAAAATAAAAACAGGTCTGTCCGCAGGACGTGTGCAGTCAGTGGCTACACGGCTTGTTGTTGACCGTGAGGACGAAATCCGAGCTTTTAAGGCAGATGAATACTGGACAATTGAGGTAAGCCTAAAGCGACTACAGGGCGCAGGTACGTTTACTGCTAAATATTTTGCACCTGTGGGCAAAAAAGCTGCGGAACTTGGCACAGAGGCAGAGGCTGACGCTATTATTAACGCTGTTACCCATGCGCCTTTTGCGGTGCATAGCATCAGCCATAATGATAAACGCCGCTCTCCCGCGCCACCATTTACAACGTCAACCCTTCAACAGGAGGCTTCACGGAGACACTCAATGTCGCCAAAGCGCACCATGGCAATAGCTCAGCAGCTCTACGAAGGAATTGAAGTTCCAGGTCATGGGCTGACGGGTCTTATTACCTATATGCGTACCGATTCACTGCGCCTTTCAGACGATGCTGTCACCGATGCGAGAAATTACATCGCCAAAACCTACGGCGAGAACCATCTGCCAAAAGCCCCAAAGGTGTACAAAACCAAGGCGGGCGCGCAGGACGCTCACGAAGCCATCAGACCGTCATATATCGACCTCCCGCCTGACAGTGTCAGGGCGCATCTGTCGCCTGAGCAGTATAAGCTGTATAAGCTCATATGGGATAGATTTATTTCCTGCCAAATGGAAAATGCTGTATTTGACGTGCTGACAATCGACACTGTTTCGGCAGGAGAAGTTTTCAGAGCAAATCACACCACAGTTAAGTTTGCAGGTTTTACGGCTGTCTACGAAGAAGGCAAGGACGACAGCGAGGAAGAGGTTGGGGTTGCACTGCCGAACCTCGCACAGGGCGAGGCGCTGGGTCTTGAAAACATTCTTCCACATCAGCATTTCACAAAGCCCCCTGCGAGATACACAGAGGCATCACT
This sequence comes from Oscillospiraceae bacterium, assembly GCA_031546715.1. Taxonomy (GTDB): domain Bacteria; phylum Bacillota; class Clostridia; order Oscillospirales; family UBA929; genus JAVBKA01. Next base: position 2,043 of record JAVBKA010000152.1, on the reverse strand, counting down.
GATTCGTGCAATGGAGGAAAAGGGCGTGGGACGTCCGTCCACCTATGCGCCGACTATATCTACCATTACAGACCGTGAGTACGTTGTGAGAGAGGCTAAACAGCTTCGCCCCACACCACTTGGTGAAACTGTCACCAGATATATGCTTGACAAATTCACCGATATTGTTGACGTCGCCTTTACAGCCCGTATGGAAAACGAGCTTGACGAGGTGGAGGACGGCAAAAAACGTTGGAAGACAATGCTCGGCGAGTTTTACGGCGAGTTTTCCCAGTCTGTTAAAACTGCCTCTGAGGACACTAACAGAGTGAAGGTTCCCGATGAGGAAACAAATTTCGTCTGCGATGTGTGTGGGCGCAAAATGGTCGTTAAGCTAGGGCGTTTCGGTCGGTATATGGCTTGCGAGGGTTATCCAGACGAGTGCAAGAATACGAAGCCTGTTGCCGAAGAAACCGAGGGCATTTGTCCTCTATGCAGTGGCAAGATTCTCAAGAAGAAGTCCAAAAAAGGTTACGCCTACTACGGCTGCGAAAAATCACCTGCATGTGGATTTATGACATGGGGTACACCTCAAAAAACCAACTGTGAGCAGTGCGGAAATACGCTGTTTAAGCCACGCTACAGTAAAGTCGGCTTATGCGAAAACCCCCAATGCTCTGCATATATTCCAGAGGACGCAAGAGGCTACAAGAAAAAAGAAACCACCGAGGGCGCAGAAAGCACCGATAGCAAAAAACCAGCGTCCAAAGCAGCGAGCACTAAGACGACAGCGAAAAAAACCACAGCAAAAACCCCCGCTAAGACTGAAAAGTCTGCAACTAAAACCGCAAAACCAAAAGCTGAAAAAACTACCGCTAAGTCTGATACAACCGCCGCCAAAACAACCAAACCAAAAACCGCCGCCAAAACAGCGAAGCCCAAAGCCGCCCCTAAAACCGCGACAAAGACCGCGACAAAAGCACCCGCAAAAAAAGCCGCTAAAAAGACGACAACTGAAGCCAATGACTAAAACTGTTACCGTTATCGGAGGTGGACTTGCAGGCTGTGAGGCGGCTTGGCAACTGGCACGGCACGGCGTTCAAGTGAGGCTCTACGAAATGAAGCCCCATAAACGCACACCTGCACACCATTCGGACATGCTTGCGGAACTGGTATGCTCAAACTCACTACGGGCGGACAGTGTTGAAAATGCGGTTGGTCTGCTCAAGGAGGAAATGCGGCGTTTCGGCAGCCTGATAATTAAATGTGCCGACGAAACCCGTGTCCCCGCTGGCGGCTCTCTTGCGGTGGATCGTCACGGCTTTTCAAAATTGATAACAGAGAACATCAAGGCTAACCCGCTGATTACGCTTATTGAACAGGAGCTGACGGAGCTTCCTGAGGGTAATGTCATCGTCGCCTCAGGACCGCTGACCTCGGACAGTCTGGCGGAGCATATCAAGGAGCTTTTAGGCGGTCAGCAGCTTCACTTTTTTGACGCAGCCGCCCCTCTCATAGCCCATGACAGCATTGACATGGAAAGTGCGTACTTCGCCGCACGTTACGGCAAGGGCGATGCGGATTATTTAAACTGCCCCATGGACAAGCCTGAGTATATAGCCCTCGTGGAAGCCCTGAGAACCGCAAAAGAGGCTGAGCTTCACGGCTTTGATGACAAGGCGGTCTTTGAAGGCTGTCTGCCTGTTGAGGTCATGGCGAGGAGAGGAGAGAATACCCTCAGATTTGGGCCACTTAAGCCAATAGGTCTGCGTGACCCACGAACAGGCAAGGGCGCATACGCCGTCGCTCAGCTCCGCCGAGACAATGCCGCTGGTGATGTGTTTAATCTTGTGGGTTTTCAAACTCATCTGACATTTCCTGAGCAAAAGCGCGTATTCGGGCTGATTCCAGCACTAAAAAATGCGGATTTTTTGCGTTACGGCGTTATGCACAGAAATACATATATCGACTCACCGCGCCTGTTAAACCCTCGCTTTGAGCTGAAAAGTAACCCGAGAATCAGCTTTGCGGGGCAGATGACAGGGGTGGAGGGCTACGTGGAGT
>JAVBKA010000212.1:0-10487 GCA_031546715.1 Oscillospiraceae bacterium | reverse complement strand
TGCTGCCACTCCTTGACAATTATTTCATACTCTTCAAAGCTAACACTATTTGCTTTGTGAAGGTCATTTTTATAACTTTCAAGGTCCGTTTTCAACAGCGCATCTTCGCTTAGCCAAGAGCTTGCTGACGTTCCACCCCAGTTACAATTGATAATTCCGATTGGAACGTTGAGGCTTTTGTGTAAAAGTCTCGCAAAGAAAAAAGCTACTGCAGAAAACTCTTTAACAATATTGTTACTGCAATGTTGCCAAGCGGATTTTTCGTATTTCTCGCCTAAATATGTGGTTTTTGGTACATGGAAGTATCTTAATTCTCCGATATCCGCAAAAAGCTCCTCATTATTATGCTGTGTATCACGAATCAGCATTTCCATGTTGGACTGTCCTCCTGCAATCCACACTTCACCTACTAAAACGTCTTCCAGCACTATCTTTTGTTCCCCAACAGAGACTTTAAGGGTAAAAGGACCGCCATAATTCAAGCATTCAATCTCGCATCTCCATTTTCCGTTGCTGACGTGTGCTTCGTAGACTTTCTCATTAAAGAGAATTTGCACTGTATTATCATCGCTTGCAACACCGCATACTGTGGTTTTTTCACCATGTTGTAAAACCATTCCGTTAGTAAAAATCGAATTGAGCTCAAGCATTCAAAATCCCCCCTAAAGTTATTGAGTATGAAAACTTTTTAATCTGTTCCTCAACTATTATACACTTTTTAACTATTGGTTCAAGTAGATATAGCTTTTTTCTTGCCAGTCTCTAGCAAATACGGGGAAGCCCTTCTCCTTGTAGAGCGTTGACTATGCGCAATCCGCCCAAAGGCGTGCGCAAATGGACACCCTTGCCGTCTGTCAACGTTCCGACAATGGCTGCATTTTTGCCGTATGGATGCTTTTTCATGATAGCCAAAGCCTGATGAGCATATTCTGATGGAATAATCGCCACCAGCTTACCCTCGTTGCCCATATATAACGGCTCTAACCCCAGCATATCGCAGAACCCTCTGACTTCCGATGAAACAGGCAAAAGTGCTTCGTCTAGCGTTACCCCTAGATTACACGCTTCTGAAAGCTCATTTAGCACAGTTGCCAATCCTCCGCGAGTTATGTCCCGCATTCCATGGATTGGTATATTAGTTTTTTGCAGCTTGTTTACAAAGCTCCAAAGTGGCTGAGCGTCACTTTGTATGTTGTTTTCAACTCCCATTCGACGGCTCAAAATACATGCGTGATGATCACCCAACTGCCCCGAAACTACTACCGCATCGCCAACACGACCGTCAGCAATTCTCACGCCTCGACCGTTTACAAGCCCAATGCCAGAGGTGTTTATATACATCCCCCCCGCACCAGAAATCACCTTTGTATCTCCTGCCACAATTTGGACATGGGCTTCCCTTGCCGCACTTGCCATACTATCGGCAACTCTTTCGAGAACATTAAGGGGTAGCCCTTCCTCTAATATGAAGCCCGCAGTCAACGCCAAAGGCTTTGCTCCCATCACGGCAAGGTCGTTCACTGTACCGCACACCGCCAAGCGTCCGATATCGCCGCCTGGAAAAATCAGCGGAGTGACAACGTATGAGTCCGTAGTGTATGCTATACGACCTGATACTTTCAAAATCGCAGCATCTTCCATGGGTTCAAGCAGTTTATTCCCAAATCTGCTTGCAAAAACGTCTCTAATTAACCTTGAGGTTTCAGCTCCCCCGCTGCCATGCGCCATCGTGATGGTCATAAGTGCCCTCCTGATGAATAAAATAAGCCACAAGCACCCTCTGGCGAAACCATGCAAGGACCGACTGGATGAGCAGGTGTACATTCTCCTCCATAAAGTCCGCATTCCTCAGGTGTGCATCTGCCTTGCAAAACCTGACCACATGCACAAGCGGAAGGTTCGTCAAAATCTTCGTAAGTAATCACGTACTGTGATGCATTTTTAACCACAAAGCCTGAAAGCGGAATAGTACCAAGCCCACGCCATGTTGTATCCTTTAGCTCAAAATACTTCTCAAGAAGAGCTTTTGCCTTTAAATTGCCATTTTGAGAAACTACCTCTGGATAAAGATTGACATATTTGGCTTGTGAATTGCTGGCTTGCTTTACGACATTATAAATTGCGGCAACAACATGGGCAGCTTCAAAGCCCGCCATTACAAACGGTCGAAAAAAACGCTTGCTTAGCTCTTCAAACGGCTCTGAACCTAGAATTGCGCCCACATGCCCAGGGCAAATAAGTCCGTCAATTGAATTTTCAGAGGATAAAATACCCGAAACTGCCGGAATAATGTGCTTTAATGCTACAACAAGCTTTATATTTGAAACACCCTCGGCAATTATCTTCTCAAGCAATAGAGCATAGACAGGTGCGGTCGTTTCAAACCCCACCGCCGCAACGACAAATGCCATCTCAGGTGATTCCTTTGCCAATTTAAGAGCTTCTAGCGGCGAATATATCAGCCGTACCTGCCCACCCAACGCCTTCGCTTCTGCTAAAGAGCTTTTGCTTCCGGGCACACGAAACATGTCCCCAAAACACAGAACACAGCAGGACTTTGACAGCTCTATTAACGTGTCAATTGCAGCAGCAGAAGTAACACAAACAGGACAACCCGGACCTGACACCAGTTTTATTGACGGCGGCAGCAGAGAACGAATTCCGCTACGCAAAATTGCGGCAGTGTGCGTACCGCAAACTTCCATAATACTGAGGGGACGTCCGTTATAGGCTTGCAACTCCGCAACTGCTTCATTAAGCTTCATTATTCATTACCTGTTGTAATTCATCAAACAGCTCATCAATTGATTGTGCCTCATGGGGAGGCAATATTTGCAGCGCACAGCCTGCATGAAGAAGCACGTAATCTCCAATCTTTGGGGATATAAGCCCTATACTTACAGTGGTCTCGTTACCACGAACGCTTACTCTTGCATTGTCGCCATCGATACTAATAACCTGCGCAGAAACACCAATACACATAAAATTCCAACCATTTCTCAATTATCATAAATGACAAATTTGCAAATTATTTACTTAACAAGGCGGCAATGTATGCCTGCCCCAGTGCCAATGCGCCGTCTCCTGATGGAAATCGTTCCGCAAAATAGACTTGAAAGCCGTTCTTTCGCAATAAAGTTTCCGTCAGCTCAGTTAAAAGCGAATTTTGAAATACGCCGCCAGAAAGAACAACTCTGTAAGTTTTTTTTGAATTATCTGAACATTGCTTAAGAATCCATTCGGCTAAAGCGTAATGAAAACCAAGTGCCAGTGCGCCTGCATTTTCAATCTTAGCCGCTACCAACTCATTCCAAAGGTTTTCTATCGTAAGCGTGTACGGCTCAATCCCCTGTCGCTTTGCGGCTGTAGCGGTACGTTCCAGAGTCATTGCGCATTGACCTTCGTATTCATTGTATTTGCAAACGCCCAGAAACGCCGAAACTGCGTCAAAGAGCCGACCTGCACTTGTGCTAAAAATAGTATTTATATTATTATCAAGTGCTTTTTTTAACAGTTCGCCTTGAACCGTATACTGCGGCAGTTTTTTCGAATGCAAATAACAGTCCAACGCTTTTTGAGCATCCTTCGCAGAATGGTCGCCTCCAAGCATTTTTACTTTTGGTAGATGCCCAACTCTTGTAAAATCAGCTTGGTTACACAGTAGCACTTCGCCGCCCCAAACTGTGCCGTCAAGTCCGTAACCTGTACCGTCAAATGCTATCCCAATAACCTCGCCCTGTAACCCAAACTCTGCCATTACCGCAGCAACATGGGCGTGATGGTGCTGAACGCTTAGCACAGGTACGCCAAAGCTCCGTGCAATCTCCGCACTTTTGTATAGCGGGTGCGTGTCGCAAACGACTAACTCTGGCTGGGAGTTTGTTAGTTTTAGCATCTCTGAAAGCTGGCGTGAATATTCATTTGCAGCTTCCGCAGACGCCAAATCTCCATGGGGTGCGGACAACAGAGCTTTAGATTTATTCACAATACATAATGCTGCCTTTAAATCTCCGCCCATGGCTAAAATCTGCTTTTGCGCCGCAAGCTCGATTACTTGAGGCACAAGCCCCCGCCCTCTGCGTATAACTCTTGGCTTATAAAATGAGCAACTAACGACAGAATCATCAAGAGGTCTCAGTATTTTGCGATTATGGAATAAAACTCCGTCAATTCTCGGAAATGAAAATGCATCGTTATCATCATATATTATCGGTGATTCTGAACGATTTAGACTGGTCATAACCAATGCACCTGTTTGACGAAGCAAGAGGATTTGCATTGGCGTATATGCCAAAAAACAGCCTGTTTGCAGACTGTCACCAGAAACCGCATATGCAAAGCTGTCGTTCAATCCGTTTAGGAGTACAATCGGTCTCACTTCGGACAAAAGCTGCTGTTTTTCTGCCTCTGAAACTTCGCAAAATGCTTCAATCTCTTCAATATCCAAAAACATTACTGCAAAAGGCTTCTTTTCTCGCCCCTTTAAGCTTCGTAGCGTTGCAACCGCCGAACCACTTGTTGGCAGACATGCCGCATGATAACCGCCAATGCCCTTGATGGCAACCACTTGACCCGACAGAAGTAACTCAGCAGATTTAGATATTGCTGCTTCGCCGTTGTAATCACTGCCGCCATAACGAAAAAATACCTCTGGTCCGCAATTGTGGCAGGAAATTGTCTGTGCGTGATAGCGGATATCTTCCGAATTTGAATATTCAGCGGCACAACTATGGCACATTGCAAAAGTCTTCATCACTGTATTGTGACGGTCATAGGGTATAGCTTCAAGAATTGTAAACCTTGGTCCACAGGACGCACAACTAATAAGCGCATGTCCAAAACGGCGGTTAGTTATGTCGCTAAGCTCTTGTATGCATGATTTACAAATGGGTAAATCAGCGGTCATACTACCCCTAAGACTGTGGTCATCAACACTGTCAATTATTGTAAAACCACACACTTCAAAGGCGGCGATATCTTCAATTAAAAAATCGCTAATCACCGCACCTTGTAACGATATACTTGCAATAGTGCTCCAAAAACTTTTCAGCAACTTGGATTCGCCCATTGCTGTAATCCTGACTGCGCTGCCGATATTGCAAACACTGCCATGTACGCCTGTCTGCGTTGCAGTACGGCACACAAAGGGACGAAAGCCCACACCCTGAACTGTGCCAGTAATTGTTGCCTGCTGGTAAGTCACTTTTATACCATTAGCTCCTGTAAGCCTTCCATTATCCATGCCGCCACCTCGTCTATGCCCTCAGCCTTTCTGGCGGAAACCTTCACAACCTGAACATCTGGATTTAGTGCTCGTACGCCTTTCATGAAAAATACTTCATCAAAATCGACGTACGGCAACAAGTCACATTTGTTCAAAACAATCAGCTTGGCTTTTTCAAAGGCGAGGGGATATTTGTACGGCTTATCGCTGCCGTCAGTAACTGCGCAAATTAGAAGCTTTGCGTGCTCCCCTATCATAAATTCAGCAGGGCACACTAAATTTCCAATGTTTTCTATAAACAAAACACTTGAACTTTCCGGTGACATAGTTGAAAGCGCAGCTTCAATCAGGGGAACGTCTAAGTGACATGCGCCGCCTGTGTTAATTTGATGAGTTTTTACGCCTTGCTCTGAAAGGCGTTTAGTGTCAATATCCGACTCAATGTCGCCCTCAATAACTGCGCAGGGTACTTTGAGCAGCTTAACTAGTCCTTCAATTACTGAGGTTTTGCCAATTCCTGGCGCACCCATTACATTGATGGTGTAGACATTTTTTTCAGATAGCTGACGGTTCAATCGCTCTGCGAGCTGTTGATTGCGGTCATGTACATTTACTAAAACTGATTGTTCACTCATGGCATACCTCAATGGATTTCACGTAAAATTCCCGACCGATGTCGGTTGGAGCGCCCTCGCCGCCGCAAACTGAGCAGGTAAAGCTAAAGGGCTGACGTATAAAAAGCTCACCGCAATTTCGGCAACAAAGCTTGCTGGCTGTATATTCTGCGCTTATAGTTGCACCCTCACAGGCTGTACCTTTTGAGAGCAAATCAAAGTATAATTCAATGCTTTCAAAAAGGTAGCCGCATGCGTCGCCCATAATTAGGTTAATTTTGCTTACCTTGTTGTCCTTTGCGCTATCTGACGATATTTCAATGATGTGCTGGGTTATTGGATACTCATGCATTAGTAATTTCCTTCGGTTTTTGTTCCGGCGGTGCGCCCTTAAAGGTATCAATAACAGGCTTGGAAGAAGGAAGTGTCTGAGCATTAGCAAGCTCAAGGCACTTTTTCGGGCATACTTCGACACAAGCTCCGCATTGTATGCAACGCATACGATTTATACTCCAAGTGACCTCTGGCTTGACTACCGTAATTGCATGTGTGGGGCATTTTTTTTGGCACAATCCGCAAAAAATACACGCTGGTACGTCAATGGCAACATGTCCTCTGCTGCGTTCTGGTACTGGTCTTGGCTTAATAGGATAGTCTATTGTGGCGGGCTTTTTGAAAATATTTCCTAGTGTTTCTTTAAAATTGTTAAGGACAGCCATAATTTCCTACCTTTCTGTGCAGCTAATGCAAGGGTCAATTGTCAGAACCAAAATCGGCACATCGGCAAGAGAACAGCCCTTTAGGGTATGCAAAAGAGCGGGAACATTTGCAAAGGTCGGCGTGCGGACGCGCATACGATCTAGGAATTTTGTTCCGTTACCTCTCGCGTAATATATGACTTCGCCGCGTGGCTGTTCTAACCGAGCGAAAAATTCGCCGTTAGGGTTACCTGTGACCTTTGTGGAAAGCTCGCCGTCAGGTATTTGTTTTATGCACTTTTGAATAATTTCCATGCTTTGAAACAGCTCGCCAATACGAACGACACAACGTCCGTAGCAGTCGCCGTCTTTGTGAGTAATCGGGGCAAAATCCAGCTTAGGATAAATGGAATAGCCTGTAAGCCGCATATCCATCTCATGGCCTGATGCTTTTGCCATTGGACCAACTGCGCCTAAGTCAAACGCATCATCATAGGATAACACGCCAACGCCCTGTAATCTATGCAAAACCGAATAATCCTTTAAAAACGGCTCAGCTAAGGCACGAGCTTCACGTTCCAAACCATACAGCTTATCGGACACCACTGTAAGCATTTCCTTGTCCATATCCTTGCGAACGCCGCCAATTTTGCATACCGAGAAGATAACTCTTCCGCCGGTGGTCATGTCAAAAATATCAAGAACGGTTTCTCTCAGTCGCCACGCTTGCATAAATAAATTCTCATATCCAAAGCCGTCGGCAAGTAAACCAAGCCACAGCAAATGGCTATGGATACGGGAAAGCTCCGCCCATATTACACGCAGATACTCGGCTCGTTCAGGAACAACTAGCTTCATGATGTTTTCAACTGCCATGCTGTAGCCCATGCCATGCATAAAGCTGCAAATACCGCAAATGCGCTCTGCAACATATACATACTCTTGGAAATCCTTCTTTTCTACCAGTTTTTCAAGTCCTCTATGGATAAAACCGATAGACGGTATCGCTTCAACAACTATTTCGTCTTCAAGCACAAGGTCAAGATGAATTGGCTCAGGCAGAACTGGATGCTGTGGACCAAAAGGTATAACGGTTCTATTTGCCATTGACCTTGCCCTCCCCTGTGTCTTTTTTCATAGGTGTGCTGATGGATGTTTTGTAAAAATGTCCGCCAAAATCAATGGATAGATTGCGGAATTTTACGCCAAACAAATCTTTAATTTCGTTTTCGTATATAAAAGCGTAATTATAAAGATTACTAATGCTGTCAGCTACATATTCCTGCGGAATCAGTACTCTAAGCTGACGCATCTCAAGGTTTTTATCAAAGGTATAGGTAAGCTCATTGCCGTCGTTCTCGCCTACCTTGCACTGTGTACAATGAATTTGCACCAAACGGTACTTTTTATCTCGAAGGCTGCGCACTGACTCATGCAAATACTCAGGCGAACCTGTTTCAATCTCAAACATTTTGCTTTCCTTTCTTTGCTTGTGCATGACGGGATTCTAGCACATCTAACGCCTGTACAACTCCTGAAATAATGTTTTCAGGACGTGCGGCACAACCAGGAACATATATATCCACCGGAATTACCTCGTCAACGCCGCCTTTAATATTATAGCATTCAGCGAAAATACCACCCGTGCAAGCACATATTCCAACGGCAACCACTGCATTAGGTTTAGGCATTTGCTCGTATAGCTGCTTAACAACTTGAATGTTCTGCTCATTAATCCCGCCGGTTATAAGGAAAATATCAGCGTGCTTAGGATTTCCTGTATTGATTACTCCGAAGCGTTCTACATCATATAACGGCGTGAGGCATGCTAACACTTCAATGTCGCAGCCGTTACAGCTCGAGCCGTCATAGTGGAGAATCCAAGGAGATTTTTTTAAATAACTCATCTATTCTTCCTCGCCTATTGCTTATAAAATAACGTAAGGACTGCCATGTTTACACCAACGGTGACAATTGTAACTATCCAAGCTGATTTAAGTGCCATTTCCCATTTCACACGGGCAACAGTATTGTCTATAAAAATCTCCAGCAAATATACGACAAGACATCCGACGACACCAAGCACCCAGCTAAGCGGATTGTCATACGCAAAGAAAATGAACACAAAGCCCAGTACTAGAATTGTCTCATACCAGTGCATCAGCTCCATGAGGGCAAGAGTAGAGCCGCTCATTTCTGTTGTCAGACCCTTAACTAGCTCTTGATGACCATGGTGAGAGGTGGACAAATCAAAGGGTGATTTGCGAAGCTTAAAGGTGGAAATAAATACAAATCCAATAAGCACCAGTGGCAGATACATTACAGCAGGAAATGGGTTACTAAGGCAGCTATCGGTGCGGAAGTCGCCGTCAAGATAGTATAACGCGATTGCGGCAAGAATAACCATTGGCTCATATGCCATAACCTGCAATAGCTCGCGTTGCGCTCCCACAACTGCATAGGGCGAGTTACCTGAGTAGCCCGCAAGCACTAAAAAGACCGCTGAAAGCATCATAGCAAAAATAACTAATAGCAAATCCAGCCCAAGGAAAAAAATAACCACTGCCACAACCATAAATATCAGTGAAAGCATGACATATATTGAAGTGGTGCTGTCAACTACTGAGGACTGCTTTTGAAAAAGCTTACCTACGTCGTAAAACGGCTGAAGCAGTGGAGGCCCTTTACGGCGTTGCATACGCGCTGAGAGTTGTCTGTCAAAGCCCATTAGTAGTCCGCCGAGAAGCGGGGCAAGAACAATTATCGCAATTGCTTTTAGTGCGATTATCATATAATCATACCCCCTGCCACAATAAATAATCCGAGTAAAATACCGATTCCCGAAATCCATTGACATTTTGAAAGCAGCTTACCTTCACCAAACAAGTTTTCCATATACCAGTTCCGTAGTTCGATGCTTTGAGTTTGTCCCATGCTACCATGATAGGTTTTGTTGTCGCCTGTGTTTTCGCCAGCCATATATACCGTTGTTTTTGTAGTTTTTCTTTTTCTAACCAACGCAGTTACGCCGATAGGGAGAATAAATAACATAATCATCATTCCCAGCATAATGTCCGAATCCTGATTATTAATCGGAGATTCTGCGCTTACTTGAAGCATTTCGCTCAAAAACGGTACAATTGTTGTCTGCGATATTACCGAAAACAGCATACATGTCAGAATTGTAAGGCCGGACAGGGCAATCAGCGGTATTTTTTCTAACGCATAAAGCGGCGTATACCCCGGATTTGACTGACGGCGGTTTGCGATGATTTTTCCGAGCCATTTTGTCCAGAAAAACAGCGTTACGGAGCTGCCAAAGGCAAGGGTCATTACAAGCAGTACGTTCTGAGTGTCAATAACCGCCTTCATTGCCGCCCATTTTGCAATAACCATTCCAAAAGGTGCAAGGAACATACCTAAAATACCTATAATAATAAAGAACGACAGCATTGGCGACAATCGAAGCAGACCGTCCATTTCCTCGGTGTCCCTTGAGCCAATTTGATGGTCGGTTGAGCCAACAGCCAAGAAAAGCAGGCTTTTAGCGACTGCATGAAATATTATCATCATTATGGCAGTCCAAAGTGATTCGGCTGTGCCGATAGCGGCGCACATAACAATAAGTCCAAGATTGGATATTGTGGAGTAAGCGAGAATTTTCTTTGCGTCACGCTGAGAGATTGCCAGTAAGGCAGTCGCCAAGAATGTAAACGCGCCCACTAGGGTAACAACTCTGCCGACTGTTGTTTCACCAAGCAGCGGAGAAAGACGGATAATCAAGTACACTCCCGCTTTAACCATCGTTGAGGAGTGGAGCAGTGCAGACGACGGAGTAGGCGCAACCATCGCACCCAGAAGCCACGAGGAAAACGGCATTTGCGCCGCCTTTGTAAGCCCTGCGAACGCAAGCAAAAATACTACAACCGCAATTGTTCCTGAATGACTGTC
>JAVBKA010000165.1:0-17346 GCA_031546715.1 Oscillospiraceae bacterium | reverse complement strand
TTCCTTTGTATTGGCCGATTCAATCTGCTCAATTGTTTTGCAAGTATGCCAATTGTTACAAAAAAACGACTGTGTTTTTATGTCAAAACCGATATTTGCGCCGCAGGACAGACATTTTACTGTTGATGCAGACAAGTTATCACTCCTTACAGTAGTATTATGAAAAGTATGCGCTCCTTTTCATAATATGTCAAGCATTTAAGAGGTTAATTTTATCTCCTCCATAAAATCGAACTTTCTTGTCAACAAACTTGACAATTAGCAGAAAACACCTTATAGTTATGTCAACTGATTAAATAGCTTTTAAAGATAGACCTTACAGAACGACAGTTAAGAATACTGGAGATGATTATTCTGCGCTTTTCAGACAAACTAAACACATTACTACAGGTATACCGAATTAGCAGCATTGACCTAGCCAGAGGCATGGGAGTTGACCCTTCCTTAGTATCACGGTGGCGTTCCGGCGAACGTTCGCCCTCAAAAAAGTCCAAGTTGCCAGACGAAATTGGTGCATTTTTAGCAGGTGTGACCATGCTTCCCCTTGACCGTGAGTTATTATCCCAGACTATCGGGCGCAAGCTCAATACATATGAAGACACCTCCGAGTCCATATCCACATGGTTGCGTTCAGACGGCATACGCAAGGTGGGAAGTTATACTCAAGCCGCACCGAAAGCCGATTCTCCCTCCACTGAGCTTGGAGGGCTTGAAGCTGCGGACGTTGTCAGAACAATGTCAAAGCTGTTAATGACCCCAACCCCCAGCGATACTGGACCTGTAAACCTGTGGACTAGGGTGCAGAAGGGACAGCCTGCGGAACACGAGCTGTTTCAAGGCGCAAAAGGACGGAGACAGGCGGCCATAAATTTTCTACACTCTTCTCAGGCAATGCCAGCAAACATTGAAATGTACATCATGCCTGGGGACAGCTACGACTGGATTACCGAGGATTCCGAGTTTTCAGTCCTCTGGCAGAACTCCTTGGTGTCACTGATGCAGAGAGGGCATCCCATCAACATTTTACTGCCTGCCAAGGGCGTCTCCGAGGTGTTGCTCAAGTGGTCTACCCTGCCGCTGTACCATTCTGGCGCATGTAATATCTATGTTTACGATAATATTCAGATGAATATGCTACTGGTTGCAAACGGTTATGCGGCCGCGACGACCTTTAAATCAGGCGAGAGCATTTCAACCCACCTTTACCGTGGTATGCTTGACACCTCTGCTTTTACAAATATTTTTAAGCACATGGTTCAAAACTCCACCCATGTGCTGTATAGTATGAGCAACATTCAAACATACGCTCAAAAGCTGATGGAGCTTGAAGGCATTAAGGGCGCGTATTATACCACTAAAAACATGCTGTCGGCTATTTTACTGCCTGAGCCAGATGTCGCCGAAGTGCTGACGCTTCAAGGCATTCAGGACACCTCCAACCGCACCTCGCTTATCAGGTGGCGCAACGAGCATTTTAAAGAGCATGTGCAAAAAAACACATGGGTCGAAATTCTTCCCAAGGGACTTTTAGACGAAATTCGCAAAACCAGAAGCTGTAGCCTTTCCGCCCTTGATTTGCTGACAAAATCCGACGTAACCCTCACCGGCAAGGCACTTGCACGGCTTTTGGAGCAAATTACCGCAACCTTGGAGCGATACCCGAATTATCACATAGTATGGATGGATGTACCTCAAGTGCCTGTCCAGCTCACCTTGAAAAGCGGCTACGGCTCATTTTTTTCACCCTCCAAGCTGTCTCACGGAGACAAGCGCACAGGGCTGCCCATGGCTGCTTTCTTAGGGGAGCAATCAAGCATTTCCCGATTAGAAGATTGGTTTAAATCCTTTTCCTATGACAGAAACGGCGTAATCCGCGACTTTAAGGACGCTCGCAGTGCGCTACAGTAATCACTAAAATCTTTACCTTGCCGTCGAAGAAATGGTGGCTTAACATGAATTATCGAAGACTGGCTCTTTGCGCCCTGTTAATAGCTATTTTTGGCATACAGTCAACTGTTTATGCCTTAGTTTCCGTTGCCGATGACTTTCTCAGGGCTACATCTTTTATGGAAACTGCCATAACATATACAGAGCTAATAGATATTTACAGCGGTTCGGCATATGAGGCTGTTTATGACAATGCCGAGAATAACGACATCGATTGGGAATCCATGTCCGAGTACGAGCGCACTACTCATTCTCTGATGCACCTCTACCCTTCCACTATTATCCTTGGGCCTCTTGCTAAAACCATTGACAAGGACACGTTTTTTAGGTTCTTAGAGGTAATCAACGCTAAGCTAGACCACTTAGAGCGAGGGCACGAGGTCAAGGATGCGCTGAGAGCCGTTTGGCAATGGCACTGGGACAATTTTGAAATCTATGAGGTGTACATCAACCCCTTTACAGGAGACGAAACCTCCACAAAGGAAGCCGTTTCCCCAACCCCCGACATTAAGCCCACGGCAAAGCCAAGCGCACAGATTGATATTAACCTGTCCACAGACAGCTCCAAAGTACCTGTTCCCACGATTGTTATATTAATCGTTTTGGTGGTGGCAATGTTTGTTCTTGGCGTGTACCTTGATTATCATAGGAGAAGGAAGCCAAAATTTGTCGCGCCGCCCAGAGGTGTCGGCAGTGCTGACAGTGGGGAAGAGACTCCCAAAAGCGCCGCAAGCGGTCATAGTAAACCCAAGAATAAGGACGATAAGTAGTGGTATTAGACTTGTTCGGCAACCTATTCCCGTTTCAATAGTGCCGTCAAACCCGACCACCCCGTCGCTGCGCGCCACGCCTCCACAGAGGGGAATTGATTAACCTCGCACACCTTACTCCCCTCTGTGGATGGGTGCCAACCGCAGTTGGTGGGGTGGTTCCCCTTGCGGCAATTGCGGTAAATCAATCCCGAACATGTCAATTTTATAATAAAGAGGTATTTATGCTGGATTTTTGGAAAACAGAGGTTCTTTTTAAGCCTGTTAAGGACTGGGCGGTTAATAGCGGCAGCACTCCCGTTGCAGAGCTTGACGGCAAAACCTATAACATTGATTCTGCCGAAGCCTTATGTAGCTTTCGTGCCGCCGCCCGCCGTTATGTAAACCTTGGCTTTATCGCCCAAGGGGTGGACATAGTGGACATTGACAGCGTTCACATTCACCCGAGCACGGTAATCGGCGCGGGAACGATTGTGTACCCAAACACTGTTATCAGAGAGGATGTTACAATTGGAAACGGCTGTAGCATCGGTCCCTTTGCGTATCTCCGCCCAGGCAGCAGAATCGGAAATCATGTTAAACTAGGAGATTTTGTCGAAATAAAAAATTCGACCATCGGCGACAAAACAAGTGTGTCACACTTAACATATGTAGGCGATGCCGATGTGGGCGGGCGCGTCAACTTCGGTTGCGGCACGGTTACCGTTAATTATGACGGTGCAGGCAAGCACCGTACCACCGTCAAGGACGGTGCATTTATCGGCTGCAACACAAACCTTGTCGCTCCCGTGACCGTCGGCGCAAACGCATACACCGCCGCAGGCTCGACCATTACAGAGGACGTGCCTGAAAACTCCCTTGCCATTGCAAGAGAGCGTCAAACCAACAAGCTCAATTGGCGGCTGCGCCGCATAAACAAATAAATCGTACGGAGAACTGCATGGATTGGTTAATAGTCGGTCTTGGAAACCCCGGAGATAAATATGATAACACGCGCCACAACGTAGGCTTTCTGGTGGCAGATATACTTTCAAGCCAGAAGAAAATCCCCTTAAAAAAGCTGAAATTTCAATCCCTTTACGGCGATGGTGACGGCATTTTACTTCTAAAGCCTCAAACCTTTATGAACCTCTCAGGACGTGCCGTCCGCGAGGCGGCATCCTTTTACAAAATTCCTGTTGAGCGGATTTTGGTAGTGTATGACGATATAGCACTGCCTGTGGGCAAGCTTCGTCTGCGCAAAAACGGAACCGACGGCGGGCACAACGGGATAAAGGACATCGTTTATCAGCTACAATCAGACCAATTCCCGCGGGTTAAAATCGGTGTCGGCTCAAAACCCCACCCAGAGATGGACTTGGCGGACTGGGTGCTTTCTCAGTTTTCCCAAAGCGAAAAAAAGCTTATTGACGAAGCGTGTCTTAAAGCCGCTGACGCAGTTGAAGCAGTACTTACCAAGGGCATGGACAATGCTATGAATCTATATAATATTTCTCCCCGTTAGGTAGGAAAGAATGAATGACATCACTTTGCGACGCATTAACTAAGCTTCCAGAGGTTGAGGAGATACTAAAAAGGCTGCGTGACGGGGGGTGCCCCGTTGCGGTCGGCGGGCTTTCTGCTGTTCACAAGGCACATTTGGCGGCGGCTCTGCACCATGCCACAGGTCGCCCTGTTGTCATGCTCTGCCCTGATGAGCAGGAGGCTACAAAGCTCTGCTCAGACGTATCTGTGTTATCCCGTGAGGACGCGCTCTATTTCCGTGAGCGTGACTTTAGCTTCTATCCCTCTGAAACTGTTTCCCGCGAGTGGGAGCAGGCTCGTATCCCTGTGCTGCACCGTATGCTCTCTGGCACTGCCCCCTTCGTAATCGGTGCGATTGACGCATTTATGCAACGGACGCTCCCCCCCGAGATACTGAAGGCGCAAGAAATTACCCTCAAGGAGGGCATGGAAATAGCTCCCGAAAGTCTCATAGAAGGCTTTGTGAAATCAGGTTACAAACGCTGTGACGTTGTGGAGGGCGTGGGACAATTTGCCCGCAGAGGCGGAATTATTGACTTTTTCGCCCCCGGCAACCAAGAACCCATACGAATTGAGTTCTTCGGAGACGAAATCGACACTATTTCCACAATCGACCCTTCAACACAGCGCAGAGGTCAACGGCTCACCGTTGCCCACGTCTACCCATGCTCCGAAACCCTTGCCCACACTGCCCCCGACGGTCTGGAAGGTCTAATCGCCGCCATCCCCAACGAAGACGACGCCGCCAAATTAAGGGATACAGGTTACCTATCCGCCATTGACAAATACATGGCTCTTATCAGCCCCGAAATGTACACCGCCCTCGATTATATCCCCCGTAGGGCGATAATAATTCTGTCTGAAACAACACGACTGAGCGAACGGGTAAAAAACACTCTTTGGCAGCGTGAGCAGGACATCGAAACCTTGCTTGAGCAGAATATTCTCACCTCTAAAACTGCGATTTTAGGGGAGGACGATGTGGGTCTATGGTCTAGCTTGGAGGCTCACGACCTCATTTGGGCGGACAGCTTCTTGCCCTCACAGTACCCTGTGCGCCCCCACTCTCTGCAAAATATCATGGCGAAGCAGCTCCCCTCCTACGGCGCAAGCCTTGAGACTGCCTTAAGTGACATAGCCCACTACAAAAAAATCTCTCACTCCGTCATTGTCCTCACCCCAGACGAACGCAGGACTAAGCATTTAGACGAAATTCTCCGTGAGCGCGGCGTCAGCTGTTCCTTAGACAGCCTGCTGTCCGAGCTTCCAAAGGCGGGAGAGATTGCAATTGCCGTTGGTGCGCTGTCCGCTGGTATGGAATACCCTTCTATCGGACTTGCGATTCTTACCGAGGGTCAGGCAAGCCCCGAGCGTGTCCGAAAAAAATTCCACTCCTCTGTTAAAACCTCTAACCGCAAGCGCATTTCCTCCTACACCGACCTAACCCCTGGGGACTTAGTCGTCCACGAGCATCACGGTATCGGTCGCTTCGCAGGAATTACGCCCATGCAGGTTGACGGCGTTACAAAGGACTACATTAAGCTTTGTTACTCAGGAACTGACGTGCTGTTTGTCTCTGTAACACAGCTAAACCTCGTCAGCAAGTACATCGGCGCACATGCCGAAAGTGAGGACGGCAAGGGCGGTCCTAAACTGAGTAAGCTTGGCGGAACGGACTGGAATAAGGCAAAAAGCCGAGCCAAAGCAGCCGCAAAGGAGCTTGCCAAGGGGCTTATTGAGCTGTACGCCTCCAGAAAACGGCTTACAGGCTTCTCGTTCCCCGAGGACTCTGACTGGCAAATGAGCTTTGAAGAAAAGTTTGAGTATCAGGAAACTGACGACCAATTGCGCTGTATCGCCGAAATAAAGCAGGACATGCAAAGTGACTACCCCATGGACAGACTTCTCTGCGGAGACGTAGGCTTCGGCAAAACCGAGGTCGCCTTGCGGGCCGTTATGAAGTGCATTCTCGGCGGCAAGCAGTCGGCGATTTTAGTACCCACCACCGTCCTTGCTCAGCAACACTTTTTAACCGCAACCAGACGTTTTGCCGGCTACCCAGTGAGAATTGAGGTACTGTCAAGGTTTCGTTCCGCTGCGCAGATTAAGGACAGCATTAAGAAAATACATTTAGGTCAGGTAGACCTTGTTATCGGCACACATCGGCTGATTCAAAAGGATGTGCGCTTTAAAAACCTCGGCTTGCTTATTATTGACGAGGAGCAGCGTTTCGGCGTTACCCACAAGGAGCGGTTAAAGGAAATGTCCCGTCAGGTGGACGTATTAACCCTGACGGCAACTCCAATCCCCCGCACCCTGAACATGGCAATGTCGGGCATTCGTGACCTTTCCACCATCGAGGAAGCCCCACGAGACCGCTATCCTGTCCAGACCTTTGTGCTTGAGCATGATTGGAGCGTTTTGGCGGATGCAGTACGCCGCGAAGTCAGCCGCGGCGGTCAGGTGTTTTTTCTTCACAATCGCGTTGAAACCATTGAACGCACAGCCTCTAAAATCCAAAGCTTGGTGGACGGCGTAAGCGTCGCCGTTGCCCACGGTAAAATGAATGAGGACGAGCTGGCGGAGGTTATGCGCTCTGTGTCGGAAAACGAGGTGCAGGTTTTAGTATGCACCA
Source organism: Oscillospiraceae bacterium (assembly GCA_031546715.1). Lineage (GTDB taxonomy): Bacteria > Bacillota > Clostridia > Oscillospirales > UBA929 > JAVBKA01. The sequence continues at coordinate 10,470 of JAVBKA010000165.1, read as the reverse complement.
CCATCATCGAAACAGGTATTGACATACCCAACGCCAACACACTTATTATCGAGGACGCTGACCGCCTAGGTCTTGCACAACTTCACCAAATACGTGGCAGAGTGGGTCGTTCCAGCCGTCACGCATATGCGTTTCTCACCTTTAGGCGGGGAAAAATCCTCACAGAGGTTGCAACCCGCCGCCTGTCCGCCATTCGTGAGTTTGCGGAGTTCGGCTCAGGCTTTAAAATCGCCATGCGTGACCTTGAAATCAGAGGCGCGGGAAATGTTTTAGGCGCAGAACAAAGCGGTCACCTAATGAGCGTGGGCTACGACATGTATCTAAAACTGCTTGAAGAAGCGGTTATCGAGGAAAAGGGCGGCGCACCAGACACCGTGGTGGAATGTACCGCCGACTTACCTGTCACCGCCGGAATTGACCAAAAATACATCGCCCACGCAGGTATTCGCATGGACTTTTACCGCCGCATAGCCGCCATTATGGTAGAATCAGACGCAGAGGACATGCGAGACGAGCTAATTGACCGCTTCGGCGAGCTTCCAGAAAGCGTGAACACGCTAATCCGCATTGCAAGGCTTCGTTACGAAGCAGGCAAAATAGGCATTACAGATATATCCCAAAAGGGTGGACGGCTTAACTTCAAACTTCCAAACCCAGACTTTGCAAAGGTGTCTCTCATATGCGCAAAGCCCGAGTACAAAGGGCGCATACTATTTTCCATGGGGGATATCCCATATGTGTCCATCAAGCTGCAAAGCGGTCAGTCTATCCTAGATGCCGCAGTCCAAGCGGTAGCAAGTTTTGCGTAAATCTTCACACAATGTTCATAATCAGGTGATATATTATACCTTGGCAGCTTGTCTATAGACCAGTGCCCCCATATACGCAGGCTTCACCGCTATTATCGCAACTCTATTGTTTTGAAAGGGAGTCCGCAAATGATTGAGGTAACCAACCTTACTAAGACATATGGTCAGAATCGAGGAATTAACGACATTAGCTTTAAAATCAACGAAGGCGAAATTGTCGGCTTTCTCGGACCAAACGGCGCAGGCAAAACAACCACAATGAACATAATTACAGGCTACATTTCCGCTCAGCGCGGCACTGCGAAAATCGCAGGAATTGACGTACTTACCGACCCTAGGGAGGCTAAGCGTCATATCGGCTATTTACCTGAACAGCCCCCGCTTTACATGGATATGACCGCCTATGAGTATCTCGATTTTGTGTACGACCTTAAGGAAGTCAAGTCCAAGTCCAGACGTAACCACATTATGGACATCATGGGGATGCTTGACATCGAATCCGTTTCAGGTCGCCTTATTAAAAACCTTTCAAAGGGTTACAAGCAGCGTGTGGGTCTTGCTCAGGCTCTCATAGGAGACCCTGACGTTCTTATTTTGGACGAGCCTACGGTAGGTCTGGACCCCCGCCAAATAGTAGAAATCCGCAACGTTATCAAGGACTTAGGCAAGTCAAGAACCGTTATTTTGTCTACTCATATATTACCTGAGGTCTCCGCAGTCTGCGAGCGTGTGCTGGTTATCTCAAACGGCGTCATCGTTGCAGATGACAAGCCTGAAAACCTCTCAACCCTCGTCACCTCGGAGCGTCAGCTTCTTGTCCGCATCGCAGGACCGAAGGACAGTGTTTTCTCCCTGCTCAAAAGCCGTGACGGCGTTAAGTCCGTGGAGGCTGTTGGCGAGCTGGAATCTGGCTCAAACGACTTTTTAATTGAGTCTTTACCAGGCATTGATATCCGCAAGCCGCTGTTTACGTCTCTTGCGTCGGCAAATTTCCCGATTTTAATGCTAAAACCCAACAATGCATCTCTTGAAGAGATATTTATTAAGCTCACTGAGGACAATGCGGCTGCACACAGCCATAGTCACTCAAGTGACCGTAAGAAAGGCGGCAAGTAAGAATGGTCGCAATTTTTAAGCGAGATTTTCGTTCCTTCTTTAATTCGCTCTTAGGTTACGTCTATGTCGGCGCATTCATCTTTGTTATGAATCTGATGTTTGTTATGCAAAGCGTTCTCAGCGGCATTTCCTCACTTGCGGGGGTTTTCAGCTTTATGCTGGTTGTCCTTATGTTCACAACCCCGATTTTGACAATGCGCTCCTTTTCCGAGGAATTTAAGCTAAAAACTGACCAACTGCTTCTCACCTCTCCTGTTAAGCTGTTTGACATTGTTATCGGCAAATTTCTTGCCGCAATCAGCGTTTTCGGCTTTGTTATGGTGCTTACATTGTTATGGGTTTTAACAATTAATATTTATGGCACACCTAACTCCGCTGAAATTTTAGGCAACTACTTCTCAATGTTCTGTGTTGCAGGTTTTTACATTGCTGTCGGTATCTTCATCTCATCTCTAACAGAAAATCAGCTCATTGCCGCCCTTGGCACCTTGGGTACATTTGTTGCAATGTTCTTGCTTGATATGGCGACAACATCACTGGCAGGCGCACTTCCTTCCTTTATGCTTAGGGCACTCCAATTTATTTCGATTTTCAACCGTTACGGAAAAATCACTAGCGGTCTGCTGGACATAGCCGACATAATGTTTTTTGTCACAGGTGCTTTCTTATTCCTGTTTCTTTCCCTGCGCGTGCTGGAAAAGAAGCGTTGGTCATAAAGGGGAACTGAATAATGAATCAAAGAGTAAAAATGGGCGGAATTGCCCTTACTTCAACTATTTTAGTAATCATAGGCGTAATTCTTGTCAATGTATTGTTTAGTCTCTTATCCGAACGCTTCTCGCTTTCTCTGGATTTATCAAAGGAAGGCATGTACGAGGTTGACCCAAAAGCAATCGATGTATTGCAGGATTTACCCGAGGATGTCACCTTCACCGTTATGTCCCGAGAGGACCAAACAGACTTAATTCTAACGGAAACACTTTCTAAGTACGCCACCTATTCAGGCAACAAAGTCAAGGTGCGTTACCTTGACCCAAACCTCAACCCAAATATCAAGGACGAATATCACCTTGAAACCCTTAACGGAGGCGATATCGTTGTTTCCTCCGCCAGAAGAAACAAGCGTGTATCCGTTGATTCACTAACCGAGCAGGGCGATGTTGACTATTACACAGGTCAAACCGCTCCCACAGGTCTTGTGGTAGACAAGCAATTTGTCAGCGCAATCCTCTATGTTACCAGCGAGGTTATTCCCTCCGTTGTGTTTACAGATGGTCACGGCGAGGTTTACTCCGACATGACGACTTTTGACGAAATCCTGTCTAACAACAGCTTCGAGGCTTTAAGTCGCAACCTAAGCCTTGAAGAAATCCCTGAAAATACAGAATTACTAGTCACCGTCGCCCCTCAAAACGACTTAACTGCCATTGAGGTGGAGAGAATCACAGCATTCCTTAAGCGCGGCGGAAATTGGATGGTTCTGCACAACGAACCGCCTACGGGAAATCTAGCTCTCCTACTTAAAGAGTTTGGCATGGAGGTCGAAAACGCAGTAGTTGTTGACTCCAAAATGGCAATAACATACCCTTACTTGATAGTTCCTGAAATGGGCACTCACGATATTAATTCTACAATCGACGCTTCCAATAAGTTCTTGGTTGCACCTGCCGTCAATCCAATCAAAATGCTCTTCGAGGATCGCAGCGGCTATTTGGTTACTGCACTGCTAAAAAGCTCTGACTCCTCTTACTCCAAGGACTTGGCCGCTGAAAACCTTAACTTTGAGAAGCAGGAGGGCGACGTAACTGGCCCATTCAACGTTGCCGTAATCAGCGAAAAATATTATCAGGTAGACAACGCCAGCGGCAAAACTTCCAGAGTTATTCTTATGAGCAAAAACATTCTTGCAAACGAATTCTTAGTAGATTCCTATCTAAACCGTTCATTTGTAACTGCAATTGTTGCAGCCATCAAGCCATCAAGCCCAACAGTTGACATTGCCGCAAAAACCTTTATTAATCAGCCCCTTAACCTTATCGGAGTTCCAAGAATTATCGTTATTTGGGGCCTTGCAGCAATAGTTCCGCTATGTATATTTGTTACAGGCTTTTTAGTCTGGCGTAAGAGGCGTCATTTATGAGCAAAAATATCCGTTACTTAATTATAGGTGCTGTGGTACTGCTTGTTGTTGTGGGCGGAATATTGGCTTTAACCCTTCTGCCCCAACCCAATGAGACCACAGAACCGTCCCCGTCGCCCTCGACAGTTGAAACAAAGCCCATTACTGATGAGACTGCGGCGAATGTTAGCTCTATTGAGCTAACCTATGCAGACGGAGAAGTTTTCACCATCGCATCAGATGTCACAGGCTATAAGGTCAAGTCAGTCAACGACGTTCTTGGCTACGACGGTCAAAAGCTCACAACCACCTTCCTTCAAGCCGTATCTCTGGCCACCACGGAGCTTGTTGAAGCAGGTGCAACAAATGAGCGTCTGGGCGAGTTTGGAATTTCCGCGCCCACTGTCAAGGTTCGCCTGAACCGTGTGGACGGAAGCTCTCTGGACTTTGTCATCGGCAAAAAGAACGTAACAGACTCCGGCTACTACGCCGCATTGTCTAACTCCAGTGATGTATATTTAATCAGCCTTGGCAACGGTGTAAATATCTCAAGACCCGCTACCGATTACCTTGATTTAACTCTAATGCCAGAGTATGAAGACATTAACCCCAACACTCAGGCGGCGTATACCTTCCCTGAGAAGGTAAATTCCATGACTTTGTCCAAGGAAGATACTGTTATCTATGAAATAGGCAAGTATACCGCCGACGAAATGGCTTCAAAGACAGAATTTATGGTTTACAACAGCTTTTACATGACCAAGCCCTTTAACGCCGAATGTAACGACTCAGTGGTTCAGAAAAACATAGCTGAAAAAGTATTCGGCTGGGCACCGTCAGAAATCGTCGGCACTGCCGACCAAGACCTTGCTAAGTATGGCTTAGACAAGCCGTATATCCTAAAGCTCGGCGATGAAAATGGTTGGAGCAAAACAATTCTCGTAGGCGGGCAAAACGAGGACAAGAGCGGACGTTACCTCATGGTCGAAGGCTCACGTTACGTTATGCTTGACACTACAGGAGACTATTCCACCGTTCTTGAACCTGATGTCTACTACATGCGCTCGTCACTTGTATGGCTTATTGACATTAAAAACGTATCAAAGGTTGAATACACCTACGGCGACATCACTCGCACTCAACTTCTTGACGTTTCTACGGACACCACCCTCGCAACTCTTGACGGCAAGGAAATGTCCGAGGATAATGCCAAGCGGCTCTACCAAATTGCCCTGTCTGTATCAATTTATGGAGGAAATACAGAAAATAACTTTACTACAAAGGATTATAGTGTTACAATTACTAGCAGAACAGGCATAAAACGCACGTTGGATTTATATTATATAAATGACCGTCAGTATCAGCTATTCTTAGACGGCGAAAACCTTGGCGTCTACTGTAACGCTGATGCCGCAGCCAGAATCCGACGAGCCTGTGAAATGATTGACAGGGGCGAATCCATTCCGTTTAATACATCCTTAGTCTAACGGAAGCCCCAAAAGGAAATGACATGCTAGATACAATATGCGCTCTCGCAACTGCACCCGTCTCGGGTGCAGTTGGCATTATCAGAATAAGCGGGTCAAATGCCGTCCGCGCCGCCGACAGGGTCTTTTTTCCCACTAACGGCAAACCTATGTCCGCACAAAAGACCAGACGGATGGTCTATGGCGAGATTCGCTTAAACGGCGTTCTGCTGGACATCGCTCTTGCTGTAAAGATGACAGCACCCTATTCATACACAGGCGAGGACATTGTGGAATTACAATGTCACGGCGCATTAGCGGTGCTGAACGCAGTTTTAGAGGTCTTGTGGAACAGCGGCACTCGTCCCGCCAAGCCAGGCGAGTTTACTCAACGAGCCTTCCTTCACGGACGGTTAGACCTCAGTCAATCCGAAGCGGTGCTTGACTTAATTCAGGCAGAGTCAACAGAAGCGGCAAAAAACGCCGCCGCCCAACTTACTGGCGCAATCGGAAAACGTTTTGACCTTATGTACAACACCATTGCGGACATGCTTGCGCATTTTCACGCCGTAATTGACTACCCTGAGGAAGATATACCGGAAAAACAGGTCGCCTCAATGGTTGAGGACTTGCAGCGAATCCGTCCAGTTATGAAAGACCTGCTAGACACCTACGAGCGCGGCAAGGTCATCAAGGACGGCATACGCTGTGCAATCCTAGGAAAGCCCAACGCTGGCAAGTCCTCCCTAATGAACGCCCTTGCAGGCTATGACAGAGCCATCGTAACCGCAACCCCCGGCACTACTAGAGATACAATAGAAGAGCGGATTACTCTCGGCAGCTTTTTACTTAGGCTTATCGACTGCGCCGGCATTAGAGATACAGATGACGATATAGAACGGATGGGCGTTGAACGTTCACGGGAGGCGGCAAGACAGGCGGCACTGCTGATTGTTGTCCTTGACGGCTCGCAAAAATTAGATAGTAACGACCGTGAAATTCTGGATATCGCAACAGGCAGACCTGTAATTGTTGTTATAAATAAATCAGACCTGCCTCAGCAAATTGAAAACGACATATTAGAAGCTGCCTTTACACATATTTGCCGAATGTCTGCAAAAAATGGCGAAGGGATATCTTCTTTTGAAAGTCTGCTTCGCAGAATTTTTGATACCCAAAGCTTAACCTGCGGCACTGCCTTATCTAACGCCCGGCAGTTTGACGCTATTACCCGTGCTTATGACGCTGTAACCATTGCCCATGATGCATTACTGTCAGGCGTCACGCCCGACGCCGTTTTGTCCGAGCTAGAGTTAGCACTGACGGCTCTAAAGGAGCTGACAGGTCGGTATATTACCCAAGACGTTTTGGAAAGAATATTTAAGAATTTTTGTGTTGGCAAATAACTAAAATTACTAAAGAGGTGCAAAAATGGTCGGTCATTATTTGTTGTTCAATCGAACCTGCGAGGAAGCAATCCGTCTATACGAAAAGGCATTTAACATCAAGGCTGAAACTATTCAAAAGTACAAGGACATGCCCCCAAATCCCGACTTTCCTATTGCTGAAGCTGACATGAACCTTGTCTTGCATTCCAAACTTGTCATTGACGGAGCAGACATCATGTGCGCAGACACCAACGATGAAATTACCGCCTCCGATAATATGTATGTATCCATTACCACAAAGGACGAAGCCTTTGCAAGAAACGCTTGGGAAACTCTGAAAACCGACGGCACTGTCTACATGGAGTTAAACCCTGAGTTTTTTGCCAAGCTCCACGGCTCTTTGCAGGATAAGTTTGGAGTAAATTGGATGTTTACCGTAGAGTAGGACGTATAATAGAGGCTGTAGCTAAGATGTTAGTCATCGTGCTACAGCCTCTGATTGATTTTTGGCGTGTGCGCTGAAATGGGGGGTGTATTACTGCGCACGTATTGTTTTTGCTGTAGAAAAGGGATATTGCTTTGATATAATTAGGATTGTAGCGGATTTGTGCAATTTATAGCAGTAGGTGAAAGGATGAACAAAAATGAAAAAATCTCTAACGATACTTACCTCTCTGATTATCGTCACTGTTGTGGTGTTATTAGCTGTGAACTGCGTTGTTTTATCCAAACAAAATAACCAACTGAAGCAGACCCTTGAAAGAACGGTGAACGCTGAGTGGTATCAACTATCTAGAATGGCTGAATTTATGGAAACATATGTCTTTCCAGATATTACCAGTTCAGTAGAGTATAAGTTATACGTCAACCAAACATGCTATTATCAATATAGCTCTGGCGGTAACTACGCCCTGTCGTCTGCCCTGCACAACTGGTTGGTATCATCCTATGATTCGGTCTTTTGGGAATATGCGAATACAACAGATGACGTAAAGCGCAATGACGCACTTAAGCTCATAAAAGAAATGACTGCAGAACTTACGTCTATCAGCCAAAATGCTCTTGTCATGATGGCTGATAACAAATACTCACTTTTAGATGATAATTCGCATCAATCACTTGAGCTTTTGAGCAGTGTTCAGCTAGCCGAACAGAAATATAAAAAAGAAGCAGATGATTTTTTCAGAAAGTATGGGTGAGTGTGCATTATCAGCATTTTCTAACGTAATCTCATGCTCACCAAACGGCGTAGTTAGTCATACTAGCTACGCCGTTTTTTGTATACTCGCCGACTACCCTAAAACGGTTTGTATCGACGTCTGATTGCACCGCCGTCCATCTCTGACAAATCACTAACGACAAGATGTTAGCGCAACGCCGCTGCGCTGTGTTGCGTTTTTTCTTACGATTTTTTGGTTCGCGCGGCTCAGGGTGGGGTTTCGAGGCGTGTGCGCCTCGATAAAAGGCTTTGCCTTTTAAAACCATGAGCTTTTGAAAAAGCTCAATCAAAACTTTTGATGCTACATAGTTACATGCAACTTTAATAGCCAAGATGACCGCACTGCGGTCGCCTTGGCTATGTGTTTGCAAAACTATGCTTTTTAGTGTTTTCCGCCACGACGTGAATATCGTTTCTCGGTGTGTTGTTTAAGGTCACTTATTTTGCCTTCTGAATCGGACATAAAGGCTTTAAGCTTATCCTCAAAGGTCAACGGGCCTTGAGGAGCCGCTTTACGACCTCCCATTCCTCCGCTGTAGGACTGAGAACGCTCCTGCCTAACAGGAGCAGGGGCTGGCTCAAGAGTTTTCTTAATTGAAAGATTAATGCGTCCCTGTGGGTCAACGCCGATAATCTTTACTGTTACCTCTTGACCTTCCTTGAGATGCTCTCGTATGTCGCTTACGTAGGTATTTGCGACTTCAGAAATGTGTACCATTCCGGTCCTGTTTTCAGGCAATGAAACAAATGCGCCGAATTTTGTTATGCCGGTGACTTTTCCTGTCAAGATTTCACTTGTAGCGTTATCCATAGAGCGTGGGAAGCCTCCTGTAATTATTGTCAGTTTAAAAACTGTTTCTTATGTAAGTGCGGAATCTGTAATCCGCGGCTGCTGTAGTATTTGTTATAGCTTTACTTCGACGGGTCAACAAGCAAGATTTCCCCTGCCTCCACCATGCCAAGACGTTCACGGGCAAGGCGGGCTAAGGCTTCCGCATCAGGCTCAGATGAAATAGCCTCCTTGAGTGCGGCGTTGTACACCTGCTTCTGTACCAGCTCCTGCTGCATTTGCTGCACCACTTGCTTCTTCTGATTGATTTGAACCTGCAGCATCAGAATTGAAACCACGGCGTATGCCAGAACGAACAGTATTATTATTCTCATTGCTGGGCTTGATTTTTTTAATCTCATTAGTAATTCCTCCGGAGCTATATCGCTCCGCTCGTGACTGCACCAGCTTCATATCTCTTGGGTGCTCTTTTATCCTGTTTTGCTTATCCATGTAAGAAAAAGTTTTGAGAAAACCCCTGCAAACACGTTGCCAGACGCTGAGAAGAGCGTTGACAGGAACTAGCAGAATCTGAACAAGAGTTATTGTACCGTCTGCCAAAAAGAATCCCACCGCTCGAACAGGGCGGCTTAGTAACAAAAAATGTATTGCTGCACCAACGGCAATACCTGCCATTGCAAAAAGTCTCAGTTGTCCGCCGCCGATGCCCATTGCAAACCAAAACGCCGCAAATGAACAAACCGCCCAGAAAACCACATCTAAAATCGCAGTTATAATCCAAAAGCGAATACGCCCTCGGAAGATTCGCATTACATCGTATACAATGCCCAATCCAACGCCCATTAATATAGAATACAAAAACTCCAGGCCTTGCCCGGTAATAGAAATGTCCATTATCTGAGCATGCGGGAGAAAAAGCCGCCCTTTTCAGTCACCGTGTCCTCATATTCAAGAGAATCAATAGTGCCCTCAATATTCAGCTCTCCGCCCTCGATGACAAGCTTATCAATTCTTAAGCCTTGCCCCTTGATAATGAGCGTACCCTTTGAGGTTGCGCAGATAACGCCTTCCTCGTCAAAGCTTTCCACATCTTCAACGCCTGCAATAGATAACCTGCTTCTTCCCTCCATAACTAGGTGGTGCGGAAATTCCAGTCTATCCTTAAGCGGTAATGTTTGATCGTTTTTCAAGCTATATCACTCCCATAACTAAAATAGCAGACTAACCTGTCCTTATTTTAGTATATGGGTGGTCTTGTTCATGTATAACCTTGTTTTGCAAAAAACCTAAAGGATTTCTCTATACATAGCCGAGGCGTCCTCTTTGCGGGCAAACTCATTGACAGCAAGAACCTCAACCTTTAATGTCTTAGCTCCGAAGCGCAGTTCTAAAACATCCCCAGCCTTGACCTCATAGGAGGCCTTCACCACTCGTCCGTTAGCCGTGACACGTTCATTGTCACAGGCTTCATTGGCGACGGTTCTGCGCTTAATCAGCCTTGAAACCTTTAAATACTTGTCTAATCGCATAATATCTCCATCAAAGTGCCTTAAAATCGGCACT
>JAVBKA010000176.1:0-14877 GCA_031546715.1 Oscillospiraceae bacterium | reverse complement strand
GTACACAATTAACAAAAATATTATACTTATTAACATGTGTCCAACTACAAGATATAATAACAACAATTTAGTAATTTTTACAAATTCGTTCTAGGAACAATTTGAACTAAAATTGTTCAAATTATCCCTACCCCTAATCCTAAATTATATATTAAGCTTGGTAACATCAATCAAAATTGAAGTTTCGCCTTCACCAAGTCTTGCAACACCAATCATATAAGGCGTCGGTGCATATGTGGAGGTTGGCGGAGGCGAGATTTGCCCAGGCTCGATTGTAAGGGTTTCCTTAATAGCGTCAACAACGATGCCAACGTCACGAGTGCCGTCGTTAATGATAATAATGCAGGTTCTGTCGGTATACTCAATTTCAGATTTACCAAAGCGTGTGCGAAGTGACGCAACTGATATTACATCGCCCCGAAGTTCGATATAGCCAAGCATGTACTGCGGCATGTCTGGCATTTTTGTAATTTTCTGTAAGCCCACAATTTGAATTACATGGCAAATCTCAATGCCGAATGTTTCCTCATCTAAGTAAAAGTTGAGGTACATGTTTTCCATTTCGCTTGCGGCAGGCTGATTTTCAATAATTCCGTTGGCGATATCTATTTGCTCATTGCTGTTTTCTTCGTGCGTTGACATATTCATTCTCCGTTCATTTTACAATGTTGAAGCAGACAAAATTGCCTGAAATTTACTGCTGTGTTAAATGTACCAATTATTTAACATAAAGTCAAGTGACTTAGGCTAAATAATACCAATTTTGCCATTAAAAAAATTTAAAAAATTTAAAAAGCTCGTTACAGATATTGACAATGCATCTTTGCCATGCTAAGATTGCTTTTAAAGTCTAAATATACATAAAATCAATTCTATTTTGAAGAGGGATGAAATTTGAAGAACCTAAAAATCGGCGGAAAGATAATTGTTGCTTTTGCTCTGGTAATCGTACTTTTAGTCACAATTTCCGTTTCAGTGCTGTCTACTAACACCACCTCCGCAAATGCCTTGGACGATGTCATGGCATTTTCCGATTTCCAAGACCTTACATACGCAGTTCGCGGCACCTTTTACGAAGCTCGTATTTACGCAAACATTCTAGTCTATCACGATTCTGACCAAGCTTACAACGACTTTATTTCACATGCCGACGCCACAGACGTTGCAATAACTAATGTTATGGACTTTGCCAATAAGCATCCTGAACAAGTTTCTGAATACAAGGAAGCCCTTGAGACGATTAAGCAGGTTATTGGTCAGTGGAGAGCTACCTTTGAAGAGTTTCACGCAGTTCAGCTTAACCAAAGAGAGCTGAAGGCAACCGCTGTCGAAGCCTCCAACTTTATGGCAAATACGCTGGCAAGCGCAATTCAACAACGCGCCCAAACCGGCTATGACGCCCAATCTGTCGCTTCCTTTGCCGACCAAGTAGTCGCCATAAAGGATATTCAAACCGCCGCCATGCACCTTATGGAAACTAACGACACAGAAGCTTTCCACGAAATGGAAGACAGTATTTCCTCCATTAACGCAGCCCTTACTTTCATGAGAGACAGTGCGACCGAGGCAAACAAGCAAACATACCAGAAATTTATTGACACATGGACCGTGTTTACTGACGCTCTTGCAGAGTATGATGCCGATATCGACAAAAACGTGCAGACTAATCTTGACGCCAGAGCACTGGGTACACAGGCCATTACAATCGTTGCCAGTGGAGTTGAGACTGTTGCGAAAAAACTGTTAGCCATGCTTGTCGGCGTTGAAAAGTCACAAAACACCTCGCTGATTGTTGTTATCTCAATTTCGGTTGTTTCAATCCTGTTTGCTATCTTCATGGCAATCTTTATTTCTAAGCTCATTGTCACACCGCTTGACCGTGTCCGCACAGCCCTTGTTCAAGTCGGACGTACCGGAAACCTTCACTTTGACAAGGATTTTGAGGATAAGATTAAAGACGACGCCATCGGCAAGGATGAAACAAGCCAATGCGCCTCCGCATTGGTTGACCTCATCGGCAGACTAAATACTGTAAACGATTACTTAACCAAAATTTCAGACGGCGACCTTACTATGGACATTGCCCTTGCTTCTAACGATGACAGTATGGGTCAGGCGTTGCAGAAAATGGTTGATTCTCTTGGTCATACCTTTAACGAGATTACAAATACCTCCGTTGAAGTCGCCGTGAGCGCGAAGGGCATTGCTGAAAGCTCCATTACTCTTGCCCAAGGCGCAACCGAGCAGACCGCCGCTGTTGACGCACTGTGTAAGTCAATCACCAATGTGTCATACAAAACAAAAGAAAGTGCCGACCTTGCAGTCAGTGCCGCTAAACTAGGCGATACTATCAAGCAAAATGCTGAAATCGGCTCACAGCAAATGGAGCAGATGATGCAAGCAGTTAAGGAAATTAACGACGCCAGCACTTCAATTAACAAAGTTATTAAGGTTATTGACGATATCGCATTCCAGACAAATATTCTTGCTCTTAACGCCGCAGTTGAGGCAGCCCGCGCAGGTCAGCACGGTAAAGGCTTCGCCGTTGTCGCTGAGGAGGTTCGTAGCCTAGCAGCCAAGAGCGCGAACGCAGCTAAGGAAACAGGCGACCTTATTGCTAACTCCATTGAAAAAGCAGAGCTTGGTGCACGTATTGCAAACAGCACCTCTGCTTCGCTTTCTGAAATTGTTTCAGGCATTAACGAAAGCAGTAAAATCGTCAACATTATCGCTCACTCCTCAGAAGCTCAAACCTCTGCCATTCAAGAAATCAACAAGGGAGTCAATCAAGTCGGTGAGGTTGTTGCTCTTATCAGTAAAGGCGCAGAGGTTTCCTCCTCCGCCTCCTACTCAATGCAGCACCAATCAGACGCACTCCACCAATTTGTGTCGGAATACTCTGTTAAATCCTCCGGTAGCAACAGCGGCCTTAAAAGACTTTCATCCTCTTCAAGCAATCGCCCTCAAATAGAAATGCGCCCCCAAGAGGACGAAGATGACGGCTTCGGCAAGTACTAAGCAATAACTATAAAGTACCGCAGACTAATGTCTGCGGTACTTTTTTGTGCTTGAAGTGATAATAATTTTTTACACATGACAATTATTTTTTAGTATACATTGGTTGCATTTTCATAAAGATTACTATATAATGTCACTCAAACATGCTCCGAGTGATAAAAATCTTAGTTGGGACAGAAATATGATACGAAAATACTTAAAAAAATTGCCAATATTTGCATTAGTCCTGATTTTTAGCATTTTTACAGGCTGCAATAGTTTCACCGCCTCCCCTCCTCCCTCTCCATCACCGTCAGAGACAGTATCAATTGAGCCGTCTCCTAAAGACGAGCCTGCGCTAAATATTGGCGCAAGCTTTCGCAGTGAGTTAAATCTCACCAAGGGACACACGGGTAAAACACTTAAATACTGGACATGGACTGACCTGACAAGCAACGAAGCCAATGACCTTGCACGCTTTGAATCGCTAACCGGCTGCACCGTGGAACATACCAAAGTGGATTATATAACATACAGAACCGCACTGGAAGAAGCCGTTGGCAGCGGAAGCGGACCAGACTTGGTTGTCCTCAGTCCGGACATTATGTTGGGATATGTGCAGTACGGTCTCGTTCTGCCCGTTTCTGACTATCTTGATATGTCCGCCCTTGGACTAACGCAGGCAGAAGGCGTCAAGAGATTTTACTCTGTGGGGGGAAAGCAGTACACCCTATGCGGATACACAAGCAATTCTGGCAAACTTTTCTTCCGAAGGGACTATTTTGCGGACGAGGGTATCGACAATCCCTATGAGCTGTACCAAAAAGGTCAGTGGACATGGGATGCCTTCGTAACATCTGCAAAAGCCGTCACATACACCAAGGGAAAAAACAAGGTTTGGGGCTATTACTCTTGGAGCGTTGACCAAGTGCTATACAGCAACGGCGCAAACTACATCGACAGGGAAAGCGGCTCGCCAATCTTCGGACTGACAGACCCTAAGGCTCTTGCGGCTCTAAAGTGGGAACGTGAGCTGGACACCAAGCACGGCATCGTTCCTAAATACGACGCTTCAAAAGACCCGCTAACCATGCTGGTTGACGGCACAATTGCCATGCTGTACTGGGACGACTGGGCATTACATGGCGAAAACGGACTTATTCGGCGGCTTGAGGGAAATCTAGGCGTTGCACCGTTTCCAAAAGGTCCTGACAGCGTAACAGGCTTCGGCGACACTGCCGCACCTGATAACAGGCTTGCCATCGCCGCATGTAGTACCGAACCTGAACTTGCTGCGCTATTCATGCTTTATACAAGCCTACCGGTAAGAACTCCTGTCAATAACATTGAGCCAGACAACGTTTTCACAACTGACGAAGCAGCAATGATGCTTGAAATGGCGAATTATGCGGTGGTAAATCCTGTTTCAGCGTATGTGGGGCTGCAAAATGAAATAGATATCGCGCTAAACAATCCAGAGCTTTCCCCGCAAGATGCCGTGAACTATATTAAGGATGCGGCGCAGGCTATTATAGATAACTCTTTTGAAAATTAGTGCGCAGACTCTGCCGCACTTTTTGAAACCCATGCCACCAAGCTATGTAACCAACACAATGGCATACATCCTTTGAATAAACAGGAGGCAAAAATGGAAATTAAAAAAACTACGCCCTTCCGCTATGCTATCGGTATGTTCGGAACCTCGATTCCCATCAATTTCTTCAAGACCTTTGCATTTAAGTTCTATGTCGATGAAATGGGCTTGCCCTCCGCGTCCTTTGCACTGATTCTGTTTATTTACACCTTCGTTGACGCCATTGACAACCCTGTTTACGGCTTTTTGTCAGACAGAACCCGCTCGAAGTGGGGCAGACGGAGACCTTGGCTTGTCATCGGCGCACCTGCTCTTGCGTTTATGCTAGTGGCGTTTTATAACCCGCCTGCAATACCAAACCTTTTTTGGTATGCCCTACCTGTGTACATTTTAACTGGCACCCTTGACTCCTTAATTAACGCAAACTACGGCGCACTGTTCCCCGCGCTGTTTAAAACTGACGCCGTCCGCGCAACTACAAACGCCATGCGCCAAGCCTTTCAGCTATTTGCGATGATGATAAGCATCGCCTTGACACCTGTTGTCACCGGCGCAATCGGCTTCCAACTTACCTCTGTTATCTACGGCTTACTTGGTATGGTAGTCATCATTTATTCAACCCTCGGTTGCCATGAGGATAAGCAAATTCTTGAATCCGAAAAGCCAAAATTCTGGTCAAGCATCAGTTCTCTTATAAAAAACAAAAAATTCTGGATTGCCGGAATTACCAACGCCTTTTATAGCGCGGCTATGTCTCTAGTAATGGCAAGTATTTCGCTGTACGCCAAATATGCGCTTAAAATTAATTCCACACAAGAAACCATGCTTTTTGCAACAGTTTTACTTGTTACGGTTATTTCTGTCTGGATTTGGGCAAATATTATTAAGAAAAAAGAGCTTGTCTATGTGTGGCGGTGGGCACTTCTTTTGCTTGCCATTGCCTACATACCCCTTTACTTCGCATACTCCTTAGTAACCGCAATTATTGCCAGCGCAGCACTGGCAGTTGGTTACGGCGGCGTTCTAGCCACTATGGATTTAATCGGCTCACGAATTATTGACGAGGACGCAGCTAAGTCAGGCGTCCGCCGTGAGGCAATATTTGTCAGCGTTGGCGGCTTTTTGAACAGGCTTAACGGCTTCTTTACCGCATTTGCAATTTTGCTTGCATCGAGATTTTTCGGCTACGAAAGCGGACAAAACCCCGGTGAGCATCCTGACCAAGCCGCCCGCTTCTTATTGACAGTTTTCCCATTTATAATGATGATACTCGCTTTCGCAACGTCACTGTTCTTAAAACTCAAAAAGGGAGAAACTGCAAATGCAGATGATTCACAGGCTTAACCACTCGCAGCAAGGCGCATATGTCAAAGTCCCCTTTGACGTGCCTGAAAACACCGCTAAAATTACAATTACGTACAGCTACCCACGCCATGAAACCATTGCTATACAAGACGGTACGGCTGTTACGGAAATTAATACTGTTGACATCGCCCTTGAGGACTGCACAGGTGAGCTAATCGGAGCGTCAGGCTCAAACAAATGCTCATTTTTCGTCAGCGAGTGGAGCGCGACACCAGGATATTTAAAGTGCAGCCCCAAAGCAGGTACATGGAACATTATTTTGGGAGCATACAAGGTCGCCGAGGGCAGCTGTGACGTTTGCTTAACAATCGAGCTAGAAATGAAGCACCCCAGATGGCTCAAGGGCGACACTCATCTGCATTCCTGCCATTCAGACGGCGCATACTCCCCGAAGGTTATCATGAAGTCCGCAAAGCGCGATGGCTTGGACTTTATATATTTAACAGACCACAACTGCGCCTCTCAAAATGACGAACTTTTCTCAGATGAAGAGCTAACGGCAATTCCCGCCGTGGAAATCACATATTTCGGCGGACATTATAACCTGTTCGGCGTTAAAAAGCCTGTTAAAAGCTACTTTGCCAACACTGCTGACGAGGTACGCTTAATTATGCAAGAGGGGCGCAGCAACGGAGCGTTACTCTCGCTGAATCACCCCTTTTGCGACCTATGCCCTTGGACATATGGCTTTGACGTTCCCTTTGACATGCTCGAGGTCTGGAACGGTCCTTTCACCATGCGGAACTACAAGACCTTGCAGTTTTGGGACAGTCTTTTGAAGCAAGGTAAGAAAATCCCTGCCGTTGGCGGAAGTGACGCACACAGAAACACCCCCTTCGTACTGATGGGAGCACCCACAATGTACGTGTACTCCCAGTCCCGCGGAGCTTCGGATATAACGGCGGCTATTGCGGGAGGGCACAGCTTTATCGGCTTTACCCAAGACTCACCGAGAATTGAGCTTTGCTGTGGTGATGCGTATGTAGGTCAAACCTCATGTGCTGACAAGCCTGTGACGGCAGTGGTCGAAAACCTCTCCACAGGGGACGAAATTGCGATTATTACGGACAAAGGCGTTGTTGCGGGAGGCAAATGCGAGCATAGCGGAAGCAAAAGCTTTTCTGTAAACGCCGAGGGTCATATGTATGCAAGAGTTGAGGTTTGGCGCACGTTTGAGGGAATAGGCAGACTGCTTGCCGCAATGTCCAATCCTATCTATTTATCAAAGTAATCGGGGGCATATTATGAATTATTTGGACGACAGAAAAATCGGAAAGCTTCTAGATAACCTAAAAAAACTATGCTTTCAAACAATACACGTTATGCCAGTGCTTTTCCGTGAAGGTAAGCTGGACACCGCTCTTGCAAGTGAACTAACCCCCTTTGACACAGAAAGAGTATGGGGCGAGCTTGACTGTGATGTCTGGTTTCGCACAGAGCTTGAGGTTACGCCGGAGCTTGCAGGTCAAAGCATATGGGTGCGTTTTACCAACGGCTGCGAAAAGGGATGGTACGCAACTAACCCTCAGAGCCTAGCCTATCTCAACGGCAAGGTCGTCTGCGGACTAGACAATGAGCATCGTGACCTTTTGCTGACTGAGAACGCCGTGGCAGGTCAGCGTTATGTTATAGACCTAGACACATGGTCGGGTCTTGCTCAGTGTGACGGAGCAGGAATGCACTTCAAGGCAGAAGCCTTGAGCCTGTGTCGCCCTGTTTGGAAGCTGTATTACGACCTAAAGGTTCCCTTCGATGTCGCCGAGCTGCTCCCCAAGGACGACTATCGTAAAATTACCATATACAAGCACCTGCTTGCCGCCGCTAACCTTATTGACATGCGTGAAATCCCCTCCCAAGAGTTTTTGAGCACTGTAAACAACGCAATTGATTACATGGCTGTTGAGTTTTACGAAAAAGCCTGCAATGACGACGAAGCAGTGGCATATTGCATTGGTCACACTCACCTAGACGTAGCGTGGCAATGGCAGTACAAGCATACTAGGCGCAAGGCTGCGAGAAGCTTTGCAACTGCGCTGAATCTTATGGAGCAATACCCTGATTATATGTTTATGTCCTCCCAGCCTCAGCTCTATGACTTTATCAAGGAAGACCATCCTGAAATTTTTGAGGGTATAGCCCACCGTATCGAAGACGGTCGATGGAACGCAGAGGGCGGCATGTGGGTTGAGGCAGACTGTAATCTGACCTCTGGTGAGTCCTTGGTGCGCCAGTTTATGTACGGCAAGGCGTTTTTCAAAACGCAGTTTAACAAAGACAACAAAATTCTTTGGCTGCCTGACGTTTTCGGCTACTCCGCCGCACTTCCTCAAATCTGCAAAAAATGCGGAATTGATTATTTTATGACCACTAAACTTAGCTGGAACGAATATAACCAAATTCCAGCAGACAGCTTTTACTGGGAAGGCATTGACGGCACTAAGATTTTAACTCATTTTGAGCCAGTTCGGGACTATGTCCAGAACAAAGACGGAGACTCCTCGTTTTACACCACCTACAACGCCTTCCTAAACCCCAACCAGATTATGGGCGGCTGGCAACGGTACTCACAAAAGGATTTAAACAACTATTTTATCGCCTCCTACGGCTTTGGTGACGGCGGCGGCGGCACTACCGTGGAAATGCTTGAAAACTTCAGTCGTATGGAAAAGGGCATTCCGGGCTGCCCGAAAACCATAAACGCCTCTCCTCTTGAGTTTTTTGAACGCTTGAAGGCTGACACAGAAAACAACCCCCGTATGCCAAAGTGGGTTGGTGAGCTGTACTTTGAGTACCATAGAGGCACATACACCTCCGTTGCAAAAAATAAGAAGAACAACCGCAAGGCAGAGCTGCTACTCCAAAAAGCCGAGGTTCTCTCTACAATCGCAGGAACATATCCTTCTAATGAGCTTCATAACGCTTGGAAGTCCGTGCTGCTGAACCAATTTCATGACGTACTGCCCGGCTCATCAATTAAAGAAGTTTATGACGACACTGACGCTATCTACAAAGAAGTCTTTGACAGCGCAAACGGAATATGCGACCTCGCTGTCAGCACTCACACGGCGTCAATCAAGCGTAAGGGCAACAGCTTTATTGTGTACAATGTGCTGGGGCATGAGCGCAGTGAGTACGTTAAAACAGACTGGCCTCAAGGCATTGGCGAGTTCCATATTATTGCGCCTGACGGCAGTAAGTCAGCAGTTCAGAAAACCTATGACGGCAAGGCACTTTTCTATGCAAGCGG
Source organism: Oscillospiraceae bacterium (assembly GCA_031546715.1). GTDB lineage: Bacteria > Bacillota > Clostridia > Oscillospirales > UBA929 > JAVBKA01. The sequence continues at coordinate 5,674 of JAVBKA010000176.1, read as the reverse complement.
CGTTCCAGCCATGGGCTGCGCAGTGTATGAGCTTGCCGAGGGCGCATATGTGCCTGAGTGCACTCTCACCGCAAGCACCAGCTCTGTCAGTAACGGCATCATTACCATGGGCTTTGACCAAGTCGGGCGCATTGTATCTCTATTTGATAAGCCTAATGACCGTGAGCTAGTGCCAGACATGAAAACGCTCAATGTGCTTGAAACCTATGAAGACCGCCCTCATGAGTATGACGCATGGGAGCTGTCGGTTTATCACAAGGATAAGCCCTATGCGGTAGACGCACCCTGCGAGTTTAGTATTGTGGAAACAGGCGTAAACCGTGTGGTTTACAAGACTGTGACGAAATATCTTAAGTCTGAGATTACGCAGTACATCTGCATATATGCAAATAGCGTTCAGGTGGATTTTGAAACAGTGGTTGACTGGAAGGAAGAAAACATTATCCTGAAAACCGCCTTCCCCGCTGACGTGCATACTAATTACGCCACCTTTGAAATTCAGTTCGGCTCAGTTACAAGACCCACACACCTTAATACCAGTTGGGATTTTGCCCGTTTTGAAAGCTGCGCTCATAAATGGGTTGACTTGTCCGAGTCGGGTTACGGCGTATCCCTTTTGAACGACTGCAAGTACGGGCATGACGTCCACAACGGCGTTATCCGCCTCAGCCTGTTAAAATCCGCCGTATTCCCCGACCCCAACGCTGACAAGGGTATTCACGAATTTGTGTACAGCATTTATCCCCACGCAGGAAATTGGCGTTCCGCAAAGACACCTCAAAAGGCGTATGCTCTTAACCAGCCTCTAACCGCCGTATACTGCGAGGGCTCAAACGATACTGGCGCAACGAGCTACAGCTTTGCCCAAAGCGATAACGACAACATCATGATTGACGTGCTAAAACGCTGCGAAGATGGCGACGGCTATATCATACGCATTTACGAAATTCACGGTGGTAGGGCTTTGCTTAAGCTTCGTCTGAATGACAAGTCGGCAACGGTACTTGAGTGTAATTTGCTGGAAGCCGAGCTTGTGGAGTTTGAAAACAAAGACGGCATCATCACCGTGCCTATGCATCCTTTTGAAATTATCACATTAAAAGTGAAATAACTCTGTTTTGGGGCACCCGCAAGGGCTGCCCCTCAGGTGTTTATTGGGCTAACAATAGCTTCAACTCCTACAGCTGCAATACTTGTACGGTTTACAGGCTAAACTTTTTGAGGTATACATAATATTTTTGGATTTTTTGGAACATTATAGGTTTTTTTACGTCTAACTCCTACAGTGGGAAAATTATCTGGATAACAAAAGTTTTTGATATGGGAGGACTAAACATGACTCAAGCTGAAACATTGAAAGAGCAGGAAACAAGTCAACAGCAAGCATCAACTGGCGGTCCGACAGGTCCACGGAATCAGAAGCGGAAAAACCTCCGCAGAGCAAAAATAATCAAGAATATCATTATTACTCTGGTGGTTTTTGCCATACTCGGCGGACTGACCGTTGCTTCCTATTTTGTTTTCTTTAAACCAAAGCCTGTTTATTATGCCACATCGTTTGTGGAAATTTTACCCGAGGGCATGAAAACAACAGTTGACGGCTGGGGGCAGGCTCGCAGCGTAAACTCCCTTGAAATCAAGGTGCCTGTTGACGGCACAGTGCTTGAGTCATACATTTCTGAGTCAATGATGGTCAATGAGGGAGACGTTCTCTGCGTACTTGACCAAGTAACCGTTGACAAGGAAATAGAACGTATTCAGAAAATTATTGACCAGCTCAATAAGGACATTATAGCCGAACAAGATAAAATTACAAAAACCCAAAAAGATATGCAGGAAGTAAACAAAAAACAATATGACATGCAAAAGGCAGCTATGTTGTATTTCCCGTTTTCTGGCAAGGTTCGTGATGTTGTCAAGCAAAATATCGGAGATAAGGTTACCGTAGGCGAGCAATTGGCCACACTTTACGACGATTCAACCATGATTCTTCGCCAGTACTTTTCCTACGGTTATGAGTCCGATATCAAGGTCGGTATGACAGCCGAGGTTTCAATCCCTGCAAGCATGGCAATTGTAAGCGGAAAAGTCAGCAGCATCGAAAAAATTCGCAACATTCAGCCTGACGGCACAATCACCTTTGAGGTTGTAATCAAAATAGACAACCCAGGTGCACTTGTTAAGGATATGACCGCTACCGCCACAATGAAGTCCGCCTCTGGGGAAACGATTCTCCCATCTGCCACCGGAAAACTTGACTACATAAAAGAACAAACCTTAGTCAGCGGAAGCGCAGGCCCAATCGTCACCTACAACCTCCATGACTACTATGAGTACAAGGAAGGCGATTTGGCTGTTGAGCTGAAATTTGAGCCTGACGAATCCGCAGTTAAAGGTTACCAAGAATTAATTAAGAGCTATGAGGCAACAATCACTGCAAAAAACGAGGAAATTATTACAAACCAGGCACTTATTAAAGATCAAGAGGACATAATTCCTAAATTGACAGTTCGTGCACCTATGACAGGCACTGTTATGTATGCAGCCTGCGAGGTTGGCAAGAAAATGACAAAGGGTGGCACAATTTGCAATGTTGCTGAGATGCAGGAAATGCTGCTTGACGGCACAATTGAGCAAATATATTTCAGCCAGATGTCAGTCGGCATGGCAGTTGATGTAAAATTCCAAGGACCCAACGGTGAATCCGTTGTTCAAGGCGTAGTTCAAACCATTTCCCTTGAGGCAAAAAATGATTACGGCTGGGTAACCTACCCTTGCGTTATTTCTATAGACAATTCCACGGCAGGCATATTGCCCGGCTTTGGCCTTAGCTTTTCAGCAGTAATTGACTATGACCCCGCTCCGCTTGTTGTGCCCATAACCGCTGTTAAAAACACTGACAAGGGTGAATGCGTATTTGTAAAGCTTGAAGAAAAACCTGCAAATGCAATTGAACTTGGCGAGGGTATTGTTCCGCCGGGCTTCTATGCAATTCCAGTCGTATGCGGAATGTCAACATATGACAAAATTCAGATAAAGGAAGGCGTTACCGAGGGTATGGAGGTATTTATCGGCGAGGTGGATACAGACCCAAGCGCAAGCCCATCTGAAAGCGAAGAGCCGGGCGGCGTTATAGCTTACAGGGGTTAGCATATGGAAATGCTGATCGATATTAAAAACATTTATAAGATTTATCACGAGGGCATGGAAAGCGAGGTTCGCGCGCTGGACGGCGTTTCCCTTACCATTGACCGTGGTGAGTACATATCTATTGTAGGTGCGTCAGGCTCAGGAAAGTCAACCTTGATGAACATTTTAGGCTGTCTTGACACTCCCACCTATGGCGACTATTATCTTGACGGCATGAAGGTCAGCCTTATGAAGGACACCTCTCTTGCACGGGTCAGAAACAAGCAAATTGGGTTTATATTTCAAGGCTTTAACCTCCTTGGCAGTATGACCGCTCTTGAAAATGTTGAGCTTCCGTTGATATATCAAGGCATACACGGCGCAAGACGTTACGAGCTTGCTGAGCTTGCCCTTGAGCGCGTGGGTTTAGGTGACAGAATGCTGCATAAGCCGTCGGAAATGTCTGGAGGACAGCAGCAGCGCGTAGCTATCGCCAGAGCGATAGCTACCAATCCCCAAATTATCATGGCTGACGAGCCTACTGGAAATCTTGATACTAAAACCGGCGAGCATGTTGTTGAAATCCTCAGAAGTCTTCACCAAGCAGGCTCAACCATTATTTTAATTACCCATGATGATAAACTTGCAGAGGTTTCCAATCGAAAAATCCGAATTGCTGACGGTCACATAATAAGTGATGAACGAAAGGTCGTGGGTGCTGCCGTATGACACTATTCCTTCAGTCGTTCAGTATGGCACTTCGTGCCATCAGCGCAAAAAAAATGCGCAGTTTTCTCACAATGTTAGGTTGCATCATCGGTGTGGGCGTGGTCGTTGCGCTGTACAGCGTAGCCGAAGCTGAAAACCAAAAAAAGCTTGAGCAGCTGAAAAGCTTGAGCGACAACACTATTACTGTTTACGCCTATGAGTATTTACCTTGGGGCATGGTCACTCCCGGTACAAGCATTGCCGACAAACTCTCTAAGTACATAAATACCGACCTCAGCAGCTTAACGGCAGGTGTCGCACCTCAGTCATATATCGGCGGTCAAATAGTTTACGGCTCAAAAAAAACAAACCCCAGCTACGGGTATGCCACTAATGAACAATTCTCTATTTGTTCCAGCAATAAAATAGTAAAAGGCAGAGATTTAGTTTATTTGGACGTAAAAAACAGCAACAAGGTCTGTGTCATAGGCTCCGCTATGAATGATTTTTTATTTGGCTACAAAGAACCAATCGGAGAGAAAATCAGCATAAACGGCATGGAATTTACTGTAGTCGGTGTTTATGCTCAAAAAGACTTTTCTCCTAAAAACCCTCAGGGGTATTCACCAGATAATCTCATTGTTGCACCATATACCGCCATTCAAAAGTATGTAAACAAAACACTTAGGATAGAATCCTTTCTTGTAAAGGCGCAAGACCCCTTTGCCGTTAAGGAAGCCATCAAGATGATTAAATCTTTTCTGAAAAAGAACATTGATGTTGAGAATAACAAAGGCTATTTTGACGTTTATTCTCAGGACGACTGGACTAAGGAAATTGAAAAGCAAAACAAAGAGGACTTAATATTTCAAATTATCATCGCTGTTATATCTTTGGTGGTCGGCGGTATTGGCATTATGAATATTATGCTGGTTACAGTAACAGAACGAACTCGTGAAATAGGCATCCGCAAGGCAATCGGCGCACCTCGCCGAAGCATAATTCTTCAGTTTTTGATAGAGGCGTCGGTTCTCAGCATAATCGGCGGTATAATAGGCTTGATTGTCGGCGTAATGGGGACACTTGTTTACGGCAAGCTAAAGGCAGACCTGATAGCAATGCCAAACCCTACAATAATGATTATCGGCTTAGCATTTTCGTTTATTATGGGCGTTGTTTTCGGAATCTATCCCGCAATTAAGGCTGCAAGACTACAGCCGGTTATCGCACTTCGCAATGAATGATAGGAGGGACTACTAATGAAACGGATTATAGCTTTTGCGCTTGTCACATGTCTGCTTGTTGCTGCGTTCCCTGCGGCGTTTGCTTTTACTGACGTGAAGGACAAGGAAATCAACGCCGCCGCCGAGATGATGAAAAACCTAGGCTTAATGACGCCTTATGATGACGGAACCTTCCGCCCTGACCTCACGCTGACCAGAGCAATGTTTTGTACATACGCCGCAAGGCTCAGTGACCCCGCTGTGGACGAAAAGAAGTACCGAAGCTTTACCAAGTTTCCTGACGTGAGAATTTCCCATTGGGGTATCGGCTGGGTTAACGCTGCAGTCAGCCTTAAACTGCTGACAGGCTTCCCCGACGGTACATTCCAGCCGGACGCTGCAATTCAGTATGGCATGGTAATCTCTGTGCTGATGCATGTGCTTAAATACACAGACGAAGACGTTGGCGCAAACTGGCCCTTTAGCTACATCGATGCCGCCGACAGAATTGGTTTGACCAAGGGCGTTTCCGTCAGCAATTACAAGGAAGCCATTACCCGCGGAACGGCTGCAAGGCTCATAAACAATGCTCTGCGCTTAAAGGTAAACAAAAC
>JAVBKA010000009.1:0-6246 GCA_031546715.1 Oscillospiraceae bacterium | reverse complement strand
CAAAACGCTCAATGCGGTAGCGCTCCTTGACGATTTTCTTCATCTCGGCGGCAATTTGCTCCAGCTGCTCGGCTGAAAAGGGCTTTTCAACGTCAAAATCGTAGTAAAAGCCGTTTTCAATGGCAGGACCTATGGCGAGCTTGGCGCTGGGGAACAGGCGCAACACTGCCTGAGCCATAATATGTGATGCGCTGTGCCGTAAAACGGCTATATCAATAGAGTGATTATCCATATTAAAGTTCTCCTAATTAGTTAATTTAAAATCTATGCAAAAAATCAATGCAAGGAATTAATGAGCGAATTTCTTAATGGTAATATAGAACTTGGTGTTCATAAACATCACTTCTTTCAATAAGCAAAGGAAATAGAATACGATATTATAACTCTAAACAAGATTATTTTGCAAGTAAAATCTTTTCAGCAACGTATAAACCATTTGCCGCCGCATGAGACAGAGAACGAGTAAAGCCCGAGCCGTCTCCAGTGGCGTACATGTTTGGGCAGCCTTCAATTTCAAAGTCCGTGCAGTTAGGACGCTGGGAGTAATACTTGCACTCTATGCCGTACAGTAACGTGTCGTGATTTGCTGTGCCTGGGGCGATTTTATCAAGGGATTGCAGTGTTTCAATAATATTATCAAGCTGACGCTTTGGCATACATAAGGATAGGTCACCGGGGACGGCTTGCAGCGTAGGTCTTGTGGTGGACGCCTTAAGTCTGTGGTCGTTAGTGCGCCGTCCTGCAATAAGGTCGCCAAGACGCTGCACCAGAACACTGCCGCCGCTGAGCTGATTTGCTAGAACTGCAATGTTTTTAGCGTATCGTATAGGTTCGTTAAATGGCTGGGTGAAGCGCAGGGTGGACAACAGCGCAAAATTGGAGTTATCGCTTTTCTTCGCCTCGTCTACATAAGCATGTCCGTTTACGGTAAGAATACCTCCTGTGTTTTCCACGACCACCTGACCACGCTCGTTAAAGCAGAACATTCTGGTAACATCGCCGTACAGCTTGCTTCTGTACCATATCTTAGGCTCGTATATTTTTTTAGAAAAATGATTCCAAACCAATGCGGGCAGCTCAACTCTTACGCCGATATCAACCTGCATACTGGTTAGCGGTATTTTTTCGCCTTGACACCAATCGGAAAAGAACTGACTTCCCGAACGCCCCACGGCGAATATTATATGCTTCGCCTCAAGAGTTTTTTCTTCCTCGCCCTTGGTTTTATACGTGACGGTGTGGGTTTTTCTGTCCACCGCTGTAACGGTGGTGTTGGGCATAAGCTGGCAGCGACCTTGAAGGTCGTCAATCATGGCGGCCATGGTGGCAAGGTTTGCGTCTGTGCCAAGGTGCTTGAGCTGACCCTGCTGCATGTGTAAATCATGCTGAAGGCACATGGTTTTCAGCTCGTCGTTGGGCATAAATCTTGGTGCGGGTGCGCCGTAGGACATAAGAATGCCGTCAGCCTGCTCGATGTAGTTCATAACTGTTTCAGGGGATAAAACATCCGTCAGCCAGCCGCCGTACTCGGTGGATATAACGTACTTGCCGTCAGAAAATGCGCCCGCTCCAGCAAAGCCCTCCATTATAGCGCAGGAGGGACATTTTATACAGCTTGGGACTTTTTTTTCAATTATTGGACAATGCCTGTGTACAAGGTTATGCCCTTTTTCGAGAATGGTAACTTTTAAGTCTGGTTTTTTAGCTGTTAAGCGGTGAGCAGCCATAAGACCGCTGATTCCTCCGCCGATAATTGCAACATCAATCATTTTTTGTTCACCTATTTCGATTTTAATTAGTTTCTGTATTTATAACGACTTGAAAAGGTTTATTTATGTCCATACAGGTCATAATAACGTTTAGTGAGCCTCTTGATTTGCCGTCCCAGATGATTAAAACAAAATCGGCGGCGGCAACAATTTCCGCATTTCTAATTATTGGAGCGGAACGGTCAAATTTTCCATAATCAGGATTAAACAGGGTTAGCTTTAAATCGTTATCCTTTGCATACTTTTCTGAAACGGTGTCTATTCCCACTGCGCCGCCGCTGATGATTTCACTGCAACCCTTGGGAATATGCTTTTCAATCAGAGGATAGCATTCCATCCCTAAGTGGCGCGAGCCGACAACAGCTATTTTCATATGACACCTCATTAGCTTTTTCCTTGAGTTTCACAGCTATTTATCATTTTACCATATTTTTTACCCTTTGCAAACAGAAAGTACTAGAATTTTTACCGTTTTTTGCTGAGCAATCAGTTAAACATATATCTGCTCCTAGTAAGACAAATTATGGATAGGGAAACTAGGTCATTTTTGGGTTGAAAGGTTCAGTTTTTTTCGCGTCAAAAGGCAGATATTAATGCAGGCAAGAAATAATCAAGGCAAAGACAATGGCTTTGATTTTGTTTTTACCCCGATAAACCCCTAAGGAGAAAAAAATGAAGAAACTAACGATACTATTATCAATCGTCTTTTTAATATCTGCAACACCTGTATACGCTGCGGTTGACAACGAAGATTACATCGAATCTTCAAGCAGAGAACTGGTGCATGTAGAAAAAATTAAGCTGATTCCCGGCGGACATACCTTGGGAGTTAAGCTTAGAACAGAAGGAATTCTAATAATAAACGTCTCCAAAGTGGACACCGCAGCAGGACAGACTTCCCCCGCTCAAGACGCAGGTCTTCTCGCCGGCGACTTAATATTGCAGGTAAAGGGTCTGCCCATACAGTCCACAAAGGAATTAGCCGAGGCGTTAAGCGGTAACGAGGAAAAGGTTCAGGTGCAGTTTAAACGCGGCGACAAAACTCTGACTACTAACATTTCTCCCGCTGTGTCCGCGGCGGACGGCAAGCGCAAAATCGGTGTTACTGTACGAGATAGAATGGCGGGCATAGGCACATTGTCCTATTATAACCCCGAAACAGGGATTTATGGCGCGTTAGGACATGGAATCAACGATGTGGATACAGGAATGCTTTTACCAGTCGCCCATGGCAGCATCGTCTCCTCAGAGGTTTCTGACATTTTGCGCGGCAAGGTGGGCGAACCCGGCGAGCTAAAGGGCATTTTCAGCTCCGAGGAGGACGGTGGCACACTTTTGGCAAACACTGAACATGGCATTTTCGGCAAGCTTATAGACAAAAGCATTTTAGGCACAGCCACAAATACTCCTATGAGTGTAGCGGCCGGTAAAGATGTGAAAGAGGGCGCAGCGTATATACTGAGTAATGTACAGGGCAATTTAGTGGAACGTTTCGACATTGAAATAGTTAAGGTTTACGGCAATAACAAATCTTGCCGAAACTTTATGATTCGTGTAACCGACCCTAAACTTCTTGAGCTGACAGGCGGCATTGTGCAGGGAATGAGCGGAAGTCCGATTATCCAAAACGGAAAATTAATCGGTGCAGTGACTCATGTTTTGGTAAACGACCCCAAAAAAGGCTTTGCCATTTTTATGGAAACCATGCTGAGTTATGAAAAACAGAGCGCAACCCCAACATTTATGACTGAAATAGCCGCTTAATAACAATATTTGTTTTATTATGAGGACGCTGTCGAAGGCGTCCTCATAATATTGGTAGACATAATATTGGATTATTTTGAATTATTATGTCAGATAAAGTCGCAATATAGGGATGTTGCACAAAACTTGCGAACAAAAACTGAATTTTGATATTGCATATTGTCGTTAGTTGTGGTATTTTATCTACAGACAGATTTAAGGACGGGTACTACACTTTTTTGGAGGGTAAAGAATGGAAAAAACTATTAAGCTGCTAATTGCTGAAGGTTCAATGGAATTTAGGAGAATTTTGCAAGAATCACTGTCAACAGAACACCGCATTGAGATAATCGGTGTCGCATCTGACGGACCTGAAGCGTTGAATCTGGCATTGGCAAAAAATCCTGACATGGTGCTTATTGACCTACTGCTACCTAAGCTTGACGGCTTCGGGGTAATCAGAGCACTGAATTCAAATAAAAATAGAAAGCGTCCTGATATCATATTAATGTCCAGCTTTGCAAATGAATCCATATCTGCCGAAGCAGCCCATGCAGGCGTGAATTATTTCATTATTAAGCCTTTTGACATCCCCGGATTAATCGAAAGAATTACCGACAAACAACGTTCCGCCACTTCCATTTCTTCAACAGTTTCCCGCATTCCCCGCGCAGACATTGATTTAGAAACAAAAATTACATCAATAATCCACGAAATTGGCGTTCCCGCACATATTAAAGGCTATCAGTACCTTAGAGAAGCAATTACCGTCGCAGTTCGCGACCCTGAATCCGTTGGCGCAATCACAAAAGTGCTGTATCCGACCGTCGCCCGCACGTTTAACACCACAGCCAGCCGTGTTGAACGCGCCATCCGCCACGCAATCGAGGTTGCATGGGACAGAGGCGACCTTGAAATACTGCAAAGCTTTTTCGGGTACACCGTCAGCCATGTGAAGGGCAAACCCACCAATTCTGAGTTCATCGCAATGATTGCAGATAATCTAAAGCTTTCCATGAAGTCAAACGAGAGAAATCAGTCAGGTGACAGAAGCTTTAGCAATGAAAGATTTAAAAATGAAAGCTACAGCAAGGTAGGTCAAGGGTTTTAAGTGGGGGCGTAACCTCACGGCAATATTACAAAAAAGCGTATAATTCTTAGTGTTGTACGTAATGCGCTACTGCGCTTATATGTTTGAAAATACAGAGGTGTTTCGCCCGAATGGGCGGAACGCCTCCGTTTTTGTGTGGTGTGGTGTGGGGCATGTTATTAAAATGAATTGCCAAAAAACATCTTTTAATGGACTTTTTGAAACTTACATTGTAATATGAGCCTATAGGAGGCGATGACATCATGTTAAGTTTTTACCTGTCAATGATTGATGACGAGCAAGAGAAAATCACTTTTGCCAGCATCTACGAAAAATACAAATTTGAAGGTCTCCATATCGCAATGCTAATAACGAAAAACCAATATTTGGCAGAGGACGCCCTTCATAGTGCATTTTTAAAAATTTTAAACGATAAAGAAGATTTGTTTCAACTTTCTTGTAGTAAACAGCGGTCGCGAATCGTTATTACAGTGAAGAACAAAGCAATCGACCTTTTGAGGAAAGAAAAAGGTCTTAAAAAAGTTTCTATAGACGACGAAGAATGGAACATTCCGTCAACCGACATTGATTTCGGAACTCAATTAGCCAGCGAAGAAGGGTTCGAACATCTAGTCAACTGCGTCTCTAAGTTGGAAGAAATCTATAAAACTGCTTTTGAGCTCAAATACTTTCACAATATGAACGACCATGAGGTAGCCCAGACCCTTGATATAGGACTTAAAAACGCTAGACAACGCATTTTTAGAGCTAAGGTTATGTTGCGCAAGATTCTCGAAAAGGAGGGAATTTCGAATGAATAAAAATGAATTGGATGATGTAATTTTTGAAGCACTTTTGCGCAAGGCAGTAATTGAAAACCATCAAAGAGAGCTTTCCGCATTACCGACAAAAGGAGAGCTTTCCGAACTGTATACATTTTCCCACAGACACGAAAAAAGAATGAATTCTCTGTTTGCTGCCGAACGCAGAAAATCCGCTTGGGCAAAGATTGTATATATTTCTAAGCGTGCCGCAGCGGTTTTTGTCATCGCGCTAACCATATTATCTGTCGCTTTGCTGACTGTTCCACAAGTGAGAGCTACTGTATGGGGAACTATGGTAGAATGGTACAACGAATTTACTAAATTTAGCTTTTCAAAAGAACAGACAGCAGATGAAAATACCGAATGGCGACCAAAGTATTTGCCTAAAGGATTTACGGAAAGCAATGCTTATTCGCTGATAACATCAAAAACAGTAGAATATATGAACGAGAACGGTGTTTTGATATCATTAGACTATTCCATTTCTGGAAATACTTCTGTGACTGTTGATAATGAACACTCAAATTACAGAAGTGTTAATAAGCACGGAGTTGAATACCATGTTTTTGAAGCTGAAACTAGTGAGCATACCTCAAAAATTATTTGGGAAAATGAAGGTATCAGCTTCTACATCAAATCGATAATCACAGATGATGAACTATTAAAAGTGGCGTTATCAGTGTCTCCAAAAAAATAATTTTAAAAATTTTAAAAAATCTTGTAGTACGACGGTGCTCCCAATCGTTATTATAGTGAAAGCCTTATGGCTTTACAAATGAAAGGACGTGTTGCCTATGAGAAAAAACCGTTTCATCGCACT
>JAVBKA010000050.1:0-7165 GCA_031546715.1 Oscillospiraceae bacterium | reverse complement strand
ATCGCATGTTTTTTTTCGTCCCGCTCATGCCGCGGGGGCACTTCCTTTACGAGGGGTGGTAAAGGAAGCAAAGCACCCTTTTTCGTTGCTCAAGTGCCCATAGAACGTTTGCTGTGCATGGTGGTTGCTCACGTCCGATTCACCATAGAATCGGTATATTTTATCATCGACATTAAATTTTGCTTTGTACTGTACGAGTTCATTAGGTTGTAGGGCAAGGGCTTGCTCTTGCCGTCCTCTTGGGGTTGCTGGATTTTGGGTGAATCGGCGTAGGGGCGAACTTTGTTCGCCCGAGGTTTGATGCGTTTTGGGGGTTATTTGCCTATGGTTGCTGCACCTTTGGTATACTCGCATATTTTTTCTCGTTCCGCTCATGCCGCGGGGGCACTTCCTTTACGAAGGGTGGTAAAGGAAGCAAAGCACCCCTTTTCGTTGCTTAAGTGCCCATAGAACGTTTGCCGTGCATGGTGGTTGCTCACGTCCGATTCACCCTAGAATCGGTATTTGTTTTCATCGACATTAAATTTTGTTAGTAGGTTGTACTTTTGTTTTGTACTGTGCGAATGCATTACGTTGTACGGCAAGAGCTCTGCTCTTGCCGTCGAATTTGTCCATTACCGATGACGTTGCCGTCCAAGGTGCGGCGAGGGATCTGCCCTTGCCCTACACAATTCATGGTTGTGATACCTACACTATGCCCAATAGCTCTTTTGTTTTCGCAAAAAGTTTTGGGTAATACTGTGGAAATGTGAGGGGGTCTGGCATGTCTTGAAAAAAGTCGATTTTTTCAATTTCCGAGTTAGGTAAATCGCCCAGTTCTGTTATTTCGGCGAAAAACAATACGCCAAATTTGTTGATGGAATATGCGCATAATGGGGTTATATCGAATTTTATTGCGCCTGTTTCTTCAAATAATTCTCTTTTGGCGGCATCAATGATGGATTCGCCTTCTTCTCTGTGACCGCCGGGTAATTCCCATTTGCGGGTTTTATTTTTGACGAAAATCCATTTGTTTTGATACCTTGCAGCTATTACTGCAAACTTAAACAGCGAATCGTCAATGCTGTCAATTTCGTGATAGGTGATGTCCAAATTATTACTCCCCCTATGTATTACTAAGCCCCAAAATACAACGCAACTAGACCGGCGCAGTTTTTGGCTACGTCGGTCTACGTATATTTACTTAAACTTCGGGTTTTACTGCAAAATGCGAAGGGTTTTCGCCAGTTTGCTGGCACTAGCCGCGAGGGAGTTCGATTATTGGTTCTTTCTCATTACGTCTGAAAAGAACGATTCTCGCTCCGATTACTTGGACGGCTTCTGCGCCTGTGCGTTCGCAAATGGTTACAGAGGCTTCCTTGGCGGTGCATTCTGCTGTGTCTAAAACCTTGACCTTAATCAGTTCTCTTGCACGGAGTACGTCGTCTAGTTGACGAATGGAGTTTTCGCCGATACCGTCTTTGCCGACGTGAAAAATAGTGTCCAATTGATTTGCTTTTGCTCTTAAAAATGCGCGTTGTTTACTTGTGAGCATATGTGAGTCCTTTCAGTTTAGCCAAAACCTATGTCTAATTTTTGTTTTCAAACATAATTACGCCGTAATCTTCCGGCAAATCTGCGTCTTCAATCACGATATCATATATAACTTCGCCTACATTGGCGGCAGCGTAATCAATTAAAATCTGCATAGGCACAAAAACCGCTACTGAATTGTCGGTAATTTCTGATTTATACTCAGTAAACTCCGGCGGCACAGGTCCGATGGTTTTGAAATTTACAATGTCCTTGGTAATATCCACGGCATTCAAGGGCAAGTTTTTAGAGCTATCACTGCCTGATATTTGTCCCATAGAATCTGTTGAAGCAGGTGCGGTCGATGCTGCTGCACCAGCTGTCTCATTAGTCGAATTTGGGGATTCTAAGTCGACTAACAGCGGTAAATCCTCAACTTCGGAGCTGCCACTATCGTCAGAAATGTCGCTGTCGATGACAAAATCCCTAAGGCTGGCATCGGCGGAGGGGTTATTTTTTTCAAGCATGCCTCTGCTGTCCATAAATATAAATGCAATTGCAACGCTTGCAGCCACTAGGGCGACACCTCTCGGTAAAAACCTGCGAAGTCCTTTTTTTTCTCTCGGCAGGGTAAGCTTATACATAATACCAGGGGTAAGAGTGTCCGGAGGAGACTCTTGCTCACTAATAATATCGCTGATGCGCTTATATTCCTTGGTCAGCGCACGGCAATCAGGGCAAGCTTCTAAATGTTCGTTTAAACGCTGCTGTTCTGCTTCTGTCAGCAGGTCGTCACACGCTAAAGCTACAAGCTCAGCGTACTCATTACAATTACTCATGCGTTCACCACCTTTCGTCTATTTAGACGACTAATTGTTTTTAAAGTTCCCACTTTTCAGTAAATAATTTCTCATTTGAATTCTAGCTCTGGCAATCCTACTTTTGACAGTGCCTTCTTCAATGGAGAGAGCTTCTGCAATTTCTGCATAACTCATTCCTGCGTTCTCCCGAAGCAGTAAAATCTCTCTATGCTCAGGCGATAACTGCATTAGGGCATTAGAAATATCTTCCTTAATAGTAGCCTTTTCAAAAACAGTCTCAGGTGAATAGCTGGTGTCAGGCAGTTGTAATATAGGAGCTTCATCATTTTCCAAGGATAGCTCATATTTTTTCTTTTGGTTTTTCTTGCGCATATAGTCTATGCAAATGTTTGAAACAAGCCGAAAAAGCCATGTAGAAAATGCACTTTCATGCTTAAAACTGCTAAGATTATAATATATTTTTAAAAACGCCTCTTGCGACATATCAAATGCGTCATTAGTATCGCCAGTCAAGCGAAGTGCCAAGGTATAAACTTTTTTTTCATACATTTTGACCAGCGATTCAAACGCCTTTTCGTCGCCTGAAAGTACTTTTGCAATTAGCATCTCGTCCAACCCGACACCTCCTCATTCGTAAAAAAAACTACACCGTCATATCCATTTCTCTGTAATATCTCAAAATGTCAACAATCAGTTTTTCAATATCTGACAGTGACGATACTTTACATGCCATGTCGTTAAACTGTGCTGCTCGGGGCACTCCTTTTAGATACCAGCAAAGATGTTTTCGCGCTTCAAGACAGGCTATATGCTCAGTTTTATATTCAGCACAGCGGCGAAACTGCTCCATTGCAAAGGCTAGACGTTCTCGAAGGGGCGGCAGAGGTGGTATGGGGTTTTCGGCAACAATTGCGGATATTTGCTCAAGCACCCACGGATTACCAAAGGCTGAACGTCCTACCATAACCATGTCCGCGCCAGTTCGGTTAAGACAATTGATAGCTGCATGCGGACTGTTTATGTCTCCGTTGGCAATTACCGGAATTTTTACCGCTCTTTTCACTGCTGCAATACAGTCCCAATCAGCAGTTCCGCTGTACATTTGCACCTTCGTGCGCCCGTGAACGCAAACAGCAGACGCGCCGGACTGTTCTAATCCTTTGGAGAACTCTACGCAGTTGACATTGCCGCCGTCATAGCCTTTGCGGATTTTTACGGTAACAGGCAGTTTTACAGCTCTTACAACAGCATTTACAATTGAAAACGCCTTGGCGGGTTCACGCATCAGTGCCGCGCCATCGCCATTACCCGCAATTTTGCCAATGGGGCATCCCATATTAATGTCGATTATTTTCGCCTCGGTGCGCTGGGCAACTATTTCTGCGGCTCTCGCCATAGTTTCAGGCTCTGAGCCAAATATTTGAACTGCCGCCACCTTTTCAAGTGGTGAAAGCTCCATAATTACATTGGTTTTTTTATCTTGGAAGCAAAGTGCCTTCGAGCTGACCATTTCTGTTACGGTGTAAAGCTCTGGTACTAAAGACAGGCAACGCTCCCGAAAAGCAATATCCGTAACTCCTGCCATGGGTGCTAAAGCAAGGCGGGAGTTAATTTCCAAAGCTCCGATTGTCAATAAGTGTTCCGCCTTTGTAAGTTTTGATTATGCAGGGGGATATGTGATGCGGCAAATGTCAAGGGTTAAGACATTATAGCATTATATCAGTATAATCAAAATCGGTCAATAATTTTGTTTGACATAACATTTGTGATGCTTGGAGACAACCCCGATGACAGCTAAGCTTTTAGCTGATTTAAAAAAATATTTACTTTTTTACACAACATACCTTGACAGGCGAGGTATGTTGTGTTATTGTGTAGATACAAACCCGATGTACCTTGCCGTTGGAGCTAGCTACGATTGGTAAACAGCGGTTTTGCAATGACTTAGCATACCAACAGCAATTAATAATTTCACGGGAGAATGAATACGAGGTGAAGTTTGAGTGTCAATAACCGCAGATCTGATTCGAGGGCATACAGAAACGATAATTTTAGCACATTTAAGTGAGTCAGACAGTTATGGTTACGAAATCAACAAGCACATTCAAGAAAAAAGCGATAATAAGTACGAGCTTAAGGAAGCTACCCTATACGGTGCTTTCCGACGGCTAGAGGACAACGGCTGCATCATTTCCTATTGGGGTGATGAGCAAACGGGGGCAAGACGGCGGTATTACAAAATTACCGATGAGGGCAGAAACCAGCTTAGCATTAGCTCAAAGGAATGGCATGTAGCAAAACACTTAATCGATAAACTCATTGCGGCTCAACCACATGACGGGGGAATTTGAAGATGAACGATAGGATTACAGCACATGTCAACTCACTTCTGGAAGGAACGCCAAACACACGGCGAGTCGCTGATATCCGTGAAGAGTTGCTTTCAAACTTAAATGATAAATTCAACGATTTAGTATCTCAGGGTAAATCTGAGGATGAAGCGTTTAACCATGTTGCAGCCAGTGTCGGCGATTTGCAGAGTTTAGTCAATGAGGTAGCCGGAAAAGAAGATTCAAAACTTACCGAGACAGCCCAGAAGCGCAAACGAACTGTGGTACTGTTTCCTGTGGGGATTGCAACCGCCATCGCTGGTGTTGCGTTTTTCTTTTTGCTAGCATCCTTTGAGTTTGAGGATATCGGTGTTTTTACATTGCTTATTTTCATGGCAGCCGGAACAGGGCTTATAATTTACTCATTAATACAGAACAAACCAAAATATGTTAGAGAGGACGATACATTCGTGGAAGAATACAAAGAAAAAATCACATTGTCAGACAAAAACACTCGCCTTAAAGGAGCTATTTCCTCAGCCTTATGGACCACTATTGCATGTATTTACTTTATTGTGAGCTTTTTTACAGGTCGTTGGGACATTACATGGATAATTTTCATTATCGGCGGAATTGCCCAGCAAATCGTGCTACTCCCAGTTACTAAAAGACTTAACATAGGCTCTTTAGTTTGGACTACCGCAACAGTGTTATATTTAGTTATCAGCTTTACCACAGGCGCTTGGTTTATTACTTGGGTAATATTTATTGCGGCAGCGGCTGTACAGCAAATTGTACGCCTAATCAAAATCTGGAAAGAATAGCAAATTAATTTGAATGGATTGAAATAGATGAAAAAGACTTCAATTGTAGTCACTACAGTAATTCTCAGTGTTGTGGCTCTCGCCATGATAGGAGTGCTTATATACTTTTTAGTGGGGGGCAATACTGTGAATATCTTTAATTTTGACACAGAGACCAAGCTTATAAAGCAAGAGGAATTTCGTGATACGCTGACCAGCTTAGACGTTGACGTTCACTCTCAAAGCGTTGAATATTATCTTACAGATAATGATTTTGCAAAAATTGAGCAGTACGGCGATGAAAAAGATGAAATGTTTACCTCAAATTTAGTCGGTAGCAGTCTGGTTGTAAAAATTGAGGACAAAAATATTATTAATTTTTTCAATTTCGACTTTGGGCAGGAAAAACTGGTGGTTTACCTTCCAAAATCTTGGCTTATTGATTCGAAATGCAACGCCCGCTCCGGTAGTGTTCGCGTATTTGACCCAGTTGTATGGAAAAACACATATTTCAACGTCTCCTCAGGCAGTATAGCCTTTGAATCAGATGTAACCTGCAACGATTTATCTGTGCTATCTAGCTCTGGCAGCGTGCGTCTTAGCCGAGATGTAACCGCTGACGCTGTTTTCCTTAAATCAACCTCGGGCAGTGTACGAGCAGAGGGCAACATTAAAAGCTCAGACATTCTTACTGCCTTAAGCACTTCAGGCTCAGTTAGACTGCATAATATAGAGGCGAAAAGCTGTGATTTATCCAGTACCTCAGGCAGTGTTAATGCAGACAGTATAGTCGTTGAGGACTATGATATCCGTTGCTCCTCTGGCTCCATAAGAATTGGAGAAATATCCGGCGGTGGCAGAATGAAAAGCACCTCAGGCAGTGTTACCGCAACGCTCATTTCCCCTGTAGGCGACGTCTCGGCAAGCAGCTCCTCAGGCAGTGTAAGACTTACCGTTCCCAGTAGCACGGAGTTTACATTCCAAGGTCACAGCAGCAGCGGAAGCGTTAAAACTGATTTCGACTTGACAAATATGAATAAATCAGACCACGACCTCTCAGGTCAAGTCGGCAGCAACCCCACCTGTACCATCAACGCCTCCTGCACGTCCGGGAGCGTGCATGTTTATAAGGGGTAACTAATAGTAGCAAAGACGTTGACATAGAATCAAAGCTACTCCCCAAACCCCCATCGCATGGGTGGTTAGGGGAGTAGCTTTGTGAAATATTTTGCGGGTCTTTGGCACAGGAGTAGCATGTATAAAATACCATCAAAATCTTGCGGTGTAACAGAGTTTGAAAGTTGTCCACAAATAATCTTTGTATTACAGAAAATACACTGCGTGTAGCTATAGTCGACGGTATTTTGTTGCAAATAGTGCAGTAAATGCTGAGTAATTTTAGCGGCAATGGCAAGGGGCGTTATATAATTTCCAGTTATGGTTGTAATGTGAGTTTGTAGTATAATTCATTTGAGGTTAATTTTATTAATATTGTAAAGCTATATCTTGTGGTAGTAACTTTTATACTTCGGCTATGATAGCCCAAATATTATGATCTGCATATGTGCCGTTTTTTCTTATTATGCTTTGGCGCATTGTTCCTTCAAAAGCCATTCCGGCTTTTTCCATAACCTTTCCCGAACCAGGATTTTGGGTGTCGTGTTTTGCTTGTATTCTATGAATACCCACTTCTGTAAAC
>JAVBKA010000189.1:0-10496 GCA_031546715.1 Oscillospiraceae bacterium | reverse complement strand
GGCGTTTCGTGCAAATAAAATGGCAAAAAACAATCACGAAACGCCTATGGACAGACTTGGTAATGTGTGGTAATCTTGTGTTACGGCGATGCATATAATCTGTTTTGGTGGCCACATTTCGGGTTGTTGCAGGCGTTGGTGGTTGTTGTTTTAAAAAGTATGTATGAGGAGCTGTTAAAATGAAAAAATCTTTATCCGTAGTTTTCGCGTTAGTTATGTTGTTCTCTTTTGGGAACATAGGAGCAATTGCAGCTGAAGCTGTTGATGCGCCTGCTGCAATTACTCAACAAATAGATACCCGAATTGACAACAAAACCTTATCGGCGTATTATGTGGGCAGCGGATGGGCAGCGTTATATGGCGATAATAATTTCTTTAACGAAACAGTAGTTGTAACAAATACATCGAATAAAGTAATAGAAATTAAAGCATTTAATGAAGCTGGCACTCAAGTAGGAACTACGCAGACACTGGATGCAAAAGGTCCTGGAGCTATAACCTCATTTGATTTCAAATTTAATGACGGAAGATACTATTTTCATGCGCGGTTCTTAGACAGTACAGGGGGATGGGTAAACATTATTTGTGATACGAAATAAGATGGTCAAAAAGCCATTGCTTGTTTCTGCTGTATTGATTGCAGTTGGCTTAATAGCTTTTACTTCTTTTCGCACTATAACTCATTATAATGCATATGTGCCTGTATTTTCAGAAATCAATATAACAAATATCGAGCGTATTACGCATCTACTTGAAATAAACTCAATTGCATACAAAGAAACCAGTACTTCGTTAGGATATGCAGATCTTAGTATTAAAAGATTTGATATGGACAAATACTTTTCCCTAACACTTTCACCGGAATTTCTTAGCTTGTTCTCCGAATAAAACATGCCCGGGCATCGCTCATGCAAACCAGCCGAAATAGCCCGACGTAATTTTCTGAAAAATGAGGATATATCAAAAATCGATATGCACAGTGTGTGTTCTACACATACAGTGGTTTTGCAAACACATATCGAATGAAGGAACGAACAATGTTCGCCATAAGGACCCAACTGAACAAGAAATACTGGCAAAACACCTCATTGACGAGCTACATACGAAGCACCCAGCCTGGGGGTCACGGCAACTGTCCAAACAGTTAAAGCAAAACGGGTTACCCATTGGTCGGCAGAAAACACGGCGTTATATGGACGAGATGGCAATCAAAACCATCTATCCAAAGCCAAATCTATCCAAAGCTGCTAAAAACCACCCGATTTATCCATATCTCTTGAAAAACTTTGTTGCAACAAGACCAAACGATGCTTGGAGCATTGACATCACTTATATCCGACTAAATCGGGGCTATGTGTATTTGACCGCCATTATTGACTGGTACAGCCGGTGCATCGTGGGCTGGGAGTTGGACGACACGTTAGGAACAGGAGCAGTTCTGCGGGCTCTTAGCAAAGCCTTTGCCATAGCAACACCGAGAATCCTCAACTCCGACCAAGGCAGTCAATTCACCAGTCGCGAGTATCTCGACTATGTCAATGGTCACTGGGATGTAAGAATTAGCATGGACGGTGTGGGTCGTTGGGCGGATAATATACCAATTGAACGTTGGTTCAGAACGTTGAAATATGAGGAAATTTACCTCAAACAGTATGAAAATATAAAAGAAGCACGACAAGAAATTGCAAACTTTGTTTACAGCTACAATTTTGAGCGGCTTCACAGTGCCCTAGGATACATGCATCCGGGAAGGGTTTATTTACCTTACCTGCTATGGTCGGAGAACGCCAACCTCATCCCTGACAGAACCCTCAAAACCGCTTAGAGCCATCACGGGCGAGGGTGACGGAACTCAACGGCAAGTGGCAAGGTACACCCACCCTCGCCGTCCAACATTTTAGCGGTTTTGAGGAACCTGTCAAGGACAAGCCCTGCGGGGTGAGGTCGGGTTGAACGGGGGCTCGGGTTCTAGAATCTAATGGCCATCTCGATGGAGAAATCTGGCACATTATCTTTTTGAAAATCTTTGTCTTGACAATTGGACCAGTTTAAAGATACTGTGTTCAGATGGTATGAGGATATGGCAAAAACTATAAAAGACCAACTTGGTGACAGGTACGTAGAAGACCTAACGTCAGCAGACATCCAAATTTATCTTAATACCCTCAAATATAAAGACAATGGTCAGCCATCATCCGAAAGTCGAATTAAAAAAATATCTGAAATCCTTAACTCTATCTTGAAATATTCCTTTGAAGAAAGTTATATTCCGAGAAGTCCTTATAACTCAAACGTTGAACGCCCCAAGGGCGTGGAGTTGGACTCAAGAGAAACGGCTTTTACAGTAGAAGAAACTGTGAAACTGTTGAAAACTATAAAACATTGTGAGAGTCCCGTTATGCGTTCTATGATACCTGCACTACTAGTCAGCGGACTGAGGATAGGAGAAATGTTGTGTTTAAAATATAGCGATTTGGATAGAGATGTAGGAACAATATCAGTAAAAAATTCCTTAGAAACGACTTATGACGAAGACACAGGAAAAGCTGTTAGGCAACTTGGTACTACTAAAACCGTTGCAGGAAAGCGTGTAATACCAGTGCTTCCAGTGTTTTTTGGTATAATAGACAACTGGAAGGCTTTTGTAGAGAAAGATGACAGACGAGTAGATGGAGCAAAAAAGCAAGGAAATTATGATATAATATTTATAAATAATGATGGAAAATTAAGAAACGTGACTACTACACGGTCAAAATGTACTGCGATTTTAATAAAAGCAGGTTTGAAGAAATCTAACACCACATTTCATGGTTTCAGAAGAACATATGCGACTTTCATGTATGAGGCTGGGGTGTCAGATACAACGATAGCCAAGTTACTTGGTCACGAGGTTAAAAGTGACGACGGCGCAGATGTCGCACGTAGCCACTATATAAACAAAGCCCGTACAGCGCATTTGGACACAAGCATGTCTGAAGCCGTACGCATGTTTGATGAGTATGTCGGAAAATTTTTTTTAGAGAATATTCATTTTACTCATTTAAAGAAGAGTCAAATACGGAGTAAGAAGGCTTAAATGCTTACAAAATGCTTACAAGGCTTAAAATTAGGCGTTTTTGAGGTAAATATTATCGACGGTAGAGTATTATAGGCAAGTAAAACCCCTGTATCCTCAAAGGATACAGGGGTTTTGGTCGAGGTGACAGGATTCGAACCTGCGGCATCTTGGTCCCAAACCAAGCGCTCTACCAAACTGAGCCACACCTCGATATATTTACCACGGATTTATATAATAGCATGACAATCACAAATTGTAAAGCATAAAATTAAAAAATAACGCAAAATTTTCAAATATTTTGCAAACAAGCTAGATTATAAAATTCTTTATCAAATCTTAAGATTTTTCTAATCCAATTTTAATAAATACCCATTGACACATAATACTATGTGATGTATAGTACAATACATCAAGCAGTATTGCTCAACAATGACAGGAGATGAAAATTTGGATGCACAGTTAAAACGAGGATTGTTAGATGCAATCGTGCTATCGGTAGTCAATACAGGCGACTCCTATGGTTACAAAATAATGCAGGACGCACTGCTGGCGGTCGAAGTCACTGAATCGACGCTGTACCCTATTTTGCGAAGGCTGGAGCAGCAGGGCTGCTTAACTACCTACAACATTGAATTTAACAGCAGAATCCGCAAGTACTACAAAATAACCGCTGTAGGGGTTGAACGCTTGGAAAAGTTTAAAGCCGAATGGAGCGAGGTCAAGCGAATGATGGACTACATTATGGGCGACAAGATGCATGTTAATGCAGATGAGGCATCACAAAACGATGAAACGGTGGAAAGAATATGAACAAGAACGAATTTTTTCGCATCCTAAACGAGAATCTTCAAGGTGTACCTGCTGGTGAATGTACACGCGTGAACGAATTTTACAACGAATATTTTTCCGATGCCATTGACGCAGGGAAGACCGAAGAACAGGCATGTAACGAAATCGAACGTCCTGAGTCCATTGCTGCAAGAGTTCGAGCAGAATTTGCTTTTACTGCGGCGTCTACCAATCCAACTACGAAAAACTGGGGTAAAATCGTCATAATCGTGTTACTCGCTATTTTTGCTTCACCAATTGCAATTCCCATTGCAGGCGCATTTCTAGCCGTTGTGGTTTCAGTTCTTGCCGTAATGCTTGCGGTTGTGTTATCAGTAGGGGCTGTTGTTGTTGCTCTTTTCTTTTCGGGGCTGGCCCTTATAGGTGTTGGCGTGATGACCTTGGTAAGCTCAGTTGGCATCACTTCCATGGCAGGGCTAATTCTTATCGGTGTCGGACTTGCAATTACTGGGTTCGCGTTGCTATCAGCAATAGGCTTTGTTTATCTCGTACGCGGTATAATTTGGCTTTGCAGCAAAATATTTTCGTCAATATTTAGCTTTACAACAAAACGGAGGAAAAGCAAATGAAAAGATTTGGAATTGTTATTCTTTACATCGCTGCCGGATGCATCTTTTTCGGAACAGTCATAGCAGTTTCGTCTTACAGTTATGCCAGAAACAAAGGAATCGAAATTGAAAAAGAGCTTGCAAACAATGTTTTCTTTAACAACTGGCATTTTGATTTTTCCAACGGCTTTGAGATAGAAAACGGAGTCCGTCCTGATTTCTATGAAGAAGCAGAATACCGAAAGACTGAGATTTCCGAAACGTTTACAGACCTTACAATTTCCTGTGTAAATCAAAACGTTGAGATAGCTTACGGCAACGGCAGCTCTGCAACTGTGGAATTTTACGAACGCTTTGACGGAGATTTTAAGCCTGTTGAGGTTAGAGGCGGCAAGCTCTACATCGAAGAATCGCCAATACAGAATAACGTTTTTGACACCAGGTGGACGCTTCCCAGTGACAAAAACTTTCTGAGAGTTACTCTTCCCCAAGGAACTAAACTCATAAATGCCGATGCTGACACTGTTAACGGTTCTATTTTGATTGAAAATCAAAGCATTGAAACCTTAAGAATTGACAATGTGAACGGCGCGCTGTATATTTCTAAGGGCAAAATCGAAAGAATTGACTATACCACAGTAAATGGCGAATACAGAGTTTCTAAAACCGATTTTAATGAGCTGATGGTTAACGGCGTAAATGCTGAAGGACATTTAGATTTGCTGGGCAATGAAAGCGAATATTCCTTTAACGCAGACGCAGTTGCAGCGGATTTTAACATTGCAGGAAATTCATATGGAAACAGTATTCAAAAAAGCGGCACTAACGCCACCAGACATATAAACGTGGACTCAGTCAGCGGCGGCTTTGATGCTGATTTTGAGAATTAAGCAAGTGCGGATTATCTCAGCAGCAAGAATACACTTGCATATTTTTCACTAAAACATTGAGGGTGTATCATATGGAGCGCACATTGCGTTCCATATGATACACCCTCAATGCCGTTTTTCAGCGTTACTATGTTTTATGTTTTATCTACAGACTGTTATGCTTTACAGTATTTACAGAAACGGCGTTAGCCAAAATATTACCCTGTACAGAATCACAGGTGAAATTCATACCACATGAGGCATTGCCCTCAACGGTATCACAGTCGATATTGCTACCTGCGACGGCGTTACCGTCAATTTCCGAGCATTCAATATCGCCACCCGCATGGGCGTCCTTACCAATATTACTGCAAACAATACAGCCGCCTGCTTCGGCATTTCCGGCAATGTCGTTGCACTCTATGTCGCCACTGGCGACAACGTCGCCTCCGATGTTATGGCATTGTACATCTGCGCCGGTTCTAACATTTCCGCAAATTGTATTACAGCGAACGTCGCCGCCTGCCGAAACTGTGCCCAAAACGGACTCCGCCGTCACGTTGCCTACGGCTGTAACGCTGCAAGCCTCGCCGATAATGTGCAGTTCCACAGGTCTTGCAATGTCAAACATTCTGGCTTCTTGCCCATTAACAAACAGCTTTAGCTCGTAAATTCCCTTAGTGGCGGCGGTGTAACTGTTATCCATTTGCGCACCTCAAATAATTCGTTTTTTGCGTTAAGTAACCTCAGATTAACAGCTTTGCATTATCATGCTCCCTTAACCCTGTCGCTCCGGCATCCGGAAATGCCTTGGAAGGCACTTCCGAACGCCTGCGCTTTTCGTGAAAATATGCAAGCATACTCATATGCAAGCATATTTTCACTACTGGGTTAATCCGCACTTACTTAACAGGTTCTATTTCGCAGCTCTTTAAAGAACTTTTGCAGCATTGCTGCGGCTTTGTCTGCATATATACCGCCTAAATATTCGGGCTTATGATTCAATTGATGCTCAAACACGTTTAAAACGCTTCCACATGCGCCAAAACGTTTATCAGACGCACCAAAATATACCGTGGCAATGCGAGCGTTTACAATCGCACCTGCGCACATGGTACAAGGCTCAAGGGTCACATACAGCTCACATTGATGAAGCCGCCAGCCGCCTAATTTACTGCAAGCTGCATTAATTGCAATCAGCTCCGCATGGGACAGCGCGTTTTTATCAAGCTCACGGCGGTTATACCCCTCGCCGACGATTTCATCCCCTCGTGTTACTACACAACCCACGGGCACTTCGCCTAACAGTGCCGCTTTTTCAGCAAGCTCTAAGGCTCGCTCCATATAAGCTTCCTTCATAGCTGCTAAAATATTCTTCCGAGGAAAAATAAAGTAACTAAATGAACAGGGTAGAAAAGATAAAAGCCATATTGCAACGCCTTGGATTGGGTTGGCGTTTTGCCGCTAAAGCCTTTTTTGCCGTTGTAAAACAGTAGCAATGGCAGTGCACCAAGTTGAGCAAGGTTCACAATCGTCCCAGTAGTTATGCCGTTGTGAAGCAGTGCCTGCATTGTAAAAAACGTAAACACAGCAATTGTAAAAAACATTGCCATTCTAAAATTGTTGCCACGACACATGTAGAAAATAAACACAAATAACACGCCAAAGGCATCATAATCCGATTCTATGAGATATGCCGCCGCAGCACATGCAAGTATAGATATTAATGACAGCACAGGGAGGTTTTTTGCCGCAAAAAAGTCAAACAACATAATTCCCAAAAGTCCTAAAAACAGTGTAAAGAATACGTTTTGGGTGGTAAACTCCAAAAACGAGCCTTTTAAACACAGGTCAAAAGGTATCTCGGAAATGAGGGCAAAAGCAAATAATCGTGCAAGATATTTTTGCACATTCTTAGAGTAAAACAGCCCTTGCGCCACTAAAAAACAAAATATGGGCATGGCAAAGCGTCCTACAATATGCATGACAATTACAACGGGCTTAGGTAGAATATCGCTAAAGGTAGCGGCTGCGTGGTCAATCAGCATTGTAATCACGGCAATGAGCTTAAGGGCAAAAGTCGACATAAAATCCCCCGAAAGTATAGACACTTAATAAAATTTGGAATATAATAGCTTAAGAGCGTTAGTATGCGCCGTCGCTACGTTCTTTAATTGTACTACAAGAAAGGACTAATGTCTATGAAAAAGTCTGAATTAACTCCTTCTAAAACTGGGTTACCTGTTCATTTGACTTCATGGCTGCCTGATAACGGCGAATTCAGTGCCGTAATGCTACTTGTTCACGGTTTCGGAGAGTGGGGAGGACGTTACGACCTTTGGGCAGAACGGTTCTGCAAAAACGACATAGCCGTATATGCTCCTGACCTTAGAGGACACGGCAAAACTGTTGGAAAACGAGGCGTAGTATCTGATTACAGAGAGTTTTTAGAAGACCTTGAGAGAGTTGTTAGCTGGCTACCAAAGGAAATGCCGAAAATTCTCTACGGACATTCTATGGGAGGAAATATTTCCTTAAACTATCTCCTTAATTTTGACCACACAGACTTTAAAGCGGCGATTATCACCAGTCCGTGGCTGCGGTTAAAGCGGCAGCCTCCTGAAACCGCAATAAAGCTAGTCCGTCAAATAGGAAGAATGCTGCCGAGTTTTACAATAGTATCACGTATACATAACGATGTATTAGCCCATGATATTGAGTATGTTAAGGAAACAAAAAAAGAAGGTTTGTACCACAACAACATTGGCGCAAGAACCTTCTGCGGTATTTACGATGCAGGAAAATACGCAATAGAAAACGCCGGTGCAATCGCCATACCCACCCTGTTTTTACAAGCCGGCGACGACAAACTGGTTGATATTGAAGCCGCTTGGGAATTTGAGAGAAATAAAAGCGACTTAGTAGATTTCAGAGTTTTAGAGGGTCAATTTCATGAAATTCACAACGATGACCAACGAAACGAAGTCTTTGAAACCATGCGAAGCTTCCTGCAAAAAAACGGTATAATTCAAGCAACTGAGGACTAATCCCCAGTGAAATAAGCTTGCTTATCCTCATGAAAAGCTTGAGCACAAAGGACACTGCGCTCTCACTTGGTATAATGCTATTCTCAAATAAAATTGAGACGAGATTTTATCTGAGAATAGTATAAGATGTTGACCGCCAAATCTCTAAAGTTCTGCAAATACAGGAGGAATACATGCACCCGATTGTTATGGCTGGTCTTGGCGGACTGTTTACATGGGGAATGACCGCTCTCGGAGGGTCAACTGTTTTTTTCTTTAAAGACATACCAAAGAAAACTCTATCACTGATGCTAGGATTTGCTTCCGGAGTTATGATTGCGGCGTCCTTTTGGTCGCTGCTTGCACCTGCCATTGAGATGGGCGGCACATGGCCCGCAGTCATAGGCTTTTTACTGGGAGGGCTGTTCCTTTTCGGCGCAGACAAAATCCTCCCTCATCTTCACGGTCAGCCAGGCGCACAGCCCGAAGGTGTCCACGCAGGTTGGAGAAGAAGTATATTACTTGTACTTGCAATAACATTGCACAATATTCCCGAGGGTTTAGCCTTCGGCGTGGCTTTTGGCTCAGTCGCAGTTTCTCCAAGCGCGATGACTGCCGCCGTAGCTCTGACAGTGGGTATTGGCATTCAAAACTTTCCCGAAGGTGCGGCGGTGTCCATCCCCCTCAGACGAGAAGGACTTTCACGACTTAAATGCTTTTGGTACGGGCAAATGTCCGGCATTGTAGAACCGTTAGCGGCAATGGCGGGTGCGGCACTGGCATCAAGAATGCAGTCAATGCTGCCCTATGCGCTGTCCTTTGCGGCAGGCGCAATGATTTTTGTGGTGGCAGAAGAATTAATTCCCGAAGCCCAAAGCGCAGGAGAAGGTCACCACGCAACCTTCGGCGTTATGATAGGCTTTGTAGTGATGATGGCGTTGGATACGTTGTTGGGGTGAGTGCTGGGTGCTCGCCGCCCGTAGTCAGAAAATTACCTTACGTAGCGTTTGACGAGCGAATTAGTGGTGCGCAGCACCATTAACTCGTTCGTCATAAGCGGAGGAAGGTTATTTTCTGCGCACGGAGGGCGAAGCGAGCCTGACAGCTGAGTGCTCGCCGCCCGTAGTAGCAAGAAATCAGTCACACAGCGTTTGACAAACCAAGAAATATGTGCAGCATATTTCTGTTTGTCATAAGCGGAGTGACTGATTTCTTGCGTAAACGGAGGGCGAAGCGAGCCTGACAATACCAACCTACTGCCTATCCAAAACCTTCGAGCGCACAAGAGCCTTCTGCACCATGTACAAAACAATTGCGTAAACAGGGACAAAAACGGTTCGCCATAATAGCTGATTTGCAAAAATCAGCACCCAGCCACGCTGATACAATATCACATTCCACAAGGCAGTTAGGGGAATTGAGAAACAATATATGGCAATTGCCACGGCCAACACACTTCGCCATAGTACAACCTTTTTTTTGTGAAGCAACAGCCCATAAACCAGTCCGCCCATAGCCGCTGAAATGGTGTATCCGATAAAGAACGGAAACGGCGAAGGGAACATAAAAAAGCCGATTAAGTCAGCCGCCACGGCACTACCTATTGCCCACCAAGGACCAAGTATCCAGCCGCAAAGGGCGTGAGCAAGAAATTGCGGACTGATTCGGACGATAAATGTAGGCACCGTTGGAGGGTAAAAGGATAGAAAGCGTGTAAAAACTATGTCGAGTGCTACAAAAAGTGCTGCCATGACAAGATAGCGAATTTCTTTTTTTTGCATATAGTTCTCCTGTTAAATAATGTGGGTGTGTTGGGTTGTGTTGATATGAAACTATGTAGGTTATGGTTAGGTTGTATGAGTGGAAATGGGATTAGGTTGGAAAATGCTTATTATGTGAGGTTGTAGTATAATTCATTTGAGTTAAATTTAATTAATATTGTAAAGCTTTATCTTGTGGTAGTAACTTTTATACTTCGGCTATGATAGCCCAAATATTATGATCCGCATATGTGCCGTTTTTTCTTATTATGCTTTGGCGCATTGTTCCTTCAAAAGCCATTCCGGCTTTTTCCATAACCTTTCCCGAACCAGGATTTTGGGTGTCGTGTTTTGCTTGTATTCTATGAATACCCACTTCTGTAAAC
>JAVBKA010000031.1:0-15805 GCA_031546715.1 Oscillospiraceae bacterium | reverse complement strand
ACTCCGAAAGGAAGGCGTAGGTTATGGACAGTAATGCTTTTAATGAAAAAATGTTTGACGCCATGCTCAAAATGGCTTGCCACGAGGTTATGGAGCAGCGTCAAAGTACATTAATACTTCGCAAGTGCAAGTAAGTCTCAGCTTTTCAGGGACAACAGCAACCTGCATAGCCAATATTGCAGGCTTATCAGGAACAAGCAAAATTTCTGCTTTCATGACTTTGGAGCGCAAAAATACAGATGGTACATACACTTTACTAAAAACTTGGGCTACCGAGAGTGCTAACAGCGATGTGTTTAGTATAAGCAAGGTTTACGCCGTGACAAAAGGCTATACTTATCGGTTGACGGTTTCAGGAAATGTAACACGCAACGGCACAACCGAGGCAGTTAGTGCTTCGGCGGAGAATAGTTTGTAGTTCCATTATCGCAATATTTATACCCAAATACGAAAGGAATGTGTAGTTATGTTAAAAAACAAGAGTTTTTTTGTTCTTTTACTTTCAATTGTGTTGTTGTTTGCAGCTACACCGATGAGTCTAGCAGCAGAAAACGAACCAATGAATGTGGAAAGAGAAATCTCAAGTGGAGATATCTTATCTATCAATGGAGTTCCCTATTACAATTGCGCCGAAGATGCTCCAATTGTAAATTCAAGCGAAGTGGAATATTCTATTAATGGCGTAGCAGATAATGGAAAAATGTCTTTTAAATCTACAGCAATTATTACCCCGTATGGAATATACCCATCTGATACATGGTGCAAAAGCCGCGAGAATGCATCTCATGAGCCAGAATCATTTTACCTAACGTCATATGACAAAGATGAAATCTATATTCACAGCCCCGGAGCCCAGAATTTCATTCTGAAAACAAGCAGCTTTACTACAAGTCAGGTAACAGGATCATTGAAATTTGGTTTCGAAGATTATGTTGAAGCATCCATGAGTGTCTCGGTCGGAACACAATGGGGAAAAGAGTTTACATTTACAGTATCAAATCCTGTTGCTCGCACTAAGTACTTACTCGAAAGCAATTGCGAAGTAAAGCAAACCGATTATATCTACTTTGAATCAAAATTGTTTGGCGGATATAATACGCATACATCCGCAACACACGACAAAAATGGTAATGTTTACAATTTTTCAACAAGCAAATTCTAGTCAATTAATACAGTATACCGCTTAACCACATAATGACAAAACGATTGTTAGAAAAAAGCTTGATACGGCGGATGTTTCGCGGTTTATGAACAGTGCAATTTAGTAGTAAAGCGGTATAGCATTGTGTCTGCTGGCACAAAGGCATGTTCGTACTTTGTGCCAGCAAACAATATTTTTGGAAAGGTGATAAAATGTTTCGTAGAGCTAACCTTTTGTTAGCATTTAAGGTTCTTGCAATAGCGGTTATTCTTGTAGTTTTTTCTTCCTGCGAGGTAGATGAGAGAATTTCAAAAGCGGAAAAGCTCACAAAACTTGAAAGCGAACTTTCTCAGACTAATATTAACACATTTAATTACTGTTTCTATATAAAAGATTCCGCTAAATTACTAACACTATATTTTAGCGCAGATGTCTCTGTGTTTGATATTAATAAGGCAGAATTGTTTTCCGGAGAGGATGTAGTGAGTGACAAAATAGAGATACTATCAATAGAATTGAATAAGATTAATGTAAAAATTGACGAATATATCGAAAATTTCGATACAATCAGACTTTACGACAATAATAATGATTACATATGCTTGTATGCAGGTCAATACTATTTCGAGCTTTTGTCCCCTGATAAAGCTTCTAGTAGTACCTTGCCAGATTTTTCAGTAGTAGATCATGGAAAGACCTTGGATATCGACTTAACTGTTGAGCAATATGGGAACAATACATATGAATTTATTATCCCTAAGCTAATGAGCAATTTTTCCTCTAGCGAAAATATTTATGGTAATAAAAAAGAAAGCATTTACAATTTGAAACAAAGAATTGCTTTAACAGACGCAATCGATTCTATGTCTGGACTGAGTTTTGAGCTTGCTTTAGTTGAAAAAACGTTGGGTAATAATGAGTGCATATTAGCAATTGCTCAAGTACCGATATCTCGTTCTGAACAGCACTGATGAAAATAATCTAACGTCAAAGTGGGGGAATTAAAAATGCTAACTAAAAAACGGCTACCTTGGTTAATCCCCATTAGCTTCGCCGTACTTTTCGCCGTCTTATTTCTGCTGCTTCGTCAGGCACCGTACAAAGACATCGCGTTGGAAGGCAGCTATAAAGAGTATGATTATAAGTCGCTAAAGGAAACTGCGACGATAATCGCTCTGGTTGAGCCTATGGATTCGCTTTCTAAGAAAAACAGAACTGTTGTGAGTAATGTCAATGGAGCATTGACTGATTTCTATGCAAAGCGGAGGTTGAAAGTTTTAAAGGTTTTCAAGGATGCCGACAAAAATATCGGAAGCTCCTTGAGCATTCTTGAGCGTGCCGCAATTAGTGACCAAAATGAATAGCTCCATCCTGATGGGTACGATTCCATGAAAAAAGGCAAACAATATATTGTTTTTCTCTCACCATCTAATCTGGATAAAATACCAATGGTAATATCTGCAAGTAATGGCTTGGTTGATATCAGTAACTTATCCCAAAACGAAAAAGTGGAGGTAGCATATAAGTCCGCCATTGACTTCCTTTCTGATAGCATCCCGCAGAAGGCAAAGGACGTCATAATTAACAGCAAAAGTGCAAAAAGCATCGTAGATTACATAACAAAACAGAGTTTAAGATAATTTCAACAGCAATCGGAGCCATTGAAATACAGTACTATGCCGCTGCCGGACGCCTATTTATTGAGATCTCATATGGTGGCACTGGAACAATTTTTGAAACCTCTGATTTGGCTTCGGCTGACTATTTAGACCAAATACATGAGTAACAATTCTAGGGCTACACTTATCGACTGACTGTTTCAGGAAATGTAACACGCAACGTTACAACCGAGGCAGTTAGCGCCTCTGTGGAAAATAGTTTGTAGTAAAATTCAATACTGGAGGAAATTGTTGCCCGACGTAACAGAAAAAATATACACAATTCAATGAAGCTGAAACAACGAGGCGTTTAAAGCGGAACGCCTCGTTGTTTCAAATTAAAAAGGAGGCTCGTTGTGAAAAAGACTACAACAGCAATAATGATAATACTATCATTATTGCTGATAGAACATCCAATAACATATGCCCAGGAAGAGAACCAAGCTTTCCCTGCTTGGTCAACGGTCGCCGCCGGTATGTATCATGCTGCCTACATAAAAAATGACAGCAGCCTCTGGGTAAGCGGATATTTCGATGATTATAATTTGACACAAGGCACTGCCGGCGGTTACGATGAAAATGATGTTCCCAAAATAGTTGCACCTACAAAGTTGATGGACAATGCGGTGTCAATTTATTCCGCATTTCACGATACATTTGTAAAAAAATCAGACGGAAGTTTGTGGGGTTGGGGAGACATTCCTGACTACTTATTTAAAAGTCCTCCGAAAGATAAGCACATAATTCCCAGCGAGTTAGTTGATGGAATAGCAAAGGTATGGTTTGACTGCGTGTTGATGAATGATGGCAACTTGTGGAGTTCAGATGAAAGATATAAAAACGAAAACAATAGTGAAATTAACGCATCATTACCAAACCATCACAAATTGTTAGACGATGTCACTGATGTTACTGGCAGTGAACCAACCTTTGCATTAAAAAACGACAACACCTTGTGGGGTTTTGGTGATAACTATGGCGGCGCATTAGGAGATGGAACTGAGATAAATCGGATCATTCCCGTCCAAATATTAGACAACGTCAAAGCAGTCAGCGCTGGAAGCGGATATGCGTATGCCTTGAAAACTGATGGCACACTCTGGCATTGGGGAGATATCAGCATATGCCCAAGCCGCACTCCGTATTTGTTTATGGAGGATGTCTTGTCTGTATACACAACAATCGGCAGCATGGCAACCTTTGTTATTAAAAAGAACGGTACTATCTGGGGTTGGCATATATTCACAGATTATAATGACGAAAAATTCCCCAGTCTCCCAGAAGAACCTTTTGAGATATCATCTGATGTTGTTTCTGTGGCATCAAGTTTAGGGGGGGTGCTTTTTGTAAAAGAAGACGGCAGTATGTGGTGCATAAGCGACAGCAGTAATTATGTAAGCAATTTCAATATAACTGACGAAATATCGTTAGATCGATTGACTCCCATACAGGTTATGTCAGATATTTTACTTCCCGAACCATTAGCCATTGCATTCCCTCCCAAGAATTCGCCCAGCGCTGCGACAAGCATTGAGCCATCGTCCACTCCTGAAGGCAGTAAAACGGGGAGCTTACCGCTATTCTTATTAGCAGCATTTGTCATTATTGGTATAGCCGTATCATTAATGGTTATTCTCCGTACGAAAAAGTAATATGACATCTTCAAAATACGTCACCACACAACAACCACTGCTGCGGCAGTGGTTGTTGTGTGCGTAATAGACACATCAGAGGTAAAACGCTGGTCATTGACGTAAAAAAACGGCTTACCGTTTTCATCATATCGAAGCTCATAACCACTGCTTAAAACTCGGTGAAGCCCAATACCCAACGCTTTTGATAGTGCCTCTTTTGCGCAGAAAATACCCGCCGCTGTTTCTGCACAGCGGCGACCTTTGGACTGTATGTAATGCCGCTCGCCTTCGCTAAACACTTTTGACATAAACCCTTGATTTTCAATGCTTTTTTCAATACGTTCAATGTCCAGCATATCCAGACCAACGGCGTAACTCATCGGATTTGCATTTTACCCGGAATAAATTTTTTGAATGCCTCAAGCATACGCTCATTAGGCTCAAAAATCAGCATGGTACGCGCGCCGTCCTTGCCGTTAAAAATCGCAAACCAACGCCCCTCTGAGTTTGCAGAGGAGGACACATCAATGGTTTTTATTTGCTGCTGCTTGTATGAACCCATCTCCTTTGCAGGAGCTAGGATTTCAAAGTTTCGGCAATCGCAGGACAATAAACGTTTACGGGCGTTTCTGCCCATAATTTTATCAATGTCCATTTCGCCGTTTGTGATGATATACTCAAATTCCAAAGAAAGGCGTTTTGAAAAAAACCAACCGCCCCAAACGCCCGCAACTAATGTCGCCGGCATAAATGTCATAACTCCTGCAACTCCAAGCATTTCCAAAAATATCGGAAGTACGGCAACGACTGCAACTGCGAGACCCAGTAAAAGCCGTAACAGCATTGTCTTTCCGTTTGGCTTTTGAGACACCATATGCTCTATAAAAACATCCGCCATAAAATGACCTCCTAAGTTAATTCGCTTAAAAAAGGCTAAGAATACCCAACACTATTAACACAATTCCGCCTGCAAGTTCTGCTCGTTTTTGAAAAAACCCACCGATTTTCTTGCCAAAAAGTGCTCCCGCTGTAGAAAACACCAAGGCGACCACTCCAATTACTCCACATGCCCACAAAACCTGCACTATGCCGTCGGCGGAAAAGGCCAAGGTCACGCCGACGGCAAATGCGTCTATACTGGTTGCAATAGCTTGTACAATAAGCTTAGGATGAGAGAATACTGCCTCTTTTTCATGTATTTCTTCTTTATGCTTTAGAGCTTCAATAACCATTTTGCCGCCGATAATCACTAAAACGCCGAAGGTAATCCACGGACCGTACTTTTCAAGGAAGTCGTCTATAAGCTGCCCCGCAAAGTAGCCTGCCAAGGGCATTAAAAACTGAAAACCGCCAAAATATATGCCAATTATCAGAGCTTGGGCTTTGCGCATTTTGGGCATAGACACTCCGTTTGAAATAGCAACTGCCAATGCGTCCATGGCAAGGGTTACGGCAATAGCAAAAATCATAGGCTACTGTCTTGGAAGAGTGGCAAAGGATGCTTCAAGCTCTGCGTCAGTAGGAACATAATCATTCATCTTCTTCTCCAAATAACTTGTATATGCTGACAAGTCAAAGTATCCTGTGCCTGTCAGACCAAACAGAATTGTTTTCGTTTTGCCTTCCTCACGGCACTTAATAGCCTCGTCTATTGCAACTCGTATTGCATGAGAGGATTCAGGCGCAGGAAGTAGGGTTTCAGCCTTGGCAAACATGATAGCCGCGTCAAAAACTGCGGTTTGCGATACTGCGCGGGCTTCGTCAATATAACCGTCATGGTACAGCTTAGAGAGTATGGGCGACATGCCGTGATAACGCAGACCTCCTGCGTGATTCGGGGACGGAATATAGTCACTTCCCAGAGTGTACATTTTTGCAAGAGGGGTAAAATGACCAGTGTCGCCAAAATCATAGGCATAGCGTCCTCTTGTAAGAGACGGACAGGACGCCGGCTCAACTGCAATAAAGTACGGTGAGGGCTTGCCCTCCATTTTGTCCTTCATATAACCGCTGATAAGCCCGCCAAGATTGCTTCCGCCACCTGCGCAGCCGATAACTATATCAGGATTTTCGCCTAACATTTCCAATCCAATTTTGCTTTCAAGACCGATAACAGATTGGTGCAGCAGCACATGGTTCAAAACAGAGCCGAGGACATATCTGCAACCCTTACTGCCTGCCGCCATTTCCACAGCTTCTGAGATTGCACAGCCCAAGGAGCCTCCTGTTTCGGGGTTAGCACTCAAAATACTGCGCCCTACCGCTGTTGTTTCCGACGGGCTTGCTGTGACTGTCGCGCCGTAGGTTTCCATAACAGCCTTACGGTATGGCTTCTGCTGAGCTGATACCTTAACCATAAAAACCTGCAAATCAAGACCATAGTACGCACATGCCATGGCCATGGCAGTTCCCCATTGTCCTGCTCCTGTTTCGGTGGTAAGGTGTTTAATCCCCTGTAACTTGGCGTAGTACGCCTGAGGTGCGGCAGAATTCAGCTTATGGCTGCCTGAGGTGTTATTTCCTTCAAACTTGTAGTAAATTTTTGCGGGTGTATCCAGAACACGCTCTAAATGATATGCTCTGCAAATGGGAGCAGGACGGAAGGAGCGGTAATAGTCCATAACCTCGCCTGGAATACTGACATAGCGGGTTTTGTCATCAAGCTCTAATCTGGCGGCCTCTTCTGTGAAAAGCTGGGAAAGTTCGTCATAAGTAATAGGCTGACCAGTTCCGGGATTTATGCAAGGGTCCATAGGCTGAGGCATGTCCGCTCTAAGGTTATACCAGGTGTCCGGCATCTTTTCTTCCGGGACATAGAATTTGTAAGGTATACGTGGCACATGAATCACTCCTAAATATATAATTCTTTCATAATACCACATTATTCCTAGTTTAGTCAAATAAATTGTTTGGGACAAACAAATAAACTTTACTCTTAATTTTGCCTAATTTTTATACTATCTATTCATATGATTCTGAGAATCTAATTATTCCCGATACTGACGGTGCAACTCGCAAGAACTCAAATTTAGCAGCAAGGGTGCAGCAGAATACGGAACGTCAAGCTGCGTCCCGCATTTTGCTGCACCCCTCGTATATACTTTATCGTCAGACTGTCTGATAACTGTCAGCAGACTGTCAGCCTAACAATTAACCGTCGCTGTATTCCCAACCCCTACGCCTAACTCAGCCAGTCTTTGCCATGTGGAACAGCCTACAACACCGTCGGCAGTGATACCGTTTGCTGCTTGAAAACGCCTAACCGCCGCCTCTACGCCATTGCCAAATACACCGTCCAAGCCGCCGCCTGTAAAACCCAGCGCATTAAGCAAATCCTGCAATACAAAGACATACACGCCCTTCGCGCCTTTACGCAGCAGCGGATAACCTGCGGCACAAGCGGGTGTTCCGATGCGTCTGTCCATATGAACCCATGTCGGCGTCATACTCAGCGGCTCGACGTAACCCCATGCGCCAGTGTTATTTGCCGCCGTCCATATGCGCTGACGTTGCGCCGCGGTCAATGTTTGACCTACGTCAAAGGCAGTGCCTGCGTAGTGCTGTGACATACCTGAGTGACCGCCCTCCCAAGGGCGTTTGAAAGCAAACATAAAGGGCATGGGTGCGCCGTATGCTTCTCGTGTTTGATTCCACGCCAAAAGTGCTCTGCGGTCTGTCCATAGTGTGTTTGTACAGGAAGAGCCTCGAAACTCGTCCATAGTCATTGTCCGTCCCTCAACGTAGGGCATTCCATCATTCCAACCCTTGTTATATCTTTCAACCTCATTTGTGAGATTATTATAAACGTATAATGTGGGCATAAAATCACCTCATGGTTATCCTATGCGGATATAAACCATGAGGTGACGAACGTTAAAATTATATTTTGAACCTACGACCGCAGGTCAGCAATAGCATCACGGCAATGCTTGATATTTGCGCCTCCTGCCATTTCTTCCTTGCTAATTACATTGAAATAATGCTTATAAGCGTTGCTTTTATCGTGAACTGCGTTAAATAAGTCGCCTAAAATGACATTAAGTTGGATTTCTTCTTCCCCGCCCAGGGTCATGGTTTGGTAGACGTCCACATATTTGTCGAGGGTTTTTTGTCTAGCGAGGTCATGGAGTATTTTGTTATCCACATCGCCGTAAAGCCACATCAGGCGACGCCAGATTTGCGCCTCGTTCAACGGCTCTTTGGTTGTACGCCCAAGGCATTCAAGGGCTAAATAATATGACTCAAAGACTGTGTCGATTTGGCGTGGGATTTTCCATCCGGAAAACTTGGGAACTGTGATTTTATAGTCGGCTGCTTGAAGAACCTTGCGTTCCCGTGGTCCGATTTTTGCGAAGCTGTTGGCCATTGCCGCAATGTTGCAAGCTGGGCAAATGCGGATAAAATACCATAATGGGTCACAGAATTCGTATCGTGTGCGCATATCGGGCATAATTTCTTTAACCTTGAGTTTATATGCCAATGTAGCGTCGTCAGAAAACTCGAGGGAACAGCATGGACAGGTGTATTTTTTGCTGAAAACATATGTAACTGCATCAGGCGGGGCGGTAATTCCAAATTTAGGATGCTCTGAAAGGTACTGGTTAAACGACGTGGGCAGAACTATTTCACCTGTAAACGGCTTCGGAGCAGACTGCTGATTTGCAGCATCACCAAGGCTCTGCAGCTCTAGCTCCAAGACTTTGCGTTCATCCTTGGTTATGGCTTGAGCTGTGGTTACCTTTGAAACCTCGGCGGGTATTTTCGTCTCAGGTTTTTTGTCCTGAGGTTTCTTTTCTATTGGCTTCTGAGCAGATTTAGAAGGTATCGGCGGGGCAGCTTTCGCCGAAAATGGCGCAGGCTGATGGGTCGGCTCAGGAGCATACTGTTGTTGTATCGGCATTGACTGCGGCATTTGATAAGCATGCGGCTGCATTTGCATAGGTGGCTGTTGAACTGGGTAAAACGGCGAAGGTGCGGACATTGTCTGCTGCGGCATATATGTTTGCCCGCTTATGAGCGAATCAACAAAGCTCTGGACTTCAGGATTTTGTGCGGACAAAATCAAGCTTGCCTGCGCGCTAAGAGCCGCTTGGTTTAGCTCTTCCTCAAGTTCCATCAAGGTTTTGCTGTGAGGACTGGATGACGGTGCGGAATATCGGTTAATCGGCTCTTCCTGTTCAACGACAGCTTCGGCTTCCTTTATTTCTGCATACAGCTTATGAATCGCCCGCAGGGATGTGCTTAAGCTGTTTAACAATTGCAGACATAAGGATGGCGAGGTATTAAAAATATTGTTCAGTTTAGTGGCTTCAATACGCAAAACACTGCAGTGGCTTGCCGCAATTGCAGTAAACAGGCTTACACCGCCGTCTGCAATACATTCAACGCCAAAAAAATTGCCAGGCTTAACAACATGGGCTAGTTTTCTCGAATCTCCGCGCTCTAAATACAGCTCAACACTACCGTTCAGCAGTAGATACAGCAAATTATCAGCCATGCCCTGATAATATAAAACATCTGTTGCAGAGCAGGTCATTTGAACGCCATTGCTTTTTAAATCATCTGTCCAAGACATTTGCGTCCTCCGCTTCTTCGCTTATTTCTGTATACACTACATTGTAGCATACTTTCGCAGAGAATGAAAGAAAAAAATCAGGCTGTTGGCAATCCTGCGATTGCCAACAGCCTCTTATACTTAATATTTTCTGCTAAGCAACTTGTCGCCCTCAGCTCTTGAAATTACGCCTCGGTTGATGTCTGCCATAATCTTAACGTCTTTATCTCTAAGCTTGTAAGCAAAGCCGATAAGTGCAATCTGCGCCACTTGACCGATTACTGGGAACAATGTAGCCAAAAACCAAATTGTGTTGACGACGCCGTCCGATTGAGCGGGCCATTCGTTTCCTGTTGCAGAGATATAACCCACTGCACCGAGAATTAGCATAGCGATGGAGGTTGATAATGCGCCTGTCATTTTTGTGGAGAAGGTTTGAATTGAGAAAGAAATTCCTTCGGCGTGGACACCTGTTTTGTATGTACCGTACTCTGTGCAGTCTGCGGTAAAGGTAAACGCCAAAATCATTGCTGTGCCGCCGCCGAGACCCTTGATGACGGTCAGAATAGCGTACAACATAAATGAGCCGTAGCCCACAAAGTATTGGATTACGCCCACCACTGCCGCAAAGGTCAGACCCCAGAAATAAATGTGGAACTTGTCAATTTTTTTCGCAAAGAGAGTAACCATGGCAACGCCCAACAGCATTGGAACCAGCATCAGAAGTTGGCTAACGCCGATTAAATCATAACCGCCTAAGCAGTATACAGCCAACTGACTTCCGATACCAAAGGAAGCGTTAGTCAGTGCGGCAATTATTGTTGCTGAAAAGAATATTAAAAGGTACTTATTACGGACTAAGTAGCTAAAAATGTCCTTTAATGAGTCGCTTTTTTCTGACTGTACAAGGCAGCGTTCCTTTGCTACATATCCGATTGGAACCATTGTCAGCATTGCGATTACTGATAAAATTATTACCGGCATCGCATATCCGCCCATTTTTTCCACCAAGGCAGGCATGATAACTACTGCAAACATGGCAAAAAGTGCCGCAAAGCGTCCGATTGTAATAAGTGAGGTGCGTTCCTTGATGTTGTCAGTCATTGCGGTGGTTAGAGCAAATATAGGGGCGTCACATAGAGTGTACGCGGTATCCCATATTATGTAAGCTAAGCCAGCCCATATTACCTTCAGCCATGCGGGAATACCTTCGGGAATTAAGAACATAAAAACTGTTGCCGCTGGGATTAAAAATGTTGCTACACGAATCCAAGGCAGGTATTTGCCCTTTTTAAAGCGAACCTTATCGATTAGCACACCAAAAATAGGGTCATTGACTGCGTCCCAGACCTTAACAACGAGAAAAAGAACGCCCACCGTTGTCGCTGCCATTCCGACAGTATTTGTCAGATACATTTGCAGGAGCATGGTAAAAATTAAGAACAGGATATTTTGCCCGAAAAAGTATGTGCCATAGGTAATGCGTTCGGTAAGGGTCGTGCGTAATACTGGCTTTGCCACTTTTTGCATATAATTTCCTCCATCCATCTATTTGGAACAACTGCTAAAAAATATAGCACAATCAAAGTAAATATGCAAGTATTATATAAAATTTTTTTAACAAACTATGAACGTGCTACATTCTGAGCCTGTAACCCGCTCCCCACACCGTTTCTATAAATTGGGGATTCTGTGTATCCTGCTCAATTTTTTCACGAAGCTTGCGAATATGCACCACAACCGTGCTGCTGTCCCCCAAGGCATCCATTCCCCAAATGCCTTCAAAAAGCTTTTCCTTGTCAAATACCCTGTTGGGGTTTTGGACAAAAAACAGCAATAGGTCAAATTCCTTGTTGGTCAAAACCTTTTCCGTATCGTTGACAAATACCTGTCGTGAGTTCTTGTCAATTCTCAGTCCCCGCACAAACAGCGCGGGCTCAGGCTTTTCTCTAGCCGTCAGCCTCTCGTATCTGGAAAGATGGGCCCTCACTCTTGCCACAAGCTCGTTTGGAGAAAAGGGCTTCTGCATGTAGTCGTCAGCCCCCAGACCCAGGCCTCGAATTTTGTCAATATCCTCGGTTTTTGCCGAAAGAATAATCACAGGCACGTCGTATTTCTCCCTGATAAGCCGCAGGGTTTCAAATCCGTCAATTCCTGGGAGCATAATGTCCAAAATAACAAGGTGAATTTCGTTCT
This sequence comes from Oscillospiraceae bacterium, assembly GCA_031546715.1. Lineage (GTDB taxonomy): Bacteria > Bacillota > Clostridia > Oscillospirales > UBA929 > JAVBKA01. The sequence goes on along the minus strand of JAVBKA010000031.1, from coordinate 3,622 downwards.
CCCCAAGCAGTGTAAGACCTTGCATTCCTCCTGACGCCAGAACGGTTTCAAAACCGTTTATTTTCAAATAATCCTGCTCTAAGGCGGCGATTTCAGGTTCGTCCTCAATAATTAACACTCTCATGGCTTACCTCTTTTTCAAGCTGATATTGACGGAAAATCCGCCTTCCTTGCGATTAACGACCCATATTTTGCCCTTATGAAGCTGAACTATTTGCCTTGCGATAGCCAAGCCCAAGCCGCTGCCGTCGCCTGTGTTTCGTGCTGGGTCTGAACGGTAGAAGCGTTCAAAAACCTTTTGTAAGTCCTTTGGTTCAATGCCCGGTCCGTTATCCTGTACGCTGATTATGGCATCATCACCGGCGGTCATCAGGCTGATTTTCAGCAACGCCTCTCCCATGGCAGGCTTGCCGTACTTAAAGCTGTTTTGCGCTATGTTGAGCAGCACCCGCTCGAATCTGACTTTGTCAATCAAGCACGCTATACCGTCAGACAGCTCGGTGATTATTTCGCAGGGAGCTTGCGCTCTAAGCTCCTCCGCAAAGCCCTCAAGATAGCTCTGCATGTTCACAGTCTCTAAGGAAAGGGGCGGTGCACCCTCAAGCTGGCTCAAAAGATTAATGTCCTCGATAAGCCTTGAAAGCTGCCTTGCTTTATTGTTGATTATTCGGGAGTAGTCCATAATTTTCTCGGGAGTACTTGCGACGGCATCTAAAATGCCCTCGGAATACCCCAAAATGGAGGTTACGGGAGTTTTTAGGTCATGGCAGATATTCGCAAGCAAAATTCTGCGCTCGTTTTCCACGGCTTCAAGCTGTTGTCTTGAGTTTTTGAGGTTAATCCGCATTAGCTCAAACGCCTGCTCAAGCTCGGCAAACTCTGTTTTTTCATTGATGCGAAGCTCATAGCTAAGCTCCCCCGCTTGAATTGCTGCCGTTGCTTTTTTTAGATTTTCCATGGGCATCGCCAAATTTTTCTTAGACCATGAAAGAATCCAAAAAAGCCCCGCACCGATAAACAACATCACAATCAGTCCAGCGGCAACAAAATACCGCGCGGCAATCATACGTAAGTCACGTTGCAGCGCCGCACCTGCAAAGGGTTGAATCGCAATGGCAAACAGCAAAAAGGCACTGCAAAAACACAGTGCCAAAAAAACCGTAAGCATTGCGGTTATCGTTCCGACTAATTTACCTCTAGTTGACATAATACCTCCTATCTAGCGGGCGGTTTCTTCTTGCTATATGTCTTTTTTATCAAAGACCATGCTTCCCGCAATGAAAAACACCACTCCGTAGCTAAACAGAATAATAATAGTGTTAAAAAGTGTCATACCAGGGATAACACCCACTAATTGCCGATACCATTCAAGGTACGATGTAAACAGTATCCTCTGAAAAATAGGCAAAATCAGCGGCAATGCTGACAGCAAGACATAGGAAAAAATCAGCACAAACATCGCAAGAGAGCTACTTTTAATCAGCAGCGCAACAAATGCGGCAAAGCATACCATCACCGTTAGCGGTACAATGGACACCACGTAGGCAACCACTGACAGCAAAACCTCTTTGACAGACGCAAAGTCCGCAGTGATTATTCCCCCAACAGTGCTGAGAACTAATATGACCCCTAAATAGATTGCCAGATACGTAACAATCGCTAAAATTTTTGCGCCGTATAGCTTAACTCTGAATACAGGTCGTATAAGTGACGCCTTTATTGTCAAATCGGATAATTCTGATGTAAACAAATCGGTAACCGCCATAAACGCCAGTAGCGGAAGCATAAACCGAACCAAGAATGGCAACGGTCCCAGCGGCACAACTCCCGTGAGCATACCAAAAATGCTTGCCAAGTCGCCCGTCAGGGATTTCTGAAGGTAAACACTTAGAATAATCCACAGAACGCTGATTACCCCGCCGATTATCATAAATACAACGAATTTTTTCCTGTGCAGAACCTTATCAAGCTCTATTTTGTACACAGTATTCATGAGATTCCCTCTTTTCTATATCTGGTAACCTCTGATAAGAAGAAATCCTCAAGGCTTGGGCTGACCTCCATTGCAGAGGAAAGCGTCACATTGCTCAGCATTAGCCCCTGATGCATAATTGCGACCCTGGTGGCAACCAGCTCAATCTCATGGGCTAAATGGCTTGATATCAGCACTGCCGAGCCTTCGGCAGCAGCGGATTTAACCATTTCACGAATGGCGACCATTCCCTCAATGTCTAAGCCGTTGGCAGGCTCGTCCAATATAAGCAGCTTTGGCTTGTTGATTATTGCAAGGGCAATTCCGATGCGCTGACGCATACCCAGAGAAAAAGTGCCAACCTTGTCATTTTCATAACGCTGCATGTCAACAATTTTAAGAACCTCCGACACTCTGCCAGCCTCTAAACTTGGATAAAACATAGCCGCCCGCTCAAGATTTTTCCTTGCGGATAAATTATCATAAAGGGCGGGAGCTTCAATAAGTGCGCCTGTTTCCATCAGAGCTTTTTCCCGCTGAGCAGTTACGTCATGGTCATTTATGCGTACCGTTCCCGAGGTGTGCTGAACTAAGCCGATACACGCCTTCATTGTGGTGGTTTTGCCTGAGCCATTGGGACCAAGAAGCCCAAAAATTTCGCCGCTATCCATAGTAAAGTTGATATCGCTGATTCCCCTGCCGTTTTTATACAGCATCGTCAAAATGCTTACTTCTAATATCATTAGACACCTCAAGTACTCAAATTTGGCATGGTTAAAGTAGCTAGAAATCAACCGATGGGATGTTTGCACCCCATCGGTAAATTCAAGTGTTTGATAAATGCGAAGTTAATCGGAATAAACAACTGTGGAAGGCTTATCGTTTACCGAACGCATCGAACTATATTCTGCAAGTGTTTTAATGCTTTCAGCGTCGACTACACCATTAGGAGCTTTAAAGGAAATATGATAGTATGAGTTATTTCCTCGATCAACTTCATTTTCACTATTTTCATATGCTGCCTTTGCAGCATCAATTGTGAGAGCCTCGGAATTTTTTAACGGTAATTCGACAGTAGTTGTTCCGTAGTCTGAAAGAGTGCCATTGACGTTGATTTCAAATTCGTAGGTTTTGTCAAAAATAGTTGTAATTGCAATTTTTGCAACGCCGTCTACAGATGTAAGATTTCCATCTTTGTCAACGGTGGCCTTTGCGCTGACATAATCAATGTTTGCAGCCTTGACGGGATGTTCAATAATATCGCCGTAATCCGCCTCAGTAGATGGTGTGCTCGAGATATCTACAAAATTTCTTGTTTCTGATGAGATTACGTTGCCGTCCGCATCAAGCTCATAAACCTCTTCATACTCAGTCACGTACTTAATGCCGTCTCGAATCTGTGTCTGACGGAATTTTTTAACTTCACCGTCGTCAGAAATCATTTCAAAATTGTAGCCATGGTTATTACCTTGGTTGGCTAGAGCAACTGAAATACCTGCGTTGTACAGCTCAGGGATTTGAGCATCTGTTAAAACCATTGAAAGGCTTCTGATTCCGTCATTTTCGGACATAATGATGTTGTTTTTCAGGTCGCCTATCAGCATGTCAGCAACAAGCTCAACAAGGCGCATTTGAGAGCCGTTTTCAGTT
>JAVBKA010000155.1:0-17046 GCA_031546715.1 Oscillospiraceae bacterium | reverse complement strand
CCGCTTGGGCTTTCACTTCCGCTTGGGCTTTCACTTCCGCTTGGGCTTTCACTTCCGCTTGGGCTTTCACTTCCGCTTGGGCTTTCACTTCCGCTTGGGTCAACAGTCTTCGTTACAAAGTAAACCTTGACAATTGTCGGGACTTCCTGAACGGTAAGTACGCCGTCTAAATAAGCCTCGGCAGGTTCTGCCGCCACCCTGTCTAGTACTAAATCTCCCATATGCTCGTCAAGCTCAAGGTCAATTTTAGTACCTGCAACAGCCGTGCCGCTTATTGGGTCGGTAAGGACGTCGTCGTTATAGTATTCTACTATGTAGGAAAACTCGCTTTCAACGTAGTACGCGGATGTTTCTACATTTGAGCGGTCAATTGCTCCCTCAAGCTGAACGTTTTCATTGTTCCACACATACAGCTTGTTATTGTATCTGATTTGCCGCTTGAAATATTCAGTATGGGTATACAAATCACCGTTTTTCAGACCTGAAACAACGTCCGGCTCAGCAATTTCCGTTGGAGTTCCTTCGCCTGCTAAGAAATATCGCAGAGTAGCGGTATAGGTGGCGGTTACATAGTAAACCTCCAGCAGATTAACGCCTGAAGTAATTTCTATCTGTCCGTTGTTGGTAACAGTGTCCAGTTTCCAGTCTCCTTCAACGTTGCTTGGGTAATCGCTGTCAAAGGTCAGCGTTTCGCCCTCTTCTGCATAGCCGTCAACCTGCTCAAGTTTGCCGTCAAAGTAGTACTTTATTGAGTATTTATATTTTGAAGGTTTATAAATCCGATTTAGCGAAATATAACCCTCAATGTCAAGCATTGCCGCATCAATAGTCCCCTTTACTAAATTTCCACTGTCAAAGGAATACTGAATAGAATCGGCGTTGATAACGTCAAGTGCTTTTTCCGAAAGGTCATAGCTCTGACCAATGACATAATCTGCATCGGTGATAAAGCTCTCAGCAACTAATTCGCCATTGGCGTTGCTGTAGCTAATTTTAATGGCATAGCGGAGCAGGTCATATTTAATGTCCAGCTCATTGTCCGATTCCCCTAAGATTAGAGCGGTTGGCTGATCTGCTGCAAGCATATGAGTTGCGCTAACAGTGCTTGTATGGTCTGTCACGTTTATAGAGGTTTCGCTTGCAATCTGACTTTTCCATACATAACCTGTATCCGTTTGGAATGGTGTCGCAGCGTAGACAATTTCGCCGTTTTCGTTCAGCTCTTGCTTAACATGATTAATTGTCCAGTGAACCTTGGAATCGGTTTCAGTTTTCTTGTACTTTATGGTGATGGTTTTATCACTTGTGACGGTAACTGCCAGTCCGTCTTCTTCATCAAAGCCTTCAGTACCGTTAAAGATGTAAGAATACTTTAAGTCGCCTTCTATGACATCCTCAATGCTTGCGGGGGTGATGTCAGTAACAACCTCACCGCTGTCAAATGGTCCTCTGTTAACGGTTTCGGCAATTTCGACGCCTGTATCTGCGTCAACATGGCGCAAAGTCAGGTAGACGGACATCAATTCGTACTTTAGCATAAAGGTCTCATTTTTGGAAAGTGCTGTGCCGATTGTACCATGCGGGCAGGTGTCTGAGCAGGAATGCTGCCAAATTCTGCCTTGACTGTCAATAATATTATCGGGGAAATGGTCATTATCGTTGTCGTTAAAGGAGAGCGCATAGTCTGAGCCATTTTGCATGGTCTGGGTCTTGGGACTACTAATCGAATTACCGTCATTGTCTACAAACATGGTGACAACGTCGTAGGTTATAGGCTGGTAGACAAATTTTTCGTTAATCGGTGTTTCCGAAAACTCAGACAAACCGTCACCAGTGACAGTGGCGGAAGAGCCTGGTACTAATTCATACCAAATGCCGCCTGATTGTAGTGTTGCATCCGCGGTATAGTTGTATGGACTGTTAATGGCATATGTATGCGTGACAGCACCTTTTAGCGTACGTCCTTGTGCGTCATTAAAGCTGTAAATAGTAGTGTAGTAAACGGGCTTGTATAGGAATGTAACCGTGACATCTGATGTTCCCATTATGCCGCTGTTATCGTCCTCAGTTGATACATAGGCATATGTACGAAGTGCCGGTGCATCGCCCTTGACGATAGGCAGTTTAGAATTTTGCTCCAAGGCTTGGGAATAGCTTAGTCCCTCTTGGAAGCTTCCGATGGTCTTGGTTTCAAAAACTTCGCCATTAATGTCTTTATAAACCAGCTTTACTTTGTAGTAAGGCGCAAGGTCTACATAATTTGCATAAATAGTAACATTCGATTTTCCTATCAAGCCACTTACAAGAGCATTGGATATTTGCGGGAAATCATAGCGAACGTCCTTATAGAATATTGAGGTGGGTGGCGTATCAAAGTTGTAGGCTTCACCAGAGTGCAATCCTTCAAAAGTAACGCGTGATTGAAGATTAGTCTCAGTGGACTCTGTGGAGACAAAGCCTTCTGTCATTTCTCCGAGTTCTCCGTTAAACTTGGCGGAGTATATTATGGTTGCGTTGAAAAGAACCTCATTGTAAACAAAGACTACTGTTTTGTCGTCGTCGGCAGTTCCGCTTATAGCGGCTGAGCCGTCTTTTACTTTGTCAAATTCGTAATAGTAGTCGTTTGAAGCTGTAATATTTGCATACTTGTAATTTTCCACGTCGTAACTATCGCCTGATTTGACATTAAAGGTCTGGTCGTCACGGAGAGACGTACCGTCAGCCGTTTGGTACTTCACCGTGATATCGTAGCTAACCCGTTCATAATAAGCGTATCCTATTACGTTACTGCCATCTATAGTACCTGTAATAGTATCGTTTCCTACGCGTCTCCAAGTGCGTCCTAGAGAATCGGTGGTGAACTCGCTAGGCTTCAATGTATATGTGCTTCCGTTGTGAAGCACACTGTTATCAGTGTAACCACCCTCAAGTTTGCCTGTTTTGACCGGCTCGTCGATTTGACTGATTGGATAGTACTCGACACTTGCCGAGTACTGGAGTATATTGTAAATATGCTTGATTGTTAAGTCGAAACTTACTGGAACAGAGTTGCCCGAATTAATGTCGGACTGCCCTGTGAAAAGCCATGTACTGTTTCCATAGGTGGAACCGACGGTGTACAAATCGCCAGTTTTCACTATTTTTGTTGTGTCGTATTGACCGTTAAACGCTGACTGTGGCTGCTGGTTTTCATCATAGTAAATATGTTGCTCTTTTACGGTGTAAACCCTGTCATAATAAAGCTTTACGGTGACATTCCTCTCCACGTTGATATCTTGTGTTGGAATGCCGCCAGTATAGTACATGCGTGAGCCGTCTTGATATATCCTGTAAGCAGTTGGGTTATCAAAGCTCGCAGCAGCAGTGTCCACAATGCCGGCAATTTTTACAGGTGAGTTATTTCCTGCAGAAATAACTGCGCCTTTTCTCATGTTTTGATAGCCAGCAGGAAATTCTGTTGCAAATGGTGTGGTTGCACCTTCGTAATAATGCTCAACGGTTAGCTTATATTCGGGAATTTTAGTGTAACAGAAAACCACGTTCTTGCTCTCGCCGGGAGCTAAGCTTATAGTCTGGGCTTTGTTGCCCTTGAGTTGATATGCGTCGTTAATTGTTTCATATTGTGTGGTGACGTTTACATTTGCGCTTGGCGTAACATCCGAAACACTAGTCTTTTGGAGTAGCTTCTTTGCTTGAACAAGCTTGCTAAAATCTGGATTAGTTATTGAAGAATTTAAGGGCAAACCATTTTCCCCTAGCCAGTTGCCGTTGGCGTCACATTCTATGTAGTAGATTTCATATGAACCTGCTTGCTTATTTACTGTGGGATAAGGGAAAAACTTTATTGCGCCGTTTTTAGGAGTTGCGCCTGCGCCAGCTAAGCTGGTGTAGTCAAGATATGCGTAAGAGCTGATGTTGTGGTAACCCACAGGTGCATTCGTGTCAAGCTTTACTTGATATTTAAGCGTAGCGGCAAGACTGACGTTACCGTCAGGTGTTCCCGGAACATTGCCGAAATGCCACGTAATTTTTCGGTTTTTAAATGAGATTTCTCCAATATTCGCCATAATGGAATTTTTCACCATCTCGAAATTTTGTCCGATTTCGTCATATACCACTGCGTCCGTACCAGCAAGAACGACTTCACCGGAAACTCTGGTGTAAAACTCAGCTAATTGGGCTTGGTTCGTTGCACTAGTGAAATACTTGGTTTTATTGTTGTCAGTTTTTCCGTTTTCACTGGAGATTTTTCTTAGTGTGTTGTCTGCGCTAGAACCAGCGTTAAGTCCCACGGTGAATATTTGATAGCCTTTATCCTTTGAAGTTTGTGCTTCTGACACAGCACGTTCGACTGCGCGGTCTGTATCAAACTTTCCTTTTTCAGGATTATAGCTAACTGTGGTTTGACCATCGCTAACTAATACTATGTATTTGGAATCTGCGGTAGAATTGTCGAGAATTCCCCGAGCCGTTTCAAGAGCTCCGTGCATATTCTTTGGAAGAACACCAAACAGGGCAAGTATACCAGTTAAAAAGTCGTAATCTTGGCCACTATTGTAAGTTTTAATAGAATCAATCGCTCTGTTGAGTGCTTCTTTGTCAGAGGTCAAGACAAGCTCATTTTTTGCTGCGATGTTAAATGTAACTATGGAAATGCGCTCACCGCCGTCGGACAAAACATTATTTACGAATGCTTTTGCTGCTTGCTTTGTGATGCCAAGGCGAGTACAGCTTTCGGTGTGCCAATGAAACTTATTACAAACTCTATTTCCCATACTTGGCGAGTTATCGATAACTAATACTATGTCGCTTTTTTTGTCTACAGGTTTGCCGTATGCCTGCATGGTGACTTCCCATGTGTCAGACGAACCATTAACAGGGATGGCAGTTTTAGACAGAACGACAAAGCCGGGAGTTGAGTAGTCAGTCCCTGGTACATTGTGCTGCTGAATTTTCTTACTTGCGTCTTGCTGTAGCTGAAGCTGTTCCGCTTCAGAAAAATTGCCGCTGACAGCGTCTGCAGCATAAGCATAGAACCCGCTTATTGGTAGCAGGTTTAGTATGAATATGAATGCTAAAACCAACGCCGCTTTTTTAACGATTTTTCTCCTCATTAGATAAAATCCCCCTTATATCAAGTTGAAAAAATAATTCGTCCAGTATTTAGTAAAGGTTTGCTAAACAGAATGCTCCCTTGAGGAAGCGTCCTTATATAATAGTACGAATTTTTTCACGTTCATTCAACTACCCATATGGGTAGTTATGATTTTCCCAAGGGTTTGCGGGCGTTTTTTTGAAAAATATTTTTTAGAATTACAATGAAATCGTTTCACACGGCACATGAAAACCCCAAAAAGCACAGCAAACCTCGGGCGAACAAAGTTCGCCCCTACGCCGATTCACCCAAAACTCAGCAACCCACCGTTCGTAGGGTGCGACGTCCTCGGCGCACCGCCGTTCTAACCCACGCACCGCCGCTTGTGCCCACGCACCGTATCAGGGACGTGCGCAACGCCGCTGCGCTGTGTTGCGTTTTTTCTTGCGATTATTTGGTTTGCGCGGCTCAAGGATAGACTTTCGAGCCGTGCGCGGCTCGATAAAAGGCGTTGCCTTTTAAAACCATGAGCTTTTTAAAAAGCTCAATCAAAACTTTTGACATGTTTAAAAGGCGACTGCCCCTGTTGGGGCAGCCGCCTTTAATTGAATATTTAGGGTTTTTGCTATGTTACACCCAATTTAACGCTCTGCCAATCGCAAGCAAAAAGCCCGCCGCAACAGCACTGCCTATAACACCCGCAACATTCGGTCCCATCGCGTGCCTAAGCAAATAGTTGGATGGATTGGCGCGCTGTCCCTCCTTTTGAGAAACACGAGCTGCCATCGGTACAGCGGAAACACCCGCAGAGCCGATTAACGGATTAATCTTGCCCTTAGTGGTAACGTACAGGAGCTTACCAAATAACAATCCGCCGATAGTGGAGAAGATAAATGCTAGCAATCCAAGAACAATTATCAGCAAGGTTTTTGTTCCCAAAAATCCTACATTGACTGTCGCGCCTGTCTCTGCGTCAATGCCAGCGATATAGCCAACGCTGGTTGCGCCTACGGTTGTTCCAAGGAAAATGGTAACAATGTTGATAAGTGAGTTCTGCGCAGTATCTGAAAGTCTTTCAACAACTCCGCTTTCACGGAACAAATTACCCAACATCAAGCAGCCGATTAGCGGTACAACAGATGGAAGAAGCAGTGCGCAGAATATGGTTACAGCAATTGGGAAAATAATTCTCGTGGACTTAGATACCGGCTTAGCTTCCTCCATGACAACCTCACGCTCTTTTTTAGTGGTGAGCAGTCTCATGAAAGGCGGCTGAATCAGCGGAATAAGTGCCATGTAAGAATACGCGGCAATTGCTATAGGTCCAAGCAAATGAGGAGCAAGCTTGCTTGTTAGGAATATAGCGGTTGGACCGTCAGCTCCGCCGATAATTCCGATTGAAGCGGCTTCGTTTGGCAGAAAGCCAACTGCATTTGCCAATAAAAATGCTGCGTAGATACCTAATTGAGCAGCAGCACCTAGTAACAGGCTGATTGGACGGGCAAGCAATGGTCCAAAGTCCGTCATTGCGCCGATACCAAGGAAAATCAAGCAAGGGTATACGCCTACCTTGACACCTATGTATAGAATGTCAAGAAGTCCGCCTTCGTGAAGAACTCTGCCGAAGTCAACGCCCAAAATAGCCTGACCTGCTTCGTTTAGAGCAGGAGTTCCATCGGGATTAAAAACTGGCGTTTGCTGGAAAAGCTCCATATGCATAATCTCGCCTAAAGGAAGGTTTGCAAGCAGCATTCCAAAGGCAATACAAACAAGTAAGAGCGGCTCGAACTGCTTAATTATTGCAAGGTACAATAGCACACATGCAATAACAATCATTGCTGCGTTTTGCCAATGCTCAAAAAGATGAGCAATACCCGAGGACGTCCAAAGATCTAAAAGTATTTTACCAAAATTTTCCATTACTCTCTTCCTATGCTAGGATTAGGAGAGGAGCACCGGTTTGTACTGCTGTACCTTTCGTAGCAACAATTTGAGTAACTGTTCCGTCGCGGGGAGCAGTAATCTCGTTTTCCATTTTCATGGCTTCTAGACTCAACAGAACTTCGCCTTGCTTGACGGATTGACCAGCGGCAACCTTCATATTTAAGACTGTTCCAGGCATTGGGGAATTAACAGGAGTACCGGCAGCGGTGGATACAACAGGTGCAGGTGCAGCAGCGACAGGTGCGGCAACGGCTACAGGGGCGGCGGCAACAGGTACAATCGGCTGAGCTTCGGTAACAGCGATAAGCTGAGCTTCTCCGCGTTCAACCTCTACCTCGTAGGTCTTATTGTTAAGTGTGACCTTATATTTCATACTAGGTTCATCCTTCCTGTAAATAAGCTAGATTTCTTTAATAGAGATGAAGCGAAGCTCATTCAGCGGACATTGCATAGAATCGGCAACAATAGCCATAATCAATGCCGCTGATTTATCATCAACAGTGTGGAGCTTTAATTCACCAATAGACCCCGGCGCAAGTGCCATACCTGCTGGAATTTCCTTAACGGCAGGCTCAACAATTTTGCGGGATTCCTCTTGGCGCACAACCACTGAAGTTGGATCTGGTAATATTTCTTTTGTTTTTTTTCTTCCGAACATTGAACCCAACACCTTCGTAACAAGCATTATTGCGATTAGAACGACAAATACAATTGCAAATCCGGCCAATGCGTACACAAGAGCATCACTCATGGCAAGAGGTGCAACCTTTGTCAAAATGGATAAAGGCATATATTACCCCCTAAGCTTTAACTATGGAATAGGTAACTCTGTTAGCTTCTCGTTCCTCTCGTGCCTTTGCAAATTTTTCATAAACGTCAGGGAAAATAATGTAGCTTAGAACATCTTCATCATTTCTGGCAAGCTTGCCAACTTTTGCTTTGCCATCGTCAAAGCCAGGCTTCAAAGTGTCTGCAAAGCGACCTGTAACAGGTTTTTCCTCACCGAGCACTCTTGTTAGAAGCTCTTGGCTGACAGTACCAGGAGGTGTGCCGTATTCTCCGCGGAGGTAACCTGTTACTTCTTTAGAAACGCTCTTGTAGCGTTCGCCTGCAAGGACGTTCTGAGTTGCTTGAACGCCGACGATTTGGCTTGTTGGCGTAACTAGCGGAGGATATCCCATGTCCTTGCGAACTCTTGGCACTTCTGCTAACACGTCATTAAACTTATCCATAGCATTCATGGATTTAAGCTGAGAAATCATGTTGGAAAGCATTCCGCCTGGTACTTGATAGTTAAGAGCGTCGGTTTCAGTTCCCATAACCTTAACGTCAAGAGTGTTGTTCTTAACATAGAACTCTTGAACAGGCTTAAAGAAGTCATTAATTTCCTTTAAAACAGGATAATTAATGCCTGTCTGGTAACCGAGCTGCTCTAAGGCATACACAAGAGACTCGGTTGGAGGCTGACTTGTGCCGCCTGAGAAGCTGGAAATAGCTGTATCGATAACATCGCAACCTGCTTCAACAGCTTTAACATATGTCATTGCAGCAAGACCTGTGGTACTGTGGGTGTGAAGGTGGAGAGGGAGCTTGCTGGCAGCCTTGATTGCCTTAACAAAGTCATAGGCTTCTTGAGGACCTAAAATACCTGCCATGTCTTTAATGCAAAGGCTGGTCGCGCCCATTTCCTCAATTTTCTTGATGAGCTGAATATAGTTCTCAAGAGTATGCACAGGGCTTGTTGTGTAGGAAATGGCGACCTGAGCGATTCCGCCGTGCTTAATGGTTTCACTGACAGAGCTTTCAAGGTTGCGAAGGTCGTTAAGAGCATCAAAAATACGAATGACGTCAACGCCATTCTTTATGGATTTTTCAACAAATTTACGGACTACATCGTCTGGGTAATGCTTGTAGCCAAGTACGTTTTGACCACGGAGAAGCATTTGCAGCTTAGTCTTGGTTACCTTCTTCTTTATATCTCTAAGTCTTTGCCATGGGTCTTCGTCCAAGAAACGAAGGCATGTATCAAAAGTCGCGCCGCCCCAGCACTCTAGTGAATAATAGCCTGCTTTGTCCATTGTTTCGAGAATGCCTTCGAATTTGCTGTAGGGTAATCTCGTTGCAATGAGTGACTGTCCTGCGTCTCTTAATACGGTTTCTGTAATTTGAACTTTCATAGGTAGACCGAACCTCCCTTAAAACATTTCAATGCTAAAATTTGCTATTCTACAGTATAACACACCAACTTCATTTTAGCAAAGGTATATGAAAAAATAATTTACAAATATTTCATGATATATTTGCAATATTTAGTCAACACGTCTAACTAGCCGTCAATCTTATCAACTAAAAGTATCATATTATCTAAGGCATGGACAACACCGCTCACGGAAAATGACGCCGCCTCAGTGTCAATTTTGTTCAAAGCGTCAAAGCACTCAGCGTCAAGTTTATAATCAAACAAATGAAGAATTACGGCCCCTGCGCAATCAAGGTCGAAGTCCAACGAGTACGCCTTAGCCGTTTGAAGAGCCGCCAGAATTTCAATTTTGTCAAAGGGCTTATCGCCCATGGTTTTGCCGCTGAGATACGGCTTTATAACGTCCAGTAGATAATTCAGTGATGACACAAAGTCGTCAGTTTTAGAGTTTAACGTCTGGACGTCCTGAGACCTTGCGGCAAGCTCAAGCTCATATGCGGTATTGCCCAAATCAGTTGCGCCAATTGCCCGCAATGCTGATTTAATGCCGTGAACTTCGATTATATATCGAGAAAAATCGCCGTTTTTCAGGGCGTTAGTAAAAATTTCTATTTGGCTGGTGCAGTTTTTATGAAACACCTGAAGCACCTCAACGTATGCGTCCTCCAAGCCTCCGCAGTTAAAAATCCCTCGGCTGACATCTACGCCGTCAATTTTCATACTTTTCCTCACATTTATAGTTGAATATATGTTGCAAGTTGTTGCATGTCTAATTTATGCTGGTTTGGATATTATACACTATGCGCAGTCATTGCACAATAGTGCGATGAAAATGTGCTCCGTCTGAATATTCAAACCTTAACTTCCCCTTGTTTTTCCTCTCAAAACATGGTATACTTTTTCGATTCTACTTAGTTTGGTTAATTTTGTCAGACCTTTCTTTAGCATAAAAGCTCTGACGGTACTCATGGAAAATTTATAACTCAGGAAAGGTTGCACTGAATGAAAAGAAGCGACGGAAGATTACTGAAAAGCCCTGACAGTTTCTTTAAGATGATACCACATCTTATGCCCAGAAGAACGGATTCACAAACAGAAACAACACTTTCTATTGGACTTGACAAAACTGAACGTTTTTTAAAAGAACATAAGAAAAGCGGCAGTAAGTACTCCGCCATGGGCATAATGATTGCAGCTTTTATAAGAACTGTCTGCGAGTATCCGGACCTAAACCGTTTTATTGTCAACCGTAAAATATATGGCAGAAGTGACGTGTCTGTGTCCTTCGTCATGCTAAAAGGTTATGAGAACGGACAGCCGCAGGAAACCTGCATTAAGGTGTTTTTTGAACGAACGGACACATTGCCACAGGTGCAAAAAAAGCTAGATGCCGCAATTGAAGCAAACAAAAACTCAAACACTGGTAACGACGCGGACAAAATTGTTGAAACTATTATGAATTTACCGCTTTTGTCAGGTCCAATAATTAAGCTGCTGAAATGGCTGGACATGCATAATTTTATGCCAGCATCTCTTATAAAGGACGACCCCTTTCACGCTTCGCTTTTTATTGCAAACCTCGCTTCTATAAACCTTCCTCATGCCTACCACCATTTATACGAGTACGGTACCATCAGTTATTTTATTACCATGGGCAAAAAAGTCCACGAAATGAATTCCGAGGGCGTAATCTGCTCATATTTACCCATCGGTGTGGTAAATGACGAAAGAACTGCTCCTGGCAGCACTAACGCAAGGGCATTTAAGCAGATTGCCCGATATATGGCTAACCCTGAACTGCTAGAGCAGCCCCCAACGGAGGTTAGAGAGGACGTACCATGACCAATGCCGACATCTCAGGTTCTACAGTCAGACGAAGCTGGAAAAGCACCATCGGCGCATGTTACTTGGGAAATGTTGTCCAAGCCGCCGTTGTTAATGTCACGCCTATAATTTTCATACCTCTTAAGGACATTTTTGGACTTAGCTATACCGATCTTGGTATTTTAGTGCTAATCAATTTTGTTACTCAGGTGATAATGGATATTGGTTTCTCAAGAATTGTAGACAGGCACGGCTTCAGGCGCTTCGTGGTTGCGGGACATATTCTGTGCGCTGTCGGATTCTTTCTGTTCGGCGCATCGGTGTTATTGTTTCCCACCTCAATATTTACCGGACTGATAATCGGTACGATTTTCTCCTCCGCAGGCGGCGGCTTGCTGGAGCTGTTACTCAGCCCAATTATACACGCCATTCCCTCTGAGGGCGAGGACGTAGCGAGGGGAAAAGCCCGTGCTATGAGCCTTTTGCACTCCTTTTACGCATGGGGCTCAGCCGCCGTAGTGCTGATAACCACCCTGCTGATTTTTCTTCTGGGACGTGAAAACTGGCCGATAATTGTAGTGCTTTGGGGCATACTTCCTACCATCAATATATTTCTCTTTTGCCGCGTTCCCTTGGCGGAAGTCCCTCACGAAAGCACCTTGCAAAAGCTTAGACAATGGGTATTTTCTCCTATTTTTGTTATTGCATTTATGGCGATTCTTTTCGGAGGTGCGTCAGAAGTCAGCATGGCGCAATGGACTTCTCCTTTTATAGAAAAAGGTCTGCGCCTTCCCAAGCTTCTGGGTGACGTAATGGGTTCAATGGTGTTTGCGTTGCTCTTGGGAACAGGACGAGTTCTAAACAGTATGTTTGCTCACAAACTGGATACTGGCAAGGTTCTGATTTTCGGCTCGGTCGGGGCTGTTTTTTGCTATTGGATTGCAGCGTTTGCACCTGTATCCATGCCTGCAATGTCCTTGGCGGCATGTGCTTTGTGTGGATTATTTACCTCCATGCTATGGCCCGGAACTCTCGTTATGGCGGCAAACAAACTGCCCTATGCGGGAACTGCGCTTTTTGCCTTATTGTCCGCAGGGGGCGATATCGGCTGTTCTATCGGTCCGTGGTTTACGGGCAAGGTGGTTGACCTCTTGCCGCATTTTAATTTGCGGATAACTGCAATCACGCCTGAACAGGTGGGCTTGCGTGGTGGTATGCTAGCGGCGTCAATATTTCCGATTTTATCAATAATTTTTCAGTTATCCTTGCGGAAAATTCATAGGAAAGAGGTAGTTAATGAACATTAAAACTATGCTGTCAGGCAAGACAGACAGCACCCTTGTCCAGATTTTCCGCTTCCTTTTGGTGGGCGGACTCGCGTTTATTGCAGACTACGGAGTTATGACGGTATGTGTTGAGCTGTTGGATATCAACGAATATGTGGCAGTGGGCTTGGGATTTTTAGTAGGCTTGCTGACTAACTTTTTTATCTCAAGATTCTGGGTTTTTACACCTGCGGCGAAGGGTAAGATGAGCAAGGCAAAGGAATTTTCACTGTTTTCTGTGTTTTCATTTATCGGGCTTCTGCTGACGGAAGGCATCGTTTGGGTATTCATTCATCCTCTGGCGCAAATGAGCTTATTTGGTGCTTTAGCGGCTAATTATTACCTGTATATAGGCAAAATTGTTGCAACCGCCGTGGTTATGGCGTGGAACTTTATAACACGAAAGTTTATTATATACAGGGCTTAGGGGGAATAGGTTGAATAAATTCAACCTATTCAACGTTGCGACGGATGTTTAAACAAAAGTCACTTATCATTTCACCAACGATAGATGGTAGGTTGTATTCATTTATATTTGTGTCGTTGGAGAAATGGTGACTTATTATGTCAGAAAAAACAGCCATAATAATCGGGGCAGGTCCTGCGGGACTAACTGCGGCATACGAGCTTTTGACAAGCACTGATATAAAGCCTGTCATACTAGAAGCAACAGGCGACATCGGCGGCATATCTCGCACTCATGTCCACAACGGGCGCAGGATGGACTTAGGCGGTCACCGTTTTTTCTCAAAAAGCAAGGTAGTAACTGATTTTTGGCTTCGCACAATGCCAATGCAAGGCTCACCCGCTCGCGACGATATTAAGTTAAAACGTGAAAAAACCATGACGTCTGGCGGCCCCGACCCTGAAAAGCATGACAGGGTTATGCTTTTGCGCAACCGTGTTTCCCGTATACTCTACCTTCGTAAATTTTTTGATTACCCCATAGCACTAAAGCCCCAAACCATTGCAAATCTTGGTTTTGCGCGAACAATGAAGTCGGGCTTCGGTTATATGGCAGCGATGGTGTTTAAACGTGAGGAAAAGTCCTTGGAGGACTTTATGGTCAACCGCTTCGGACTTCCGCTGTATCATATGTTTTTTGAGGACTATAACCGCAAGCTTTGGGGAGTTTCTCCCGCTGATATGGAGCCTGACTGGGGAGCACAGCGTATTAAGGGGCTTTCCCTGACAAAGGCTGTTCTGCACATGTTCTCAAAACAGAAGGAAACCTCTCTGATTGAGGAATTTTGGTATCCTAAAAAAGGTCCTGGTCAGCTTTGGGAAACCGTGGCGGATGATATTCGCCGTCTCGGCGGAGAAATTGTTATGAATGCAGAAGTCGTCGAGGCGCAAACCAAGGACGGACAGATTTCCGCGGTAACCGCCAAGACAGCAGACGGCGAAAAAACATACAACGGCGACTATTTTTTCTCCTCAATGCCTGTTAAAGACTTAGTAAAGGCAATGCCTCAGACACAAGTGCCAAAGGACGTTGCGGCTGTCGCCGAAAAGCTCCCCTACCGTGATTTTATGACGGTTGGACTGTTAGTGGACAAGCTTTTGATTGAAAACAAGACTAAAATAAAAACGGTAAACAACATCGTGCCTGACTGTTGGATATACATTCAAGAGAGAGATGTCAAAATAGGACGTCTGCAAATTTTCAACAACTGGTCGCCTTACATGCTCACTGAGGAGGATGAAAAGGCGGGACGTGTTTGGATTGGGCTTGAGTATTTCTGCAACGAGGGCGACGAAATGTGGGCTGCCAAGGACGCAGATTTCATTGCCTTTGCAACCTCCGAGCTTGTAAAAATAGGCATAATCAAGGACACTTCTGTGGTTCGGGAGCGTACGGTTCTGCGTGTTAAAAAGGCATATCCCGCATATTTTGGGGTTTATAAGCAGTTTCCCAAGGTTCGTGAGTATCTAGACGGTTTTGAGAACCTGTTCTGCATCGGTCGAAACGGTCAGCACCGTTATAATAACATGGATCATTCCATGCTGACGGCAATGACGGCGGTGGAGCTTATTAAGTCAGGCAGTAAAAATAAAGTCGAGCTTTGGAACGTAAACGCCGAACAGGAATACCACGAAACTAAAAAACCATGAGTACGCTGTATATAATTGCAACCCCTATAGGCAACCTTGGAGATATTTCCAAGCGCGCCCTTGAAACACTTGAAAGCGTTGACCTTGTGCTGGCTGAGGATACTCGCCATACCTTGGGCTTGCTGACGCATTTCGGGATAAAAAAGCCTATGTCCTCCTGCCATAAATTTAACGAGCTTGAGAAGTCAGCCCATATCCTAAACCGTGCCGTGGAGCAAAACCTGTCCATCGCACTGGTGTCGGATGCGGGAACACCCTGTATTTCTGACCCCGGCAGTCTTTTGACAGCCGAGGCTATTAAGCGTGGCTTTGAGGTTATCGCCATCCCTGGAGCATGTGCCGCGGCGGCAGCCCTCAGTATAAGCGGTTTTGAAATTGACAGCTACTTGTTTGTGGGCTTTCTTCCCCGCGACAACAAGGAACGCCGCGAATACCTAGAGCTGCTAAATAAGCAAGCCGCCGCCCTCATCGTGCTTTACGAATCCCCTAAACGGATTATGAAGACACTTTCTGAGCTAAATGAGGCTTTTGAAAATGCATTATTCAGCGTTTCCAGCGACTTAACTAAGCTGTATGAAAAAACCGTCAGGGGTAACTACGAAGCCGTCCGAGAGCTTTTGCTTGCAGGCGACCCTGAAAAGGGCGAGTACACAGTTGTAATAAAAAAAGCCCCCGCCACCGTTGACGCGGAGCAACGGCTTTCCCCCGAAGCCGCCATCGTAGATATGATGGTAAAGTCGGGACTGTCCCTCCGTGACGCCGCCGCCGCCGTGCAGGCAAGCGGTAGTCATAGCCGAAACGAGCTTTATAAGGCGACGCTGAGGTTAGGCGAGTTGTTGTAGGGGTGGTTACAATCCTCCCTAAATCAGCCACACAGGCACGATTAAATTATCTCTGTCAAAAGCTGACAGCCTGTCACTGGTGCACAGCACCGCTCCTGTTCCACGAACAAGTGCGGATTTTTCTATGACGCCAAACACCTTTGTAAGCTGAGAGGCAGGAGATGAGGACTTTTTAATTTCAATGGGGTACAATTTGCCGTCATTTTCTAAAATAACATCAATTTCCTTGGCATCCTTATCCCTGTAATAATACATATACGACGTCAGTCCACAGTTATTATAGCTTTTCATTATCTCAGACACTGCATAATTCTCAAAAATCGCACCGCACATTGCACCGTTCATCAAAGTGTTAAAGTCACTCCATTTAGTGAGGTATGCAACAAGTCCCGTGTCGTAAAAATACAGCTTCGGCTTTGAAACCGTGCGCTTTAGTACATTGTTAGAGTAAGGGCGAAGATAAAATATAATACCAAGAGTTTCGAGAATTAACAGCCAGTTTTTAGCCTTAATTTGGTCTATATCCGCTGCATCAGCAATGGTTTTGTAATTAACCATTTGACCGCAGAGGGCGGCAGCCGCTGTTATAAAGCTCATAAATTTTAAGGAGTCGATATTTCCAGAAAGCTCCCTGACGTCACGGTCGATGTATGTGCTGATATAGCTGCTGTACACCAAGTTTCTGTCACTGTACTGACCGCTTACCAATGCTGGCATACTGCCGCCCCATATACGTCTGAAAATTTCCGGAGTGTCCGCCGAGGTTACCTCTTTGCTCCTTGCCACAAGGGCGTCAAAGTCCAGCCGAAAGGGTTTTGTTGCAACGCCGCAGATTTCAGCCTGTGACAAAGGCGACATATGCAAAAGACAAACCCGACCTGCAAGAGATTCCGTCACTCCGCTCATTAGCTTGAATACCTGCGAGCCTGTCAGCCAAAAGTCCCCCGGATTGTGTGAATTATCGACCATAATTTTAATATACGGAAATAATTCGGGCGCATACTGAACCTCGTCAATGAAAACGGGAGGCTTGTGGATTTGAAAAAACATTTTGGGGTCGTTTTTCGCCATTTCGCGCTCTGTTAAATCATCAAGGGTAACATATTCCCGTATGCCTGATTCTTCGGACATAAGTTTTTTGAGCATGGTAGTTTTACCTACCTGTCTTGGTCCTGTCAGCAAAATGGCGGGAAACTCTGCAGACACACGCTTAAAGGTTTCCTCCATAGCACGTTTAATGTAATTCATAAGTCACCTCTTCGGCTAAAGTTGTAGTTGTCTATATTATAGCCGAAACATTAACTAATTACAAGACGCCGAAATATTGATTTTATGAATACAAATAACCGCAAATTTTAGTGCAAATATCACCCTAGGTGAATTCACCAAAACTTAACACTAGACCCCTTTTCATTTAGAAAAAACTGTGATATTATCATATTGTCACATTCGGCAACATTATGAAAAGGAGTGCCAACCTATGAAATACAATTATTTTGAAAAGAAAATGGAAGTCTCCGATTCCCTTAAGGACTACGCTAGGAAGAAAATAGATAAACTGGACAAGTATTTTAAAAAAGAAGCCGATGCCCAAGTCACTTTTCTTCAGGAGGGGAACCGACATATTGTTGAAATTACCGTGACCAGCGACGGAATGTTCTATCGTTCAAAGGAAACCTCCGACGAAATGCGCGCATCTAT
>JAVBKA010000056.1:0-10930 GCA_031546715.1 Oscillospiraceae bacterium | reverse complement strand
GATAACCTCCAAAAATAATTAAAAAGTAGAAAATTTGTTATAATTGTGGGTAACGGTTGCAGAAAATGCGATTAGCGGTATTTTTTCTTATGGTGCGAGCCCTTGTAGTTGCCTCTTGTATTCTTGCGTCTGTTGACGTTTACAAGAATTGTAAAAACTACATATATAATCAGTAGGCTCACTCCGCCGATAATAACCCACTTCACCCACGGCTTAGAAGCCTCGGTTTTTGCGTCGTTAATTATATTTTCAAGCTGATTTTTCTCAATCTGAACGATTGCGGCTAAGTCCACTGTGCCGTAAGTCTTTTCGCCGTTTACAAGGGTTATGCTGCCCATGACCATTCCTTTTTCAACAGGCGCATATATTCCTTGAGGATAATTGTTGACAATTGTGCGTGAAATCGTAGAAATATCAAGGGCTTTCGGCACTAGTGCAGAAATATCCTCAACAGGCGAGAGCTGAACGGAGTCCTTGTCTACCCCTTCGATAACCTTGACCTCCAAGGGCACATCCGCCTTTGACAGTAGCTTTTTGACCACGAAGTTATCAAAAGCCCACTCAAAAAGCAGCTTTGTTTCAACGAAGCTCCGTATAAGATTGGTTTCCGCGTCTAAGGTACAGCCCATGACAACGCTTATTAAGGTTAAATTGTCCCGCTCGGCAGTGGAAATCAAGCAATAGCCTGCTTGCGGGGTGTGTCCTGTTTTAACGCCTTTTGCGTAAGGGTACAGGTAATCGGAGTACTGCTTGTTGGAAATCAGGGCGTTTGTGGTGACTAGACGTCTGCCGTCGGGGGTTTTGTTGGTGGGGGGGACGGAATATGTATCCGTGTGACATATTTCTAAAAAGGCGGGGATTTCCATGGCGGCTCTGGTAATGAGGTACATGTCATAGGCACTGCTGTAGTGATTGTCGTCATGCAAGCCGTGAGTGTTGGCGAAATTAGTGTTGGTGCAGCCAAGCTCTATGGCTCTTTTATTCATCAAGGCAACAAAATCTTCTACATTGCCTGCAACGTACTCGGCAAGGACGTTACAGCCTTCGTTTGCAGATTTTAGCATTACGCAGTACAGTAAGTCTTTTAATGTCATTTCCTCACCGGGAAGAATTCTAGCCGTTGAGCCGTCTGGGTTAAGCCCTGTAACAGCTTCCGAGCTGGCGGTGACGATATCCTCAAGATTTCCGTACTCCAAGGCAAGTAGGCAGGTCATAACTTTTGTAAGGCTTGCAGGCTCGCGGCGGGTGTTAATGTCCTTGTGGTACAAAAACTCGCCTGTTTTGGCATCCACCAATATTGCTGAAGTGGCACGAATGTCAACAAAGGGAAGCTCGGAATAGCCTGTCAATTCAGTCATTTCAGGACCGATTTGAGGACCGCCCCCCTCGGATATATCCGTTTCAGAGGCTGACGGGATGTCCTCGGGAGAAAAGTCCGTTGATGAGGAAAGGGCGGCTTGAGGAAGCAAAATGAACAAAGAAAGCAAAATCATGGCAATAAGCCGAAATTTCATGCAGTTCAACTCCTTGATAGGTTGCTTTAATAAGCATATTATGTATACCAATTAATATACCACAAAGTTTTGCGCTTTTCAACGTTTGGAGGGATTTTTGTGAAAAAGGTCTCAGCAGTTACAGCTTTTTCCATTGCCGTGGCAGTGGGCTTGCTGTGTTTTTCAGCGGGGTACGCTGTGTCTGAGCGTTCATGGAGCGGGAGCTACGAGATTAAGGCGTTGGGGGATAAATTTGCTGTAAAGTCAGACGTTAGCGGCCGCATTAACGTCAACACCGCCACCAGACAGGAGCTAGAAGACTTGCCCTCTATCGGCAGTGTTACGGCGCAGAGAATTATTGACTATCGTGAGGTCAACGGAGAATTTGCGGCAATCGAGGAGCTTTTAAACGTTAAAGGCATCGGAGAAAAAACCTTGGAAAAGCTGAAAGAATATGTTACACTAGCATCACCATAGTACGAAACCGTTGAGGAGGAAGCCATGCGAATTTTAGTTGTAGATGATGAAAAGCTTTTAGTAAAGGGCATTAAGTTTAACTTGGAGCATGAAGGCTATGATGTTGACGGCTGTGAAAACGGCGAGGAGGGCGTCGCCCTTGCCAAGGAGCGCAGCTATGACTTGATAATTCTTGACATTATGATGCCCGGCGTTGACGGACTGGAGGCGTGTAAGCGTATCCGTGAGTTTTCGGGCGTTCCCATAATTATGCTGACGGCAAAGGGTGACGATACGGACAAGCTCATAGGTTTTGAGTACGGCGCAGACGATTACATGACTAAGCCTTTTAATATTATGGAGCTAAAGGCGCGAATAAGGTCAATTCTTCGCCGTGTCAACGTTCAAAACGCTCAAACCGAACAGCAGGACAGGTTGCAAATCGGATATCTTACCCTTGACGCCTCGCAAAGAAGCGTCACCTCAGACGGACGTACCGCTGAGCTAACCGCCAAGGAGTTTGACGTTTTAGAGCTGCTGATGAGAAATCCGGGCAGAGTTTACAGCCGTGAAAATCTGCTTAATGTGGTCTGGGGCTTCGAGTTTCCCGGCGATATTCGGACTGTGGATGTCCACGTAAGACGTTTGCGTGAAAAGCTTGAGCGCAATCCCGCCGAGCCTGAGTATATCCTGACAAAGTGGAGCGTTGGGTACTATTTTAAGAAGTAGGGCAAGGCGTATTTTACCGCTAGCGATAATGAAAAACTGTGAATAAACGGATACTAAATCTGCGTAAAAACTGAGGATTGGAGGGGGATAATGACTAATACCAAGCTGTACAGGCGAAGGCGCATTCAAAAAATGGGCAGATATCAGATAAAAATCGCGCTCTCGTATTTGGCGGTTATTGCCGTAATTCTTATTCTTCTCAACACATACCCCGTTTTTGTGTCACAAAGTCTGGTTTTTCAGTACAAACGCTCAACAATGAATTCCCACGCATATATGATGACATCCACATTGTCAGGCTTTGAGCACTTGCCGGCAGATAGAATCTCCAACATTATGAAGGCTGTGGACGACAGAAGCACATATCGGGTTATTGTCTGCAACGATGAAGGGCTGATTATTTACGACAACTCAGAGCTTGACAGCTCGGTGGGTAAAACTGCGCTTTTCTTTGAAATTGCTACGGCATTAACAGGAAGTGATGCCTTTTTTTCGAGATTTGAAGGAGAATCCTTTGAAAGCCGCCTCGGAATCCCCATAATGTCCAAGGGAACGGTCACAGGTGCGCTGTACCTATACGAGCTGGATTTAACCCAAGCGACCTTACTCAGCGACCTGCAATCAAATCTCTCAACCTTTAGCATAATAATCTCGATTTTGATAGTTTTACTAAGCATCGTCATATCCCTAGCCTTGACACAGCGTGTTTCTGGACTGCTTTGGGCTATCAGAGCAGTCCGTGAAGGGGACTACGGTAGAAAAGCACCCATTAAGGGGCATGACGAGCTTTCGGAGGTTGCGGGGCAGTTTAACGAGCTGACGGAAATACTCTACAAAACTGAAAATCTGCGCAGACAATTCGTCTCCGACGCATCCCATGAGCTTAAAACCCCCCTCGCCTCAATACGGCTTCTGACGGACTCTATTTTGCAAACTAACGACATGTCGGAGGAGACAATTCGTGAATTTGTAAGCGATATCGGCGACGAAATCGACAGGTTGACACGAATGACTGAAAAGCTTATTCAGCTTTCAAGGCTGGAATCTGTTGCAAATACGGAGCAAAGTCGTCTAGACGTGGCGGATACTATTCGTAGGGCGGCGCATCTTTTAGAGCCTTTTGCCAATAAAAATCAGGTGGAGCTGGTTTGCGAGCTTGAGGAAGAGTGCTGGATTTTGGGCGATAGTGATGATTTGTACTTAGTCGTGTACAACTTAATGGAAAACGGCGTAAAGTACAACAAGGTGGGCGGTAGAGTGCGGGTGCAGTGCTATCAAAGCGATGTGGAGGTTTTCATAAACGTTGACGATACTGGCATGGGCATACCTAAAAAGGACTTGGAAAATGTATTTGACCGCTTCTACAGAGTGGACAAAACACGCTCAAGAGCCGCTGGCGGCACTGGCTTGGGTTTGGCAATCGTCAAGGAGACTCTTGAAAGGCTTGACGGCTCAATTAAGCTGGACAGCATCGTCGGCAAGGGCACCAGATTTACGTTGGCGTTCCCGAAAAGCGAGCAAGGTGAAGGGTTATGAGTAAAAATTTTCCAAGAAAAAAAGTCTTGTGTTATTGCGTTCTAGCCCTTATACTCATGTGTACAGCTTGCGATAGATCGGAAAATTCTGGCGATAACTTTTACGTTAAAATCTATTGCACAGGGGAAAACAGCAGCACTATAGAGACTGAGGTTAGAGAGTACAGCGAGGGTGGAAGCACTACTGAGGACTATCTGATGTTTACCCTAGAGCAGCTTTCGGCTGTACCGAAGGACGACGGCTTTAAGTCCGCCATTCCTGACGATTACGACCTTTTGACAGTGGAGTTAGTCAACGACGTTGCAGTTATTACCTTTGAAGCAGAACCACAGCAAAAGGCGGGAATTCGCAAAAAAATTGCAGACGCTTGTATCGTACTTTCCATGACCCAATTCCAAGGGGTAAATTCCGTGCAGTACCAATTTGAGCAGACGGGGAACAGCCTTACACTTAGTCCTTCAGACTTTGTAATTGACTCTCCCGCGCTGGTGTCCTCCCTGCATTCCTTTAGGCTTTATTTCAAAAATAAGGTGACAGGGGAGCTTTCTTCTGAAAACAGGGTGGTGTATCTCAGGGAAAACGAGTCGCCCATTTGGTATTCTGCGCTAATGGAGGCATTGCTTATCGGCCCAACCTCTGGTGATTTCCAATCGGAAATTCCCGTAGGTACTAAGCTTTTAAGCGTTGCTTACGAAAACGGCGTTTGTACGGTGAACCTTTCTCAAGAGTTTTTAACCTGTGAGAGCGTGTCCGCCGCTGAGTCCGCATTATCGTCTATCGTGTATACCTTGACAGAGATGAAAAACATTAAGCTAGTTCGCTTCCTAATTGACGGGACTGAACATGGCAATTATTTTAGTTTTGACCTAATGCAGCCAATTAGTAGAGAAAACTTCTCTAAAACTTAAGCAATGAAAGGAAAATTGTATGAAAAATCTTGGATTTGACACGATTGCTACCCATGGAGGTTATGAAATCGACCCGACAACAAGGTCTATTCAAGTTCCACTGTATATGACCAGTGCCTACTCTTTTGAGAACACCGAGGCAGCCCGTAGCCTTTTTGCCTTGGAATCCGCTGGAAATATATACTCCCGCATCGGCAATCCCACCACTGATGTTTTTGAAAAGCGCATAACTCAGCTAGAAGGCGGCGTTGGCGCATTGGCGACCTCCAGCGGTCATGCGGCAATGGTGATGACATTTTTGGCGCTGGCTGGCAACGGCGGCGAAATCGTCTCCTCGCGCAGTATCTACGGCGGTGCTGTAAATATGATGAAAAACACCCTGTCATTGATGGGGATTAAAGTTCACTTTGTTGACTCTGACCATCCTGAGGAGTTTGAAAAGGCTACTAATGAAAAAACGAGAGCCTATTTCCTTGAAACCATGGGCAACCCCTTCTCGGATGTGCCTGACATTGAAGCCATCGCCGCTATTGCACATAAGCACGGAATCCCCCTGATTGCTGACAACACTGTGGCAACGCCGTACCTAATGCAGCCGTTTACACTGGGCGCAGACATTGTGGTTCACTCAGTTTCAAAATACATCGCTGGCAACGGCGACATAATTATGGGCGTTGTTATTGACAGCGGTAAGTTTGCATGGAAAAATAATCCAAGATTTTCTGATTTTAACACTCCTGACGACAGCTACCACGGAATCGTGTACGCAGACATCGGCGAAGCCGCCTTTATCACAAAACTGCGAACACATTTGATGCGTGACATCGGCACATGTCCGTCGCCGTTTAACTCTTGGCTGGGTCTGCTGGGACTGGAAACCCTGTCACTGCGTATGGAACGCCATTCTCAGAACGCACTAAGAGTTGCTGAGTTTTTAGAAGCACATGATAAGGTTGAGTCTGTGTCCTACTGCGGTTTGAAATCCTCGCCGAACTATGCACTGGCGAAAAAATATGCGCCAAAGGGTCAAAGCTCTATGTTTACCTTTGATTTAAAGGGCGGGAAAGATGCGGGAACAATTTTTTGCGACTGCCTAAAGCTTATCCCAATTGTCACCAACATCGGAGATTCACGCACCTTGGTCAACTGCCCCGCCGCCACAACACACAGTCAGTTATCGCCTGAGCAGCTCCGTGAAATCGGCATAACCGCAGGAACAATTAGAATTAGCGTTGGTATTGAATCTATCGAGGATATTATTGCTGATATTGAACAGGCGTTGTCAAGAGTCTAATTAGAAAATACTTGCAGAAAATGACCGGAGCGAATTGTTTAATTTGCCACTTTTTCAAATAGCAACCACAACCCCTTGACAAAAACGTCAAAAAGGCTTACACTATATAGTGCGAGGTGAGCCTGCATGTATACTATATATAGTGCAAAACTTTTCAGCCCGCATGCTTAGGAGGCAATTTCAATGAATGTTCCGGTACAAAAGATTACCAGTCTTAGAAAAAGAGACGGACGAGTAGTCAGTTTTAATTTAGATAAAATCGCGGATGCAATAAATAAGTCCTTTCTCGCAACCTTGCAACAGGACAAAAAGTCTCTGTCCTACGCTCTTGCCGAGGAAGTTTATGCTATTCTTGAAGATGGCAACGACTCTGCTCCTGATGTAGAGCATGTTCAAGACGTTGTGGAGCAGGTGCTGATGCACAAAGGGCATGACGCCGCCGCAAAGGCGTACATGCTGTACCGCGCTGAACGCAGTCGCATCCGCGAAATGAATACCCGTCTTATGAAAACCTATGAAGACCTCACCTTCCGCCCTGCGGAGGACAGCGATATTAAGCGTGAAAACGCAAACATTGACGGCGACACCGCCATGGGAACTATGCTCAAATACGGAAGCGAAGGCTCTAAGCAGTTTACGGAAATGTTTGTGCTTGACCCTGTTCACTCACGCGCGCACCGGGACGGTGATGTCCATATCCACGATTTGGATTTTTATTCCTTAACCACCACCTGCTGCCAGATTGACCTTGTTAAACTGTTTAAGGACGGCTTCTCTACAGGTCACGGCGCACTTCGTGAGCCTGCAAATATCACAAGTTATGCGGCGCTTTGCTGTATCGCAATTCAAAGCAATCAAAACGACCAGCACGGCGGACAAAGCGTATTTAACTTTGACTATGGTATGGCTATGGGTGTTAAAAAATCCTTTGTCATTACTTACCGTGATAATATTTTCAGAGCCTTGGAGTTGCTTGCAGATGTTACCCCTGCAAAAATTGACTGGCCTAAGGATTTAAAGCCTTGCATGGGCGGAAATCCTGAGTACAAGGCGGCAGAACATGAAGTTTTACTTAAGCTAGTGCCTGATGAAGCAATTGTTGACCACATCCAGAGCTTTACTCAGCGTCAAGCTGAAAAAGAAATTGACAGGCTGACATACAAGGCGATGGTGGCAATCGTCCACAATCTTAACACCATGCACAGTCGCGCAGGTGCACAAACTCCGTTTTCCTCCATTAACTACGGTTTAGATACCTCTCCTGAAGGACGCTTGGTGATTAAAAACCTGCTACTTGCTACGGAATCAGGGCTTGGACATGGGGAAACACCTATTTTCCCGATTCAGATATTCAGAGTTAAAGAAGGCGTCAACTCAGAACCAGAGGACATCAGCTATGACCTGTTTAAGCTTGCATGTAGAGTAAGCGCAAAGCGTTTGTTCCCTAACTTTTCCTTTATGGATGCGCCGTTTAACGCTAAATACTACAAAGGTACGCCTGAAACCGAGATTTCATACATGGGCTGCCGTACCCGCGTTGTGGGCAATGTCCACGACCCTGAGCGTGAAGTTGTTGGCGGCAGAGGAAACCTAAGCTACACCTCCTTGAACCTCCCGCGTATTGCCATTAACGCCAGAAGAACAGCGGGGGATAATGCACATCTTGCCAAAACCTTGTTCTTCCAAGAAATGGACACTAAAATTAGCCTGATTATCGACCAGCTATACGCTCGTTTTTCAATTCAAGCTCACAAAAAGGTACGTAACTTCCCATTTTTGATGGGGCAGCATGTCTGGCTGGACAGCGAAAAGCTCGGTTGGGACGATGAAGTGGGCGAAGTTCTCAAGCACGGTACTCTTACAATCGGCTTTATCGGACTTGCCGAAACCTTGACGGCTCTGATTGGCGAACATCATGGTCAGTCCAAGGAGGCGCAAGAGCTTGGGCTTAAAATTGTTGGTCATATGCGTAAGCGTATGGACGAGGAAAGCGAAAAGAGCAAGCTGAATTTTACTCTTATTGCAACCCCCGCCGAAGGTCTTTCAGGACGTTTCGTGCGCCTAGACCAAAAGAAATACGGCATAATCCCCGGCGTAACAGACAAAGAATACTACACAAACTCTTTCCATGTTCCTGTTGGATACGATATAACCGCCTATGACAAAATTCATCTAGAAGCCCCATATCACGCCCTCACAAATGCAGGACATATCACCTACATTGAGATGGACGGCGACCCGCTGCAAAATCTCGATGCCTTTGAACGTGTGATTAAGGAAATGCAGCACTCTGGCGTTGGCTACGGCTCGGTTAATCACCCTGTTGACCGTGACCCTGTGTGCGGTTTCTCAGGAATTATTACCAAGAAATGCCCTGGCTGCGGTCGCTCCGAAGTACATTCAGTGCCCTTTGAACGCATTCGCCGTATTACAGGCTACCTCGCTGGCACCTTAGATCGTTTTAACAACGCAAAGCGGGCAGAGGTGCGCGACCGAGTAACTCATGGATAACCAATCACTCAGAGTTGCTGGGCTGAAGCATGATTCCATTGTTGACGGCAAGGGTTTTAGATACGTAATATTCTCGCAAGGATGTAAGCATTTTTGCAAGAACTGTCACAATCCGAAAACCCACGCCCTAGACGCGGGAAGACTAGTTAGTACCGACGCTATCAAGGCCGACATACAGAAAAATCCCCTCCTTCAAGGCATCACCTTGTCGGGAGGGGAGCCGTTTTTGCAAATTGAGCCACTAATTGACATAACTACTTGGGCAAAGTCGCGAGGCTTAGATGTTTGGGCTTTTTCTGGATTTACCTACGAAGAGCTTTTAGCAGACGAAAATATGTCTAAACTGCTAGGACTTTGTGATGTTTTAGTTGACGGACGGTATGTGGATGAACTTCAAACCCTTGATACAGCGTGGGTTGGCAGCTCAAATCAGCGTGTAATTGACGTAAATCAAAGCCTTACAAGCGGTTCTGTTGTTCTGCTATAAAAAGTGAGCATAATTACATTGTTCAGCATATAATTTAATGTCTGGCTGTATGTCGAAATGTCTTCGGCGGTGCATGTCAGAACATTAAAATATGGTTGTGAAATTATGAATTATCTGGAATATTTAAAACCTGAGCTGTTAATCTTAGTGCCTGTTCTCGTTGCCGTTGGTTTTGCGTTGAAAAAAGTTGTAAAGCAAAGTGCGTGGCTTCCTTTTATTTTGGGTGGCGTTGGAATTGTGCTGTCCTTGCTTTATGTCTTCGGCAGTGGTAATATATTGTCTGGCAAGGACTTGTTTGCCGCGCTATTTACAGGCGTCGTCCAAGGAATACTATGCACCGCAACGGCTGTGTACACTCATCAGTGCTTTAAGCAATCCCAAAACGTTAAAGCGGAAAAGTCAGCCTGTAACCAAGGTTAGGGTGAGGAGCATACATATGAGTAATTTGTTTCGTAAAAAAATGGACCCTCGGTGTGTCTACTGTAAAAAAGGAACATTTACCGGAAATAACGAAGTAATATGCGACAAGCACGGAATCGTTGAGGCGTACAGTGCATGCCGCAGTTTTTCATACGACCCATTGAAGCGTGTCCCACCACCGCAAGTGACCTTGAAACGGGATTATAAGCCCGAAGATTTTGACTTGTAGCCATAATACTAATCTCAAATAAAAATTGAGACAAGATTTTTTCTGAGAATAGTATAAAAAAGCGAGTAACTGTTTAACGCCAATAAGTTTATTCGGAAGATAATATAAGAGGAGTGTATACGATGCTATATCCAAAAATCGGAATCAGACCCACCATTGACGGACGATGGGGCGGAGTGCGTGAAAGTCTTGAAACTCAAACCATGCGAATGGCGCAAAACGCCGCTGAGCTAATCAGCAAATCTCTCCGCTACCCCGACGGTACGCCTGTGCAATGTGTTATCAGCAATTCAACAATCGGAGGCGGAGCAGAAGCCGCCGCATGTCAAGAACTGTTTTCGACACAAAACGTTGTTGCAACACTAACTGTTACCCCTTGCTGGTGCTACGGAACAGAAACCTTCGACATGGACACAGGCACAATCAAGGCAATCTGGGGCTTTAACGGCACAGAACGTCCCGGCGCAGTGTTTTTAGCCGCCGCCATGGCTGCCCACGCTCAGCGTGGACTTCCTGCCTTTAGCATCTATGGTCATGACGTGCAGGACGCTGGAGACACCTCCGTTCCTGAGGACGTTAAGGAGAAAATTTTGCGTTTTGCCCGCTGCGCTGTTGCCGTAGGTTGGATGAGAAATAAGTCATATGTCAATCTTGGCGGCGTGTCAATGGGTATTGTGGGCAGCTACTGTGACGCTGACTTCTTCCGCAAATACCTCGGCATCAGAGCTGAGTGGGTTGATATGACAGAGCTGCTGCGCCGCATTACCTTGGGCATCTACGACCCTGAGGAGTATGAGCGCGCCTACGCTTGGGTCAGAGCAAACTGCAAGGAAGGCTTTGACTGCAACGCAGGTAAGGAGCTTCCTG
>JAVBKA010000067.1:0-11005 GCA_031546715.1 Oscillospiraceae bacterium | reverse complement strand
CATTGTATAACCTTGGCTGTGAATATCATTAAACTCTGTTACAAGAGAATTAACCAAAACATTAAGCTGGTCAAGATAGTACGGAATACCTTGAACATCGGTGGTGTTGCCGTCACGCATATCCTTATAGCTTTTCAACATTCCGCCTTCAAGCCCGTCAATATTTTCGCTGTCGAGAGGTACGCCTGAGGCTAGATATACGCCGTATGTAGGAATCGGAGGGTCGTTTTCGTCTGCGATATGATTTAGTCCTGTTTCTTCTCCGTAAACTAAGAACCTAGGCTCATACAGAGATTTAAGCTCTTGGTTTGACGAATCTTTAGGTCCGACCAAAATGTTTTGCGAGTACTCGTCACCGACGCCCACACCGGCATAGATTGTCATTGCCGTCAGCTCAACACCTCTGATATTGAAGACCGGCGGCTCAAAGGACTTCTCGGTGTAGGATATGTCAATCATTCCGCTGAGTTCGTCTAGTAAAAGATTTCGTTCGTCACGAAGGTCGTTTGCAATATTTCCGCCCAGCTCGAAGCTGTGAATTTTATCGTTAAGGGTTGCGAGTTTTCCGATGATTTCATTTGTGTGCTTGGTCTGCTCACCAAGGTTTACGTTTTGCTGTGTCATCAGGTCGGTGAGCTGAGTGTGGTACATACGCATTGTATCGCACATTTTTTTCGCCTGAGAAACCACGTTTGTACGGACAGCTTCGTCGGTGGTGTTTTTCGAAAGCTCTTGCAGGGAGGAGAAAAACTGCGACATAATGCCGTCCAGCGAGCCTTGGTCTAGGGAGTTAAAAACGTCCTCGACATAGTAAAGGGAATCGGAACGAGTTGACCAATAGGTGCTTTTTGCCTGCTCTGTGCGGTACTGCTGGTCAAGAAACTTATCACGAATCTGGTCAAGGCTGAGGGTTTCAACGCCGCCGCCCACAGTGCCCACTGTTGTGGGGGAAAACTGCATCAAATAACCCTTTGGGTCTACTGCACTGGTGACGTATCTTTGACGGGAATAGCCCGTAACGTTTGCATTGGTAATATTATGAGAGGTTACTTCTAGTTGACGCTGAGATATAAATAACCCCGAGTTTGCAATATTAAGTCCGCCGAAGGTTGAGCCCATTTATATCACACCTTTGAATCAAAAATATGTGTCTTAGGTCGTCTGTCTTGAGAATTGTTGCCGCCTGAGCCGTACATATTTGACGGCTGACCGACGTCCATAGAGGAAACCATGGCATTTATATATTCTAAGCGTGAATTAATCAGCTTAGAGTTAAGGTCGTTTTCTTTTTGCAGATTTGCAATCAATTGTCCCATCTGCTCTTGCAGCTTGGTAATTTCCTTAGCCTGTTCAGGACTGCCCACCTTAATAAAATCCGAAATTGTTACGCTGGACGGGATTCTGTATGCCTTGGCTGCAAACTTAGCTGTACAGCTTTGAAGCCTTTGCTTTTCAAGGTCTGCTAGCTTAGACGTCAGTGCTTGCTCTTCACGGACAATTTTGTCAAGGTTAGAGACGGCGTTGCCGACGATTGCTTCCCGTTTAGTTGTGGAAAGCCGCAGCAACGCCTCGTTGACACCCATTTCAAGGGTAAGTATTTCAATCAAACGTGAAACTATTTCGTTCAACGTTTTCACTCCAATTTAATCAGTAGTTACTCTAAACGGACTCCAACATCTTTTTAGCCGTCTTCTGCCCGTCAACAATATAGTTACCTTTTTCGTAGCTATCCTTTATTGCCTGGACTTTTTCCATACGCACCTCAGGCATATCCTTTGCCGCTGAAAGTGCAGCAGAAAATAAGCGGTTTGAGCCAGAAATATCTAGCTTATCTGAGTCCTGACGTACTGAGCTTGGCTTTGCGGTCTTTTGAACAGCGTTGTAGCGGTTTACAGGATTTACCTTAATGCCGCCGATTTTGAGATCCATAGTAATATCCTCCTTTGACTGGTGCGTTCCTTGGCTTGCTCTGTTTTACTCTCTGACATGTATATCGTTAGCATTTGGAAAACCTTTAATACATTTTTGAGAAATTTTTTATATATTATAAACAAATTTTTCCCCCGCCTTAGCGAGGGAAAAACAATAAGACTATTGGCAATGGAAATGAGAATGCATAAATTAAAACCAGAGGTTAATAATGCAAGCTATTTCTTATTGATATTTACGTGCATACCCGATTTTGCCGGAGGAGCAGTCTTCGCCTTGAGCCTATCGCGGTCTGCCGCCATTCTGCTTGCAGTGTCTGTAAAAGCATTTTTAATGTTATCTGTGCAGCTTGAACAAAATTTTCCGGTAGCAATAGGAGCACCGCAGCTTTCACAAGTCAGCAACGGGGTTGATTCTTTTCCAAGCAGCAATCTGCCCTCTCTGAGCCAGCTTGCAATCTCAGGCTGTGACGCACCGGTTTGTTCACAGATTTCCTGCATTGTTGCCTTTGGGTTATCATAGATAAAGTTTCTGACAGAAACAAATAGCCTGTCTACTTCATCTTTGCAGCTTTCGCAGACATAAGTGCCTCTAAATTGAAAAATCTTGCCGCATCGTCTGCATTGTTTTACGTCCATTCTTTGTCTCCTCCATTAAAATATGGCTAGCTTCTTATGGAGTTTGTCAACTGCATCATTTGATCAGCGGTTGATATGCAGCGAGCAGCCATTTGATAAGCCCTTTGTGCCCTAATAAGTCTGGTGGTTTCTTCTGCATAGTCCACATTAGAGCCTTCGTTGTAGCCTTGAAGTATTACGCCCTTGGCTTCTATAAATTCTCCTGAGTTCTCACTCATAGTATAACAGTTATCTCCAAAATTTGCAAGCCCTTCTGGATTGACAAAATCAACAAATTGCAGCTTACCAATTGAAACATTTTCACCAGTAGAATCCACATACGACAAATTTCCCGCCTTGTCACATGCCAAGTTCACTTGCATTTCAGGCATGGGAATGCGCTCGCCGTCCTCATCCAAGAAAAAACGTCCCTTTGAGTCCGCTAAAAAGTTACCTTCCTCAGTTGGCGAGACATACATGTTTCCGCCTCTGGTATAAAGAACGGCGTCGCTGATCTCTTCACCGTCGCCATTGCCTACGTCCTCTGATGGAGTTGGATTTTCAACGGCGAAGAAGCCTTGTCCTTCAATGGCAAAATCCAGTAAACGTCCGCTTTCCTTAAGACCGCCTTGGAAAAAGATTTGCTTGGTTTGATATTCTATGCTACCGTGTCCCCGCATAAGGTTCTGTTCTGGAACATTATCAATGGGGGAGGGGGTGCGCATACGTGTATAAAGAGCGTCTTGAAAGTCGAAACGTCTCTTTTTATATCCGTCTGAGTTAATATTGGCGACGTTAGACGAAATTGTGTCAATATTTTTTTGCTGAGTAATCATGCCAGTAGACGCAGAATACAAGGTTTGTATCATCTATGTCACCATTCCAACTTTATTTTATGCTTTAGCAATGTCATTTACAGCTCTGCCCAAGGATTCATCAAATATTTTAACAAACCGCTGATTTATTTCAAAGGCGCGGTAGGTTTCCATCATCAAAACTGTCTCTCTTGCCACATCTACGTTTGAGGCTTCAAGAAAGCCCTGCTTGACCGTAATATTTGTAACGTTTTCCGGCTCAATTTCAAGGAGTTCTCCATTTTCGTCAGTTAAACCCTCTTGAATTTTATACACATTGCCGCCTTGCTTGCGAAGCACTGAATTATCTTCGAATTTCACAGTTTGCAAACGGTCTACAAAGCTGCCGTCTACGCTGATTTCTCCCCGCTCGTTGCACTGAAACTCAGTAGTGCCAACATAAACACGTCCGCCCTCGCCCTGAACATACAACCCAGCGGGCGTAACAAGGTATCCGTCTCTGTCAACATCGAAGTTACCGGCGCGGGTGTATCTGTATTCCACGTCGCCCTCTTCGTACTCCTGCTCAAAATACGGGTCTGCCTTTTCTTCTGGGGTTGCGGGTATTTTGGTTCGCGGAGTTGTCTCAACCACAAAAAAAGCGTCGCCCTCTAGGGCAAAGTCAGTGGGCACATCAGTTGATTCAAGTGCGCCTTGATTATAATGTGTCTTAATATTATCAATGTGAATTCCTGTATTATGAGTGCCGACGGACTCATATTGATATACAGAGGGGTCGTTAATCCGTGAAATAATCATATCACGGAAGCTTCTTGTTGTCAGCGTATCGCCCTTATAACCGACGGTTTCGGTGTTTGTAAGGTTATTTGTTATAACGTCCATACGGCGATTCTGCGCCAGCATTGCTGTTCCTGCTGTATATAAACCTCGAAGCATTAATGATACCTCACAGTAAATTATTATTTCCAATGTTCAATATATCGGTAGAATTCTAAAAAACTTTAGCGTCAGGTTAAATACATATTTTTATAAAATTTTGGAGAAAATAGCAATTTTATTTTTTTAAACAAAAAACAGCATCCATTGTCCAGATAGGCTTGACAATTCATGAGCCTAAGAAATATAATACATCGAGGTAAACGCTATGAAAATTTTCGACGCCCATTGCGATACCTTGTCCGCAAAGGACAGCATACTTAAAAATGACGGTCATTTTGACGTTGAGCGCGCCATTAAGCGTGGTGCAGGCATACAAATGATGGCATCATTTGGCAAAAATCAAGTTCAGCAGCTTCAAAAACTGCACAGCTATGAGCTTTCCTATGCTGTCGGCAATGGCAACCTCGAGTTAATGCCGTCAATCGAAGGCATGGACGCCGTCAGTACCCTTGAGGACGTTGAGGAGCTTGTACGCCTTGGCCTTGGCATTCGCTTTGCAGGCTTAACATGGAACCATGATAATAAAATAGCAGGAGGCTGTCACGGCAACAACCCTTTGACTAATTTTGGCAGAGACGTAGTTCGGTATCTGCAAGAAAAAAATGTTACTGTTGACCTTGCACATGCCTCAGAAAAAACTTTTTGGGATGTTTGCGAAATCTCGAGGAAGCCTCTAATAGTGTCCCACACCTGTTGCGCCGCACTGCGCCCCCACCGCCGCAACCTCAGTGACGCTCAGCTTCGGGCAGTGTCCGCATCAGGCGGTGTGGTGGGAATTACGTTCTATAACGATTTTTTATCAGCATACAAAAACGTAGGCTTGGACACTGTGGCGACCCATATTGTGCATGTGCTACAGGTCGCGGGAGAGGATTCCGTGGGAATCGGCAGCGATTTTGACGGTTGCTCAGAGCTTCCCGAGGGTCTATGCGATGTCCTTGCAGTGCCGAGACTAATAGAAACGCTACCAGTGTCCGACCGTATTCGTGAAAAAATAGCGTTTGAAAATTTTTACCGTATTATTAATACTTAGGAGAAAGTTAATGAAAAAGCTCCCCAGCCGCGTTAGCGATAGATTAGGTTTATGGGTATTTTTAGGAGTAATTTCCGCAGCAATTATTGCAATTGCAGTAGTAATTGTCATTAATTGGAGCATTGTTTCACTGGTTTTTAACCCTGAGAACATTACATTAACTGCCGAACATGAAATGTTTACACAGCTTCGAGTGCTTGAAGCCGAAGGCAACATCAAGGATGTTGTTACAGACACCCAAGGCGAAGAAACAAAAACCTCATACAAAACCGCCGACAACAGCATCTCGGTCGATACATTATATAAACGCGGCACCATGGCAGAAATGAGCGGTGCAATCGATGCGGGCAGCGTTCAGGTCGGCTCTATTGACGACGCTATGGAGCTTGCCAGAGTTATGCTTTCGCCGTACCTCAGTAAGGAGGAAATCAACGCCGTACTATTGTCCTCCACCAGTAAAATCATCTCTCATATGACTGAAAGCTCATTAGACATTCAGCTCACAATCGCCGCTAATTATGACGTGCATATTACAGGTTCTCAGTTTTCGTCAGTGAATTTCATCATTAAAAAGGCTGAAATAATAACGGCAACTGCACCTTAAAAGCGATGCCCATGATTTCGATTATCATCGAAACCATGGGCGTTTTTTTGAGTTTTACATTACATGCTCTCTTAACCCGTTAGTAAAATATGCAAACATATTTTTACTATCCAGTTAATCCGCAAGTGCTTAAGCCTTGCCTAAGATGCGTTTTAGGTCGTCTTCCGGAGTTGTAATTGCTGCAAGTCCGAAGTTTTCTCTTAGGAAGCTGAAAATATTTGGGGATACAAAGGCAGGAAGTGATGGTCCGAGGATAATGTTTTTTACTCCGAGGTGAAGCAACGTCAGCAAGATGCAAACCGCTTTTTGCTCGTACCAAGACAGTACCATGGACAGCGGCAGGTCGTTCACTCCGCACTCAAAGGCTTCTGCAAGAGCTATGGCAACCTTAATAGCTGAGTAGGCGTCGTTGCATTGACCCATATCCATGATGCGTGGCAGTCCGCCGATTTCGCCCAGCTCTAGGTCATTAATGCGGAACTTGCCGCAGGCAAGAGTTAGGATAATTGTATCGCTTGGTGTTTGCTTGACAAACTCCGTGTAGTAGTTACGTCCCGGTTTTGCGCCGTCGCAGCCGCCAACGAGGAAGAAGTGCTTAATCGCGCCAGACTTAACTGCGTCAATAACCTTGTCTGCCACTGAAAGGACTGTGCCATGTCCAAAGCCTGTGGTGAGAGATGTTCCGCCGTTAATACCGCACATTTGGTGGTCAACCATGTAGCCGCCAAGCTCGAGAGCCTTGTTTATAACAGGTGTAAAGTCCTTGTCCGCTCCGATATGCACAAGGTCTGGGAATGCCACAACAGCAGTTGTGAACACACGGTCGCGATAGCTGTCCTTAACAGGCATTAAACAGTTGGTTGTAAAAAGTACGGGTGCGGGAATGTTTGCAAACTCTGTTTGCTGGCTCTGCCACGCTGTACCGAAGTTACCCTTTAAATGTGCAAATTTCTTTAGCTTAGGATAACCATGTGCTGGCAGCATTTCGCCGTGGGTGTAAATATTAACGCCTTTGCCTTCGGTTTGCTCAAGCAGAAGCTGTAAATCATGGAGGTCATGTCCGCTGACCACGATAAATGGACCTTTTTCGATGAGGTAGGACACCTGTGTGGGCACTGGAGTACCGTAGCTTTCGGTATGCGCTCTGTCAAGCAGTTCCATGCAGTTAAGATTAACTCTACCAGTTTCCAATACCAGTGGTAAAAGCACTTTTGAGTCGCTTTCTTCGCTTATTGCGGCTAATGCTTTGAAGAAGAACTCGCTTACTTCGTCGTCAGTATAGCCCAGCGCATAAGCGTGGTAGGCGTATGCTACCATGCCTCTTAGACCGAATAGTACCAATGATTTCAGGGAACGTACATCCTCGTCGGCATCCCAAAGCTGACCCATTTTGTAGGCGTCGCCCATGTCCTTGCCGCCAGAAAGTTCCACTCTTGCCTTGTGGGTTTCTGCAATTTTTTCCTTCAATACAGCATCGTCAAAATTGACGTTGGTGATTGTGGAAAATATACCTTCAAGCATTAATCGAAGGTGAGCCTCGCTTGGCTTGGTGCTGCCCAGTGCCTTTGCAAGCATAATCAGCTCCCCTGTCAGCTCATCCTGAAAATTAGCTGTACCATCCTGCTTACCGCACACTCCTGCACGTCCTGTACAGGCTATGTTACCTGCGGTTTGTTCGCATTGAAAACAAAACATATTTTTCATTGTAGTACCTCCCTTTAAAAAATAGACGACATTATCATATCCAAATAATGCTGAAATTAGTCAGACTCAACTTATATGGAATCCTTTTAGTGTCAGAACTATCGTGAATAGCACAATAATTGAATTCGTCTGCGCTAAGCTTACCAGAACTGGAAGAATTTTTCCGTTGTTTTTGCAACAAAAGGGAAAATATATTTAAACTGAAAAAAAGAAAACAGAGCATTCCTAACAAAATGAATGCTCCGCTTGTATTTAATTCCAAAAGTGCAAACCGACAAAAATTGGTGTCAACAATCGATTATGCAGATATCTATCGCAGTTTAGTCTTTGTCAGAAATCAGCTTTGCAGTGTTGATAAGAAGCTTGATTCCGGTGTGTGTCTTACCAATACCTCTGATATAGCGGTTAGAGTATTGGTTTTTGCCGATGGCTGGCTCAGTGATAACATCGGGAGGAATATCCATATTTTCGCATACGGTATCAACAATTAAACCTATAAGGGCGTTATTGAAGTTTATAACCATAATGCAGGTTCGGTCATTGTACGGCATAGGCTCCATATTAAAGCGTACACGAACATCCATAACCGGAAGGATTTTGCCGCGCAGATTAATTATGCCCTTAATATAATTAGGAACTTCAGGCACTTCTGTAATCGCCTGAACCATAATAATCTCAGAAACATACTCGATTTCTATTCCGTAAATATCTTCACCGATAGAGAAGGTTAAATATTGATCCTCAATAGAGCTTTCATTTGCTAGCAGATCGTTCATTTCGTCCATTCGATCACTTCCTTACACTGTTAATGACTTAACGTCAATAATCAAGCAGATATTACCATTTCCCATAATGGTGCATCCGGAAATACCACGGATTTGACCGATACGCTCAGTAATAAATGATGGGATTGGCTTAACAACTGCCTGTTGCTCGCTAACCATGTGGTCTGCAAACAAGCCAACCATATGACCCTCGTCTTCAATCATAACGACAATACCGTCTTCAAAATTGGTGACATCGGTATTTACGCGGAATAACTGGTGCAAGCGGATAATCGGATAACACTCTTCGCGGAAAAGTATCATCTCATTGCCGTCTGGGTCAACAATAATGTTCTCTGGCTCAGGCTTAAAGGATTCACGGATATTAAGTGTGGGGATGAGGTAGATATTATCGCCGACTGTGATTTCAATAGACTGCACAATAGCCAGCGTAAGCGGAATGCGGATTGTAACAACCATGCCTTGACCAGGGATAGAGTCTAGCTGTACAGTGCCGCCGACCTTTTCAATGCCCTTCTTAACAACGTCCATACCAACACCGCGGCCTGAAAGCTCAGTGACGGTTTCGTTAGTTGAGAAGCCTGGGAGCATAATGAACTGATAAATTTCTTTGTCGGTGTAGTCTGATTCAGGTCTTGTCAGCAAGCCGTTTGCCAATGCCTTGGCAAGAATTTTATCCTTGTTAAGTCCGCGTCCGTCATCGGTAATAGAGATAATTACGTCAGAGCCGGAGTTACGGGCTTCGAGAATAATTTTTCCTATTGGGGACTTTCCGGCGTTAACGCGGTCTTCTTTAGTTGACTCAAGTCCATGGTCCATGGAATTTCTGACAATATGCATCAGCGGGTCGGAAAGATTGTCAATAATGTTCTTGTCAACCTCAGTTTCTTCACCGAGGATAACAAGCTCGCATTCTTTATCTAATTTTTTAGCAGTATCACGGACTATACGGTTCATTTTATGGAAGGTGGACGAAATAGGAATCATGCGAACCGACATAATAACGTTTTGCAGCTCGTTAGTGTTTTTCAAAAGCTGTGAGGAAGATTTTTCAAAATTGTCAAGTTTCAAGCCCGCAAGGTCAGGACTTCCGACAACCATCGCAACGCTGATAACAATTTCGCCCATTAAATCCATGAGCTTGTCAAGCTTTTCAACGTTTACGTTGATAACACTTGCCTTCATCTCGTTTGCAGGAATCGGAGCAGTGACAGGCGCACTCTTTGCAGGCGCAGCAGCAGTCGGTACAGCCACAGGCTTAGTCTCCACAACAGGCTTCTCGACCTGCTTAACAGGAGCGGCCTCAACCTCTGCATCGACCTTTTCAACAACAGGGGCGGCAGTTATTTTGTTTCCTGCGCTGGATTCCAGCTCAAAGCTCTTAACGAACAATGCACTTGAAATTATCTCTCTTAGAACCGAAATATCCTGTGTAGATGCAATAATAAACTTTGCGCCGTTAGAAATAATTTCGTCACTGCAATCCTCAAGCAGGTCAGCAGGGACAGTTGATAAGCTCACCGCATGGTCAGACAAAGCGTTTGCAATCTGATATGCACGAATATTCTCCATTTTACATCCGTTTTCAAAATACACGGTTGCAACGTAGTCTGCTCCGCCTGAGGACGGCACAGCTACAGAAGAAGGCACTGCAACAGCCGTATCAAGCGGCACAGTGACCATTTTCTTGGAATTTTCCGGAGGTTCTTTGCCAGACTTCAACGCTTCAAGCTCGCTCTTACAGCGAACTAAAATAGCTGACATGTCGCCGTCGCTTGGTAGGGATTGTTGAATCTTGCCAACCTCAGCTTTAAAGAAGTCAACAGCTTGCAGACAAATATCCGCAATTTCTCCCCAGTTAGGCTTGGCACTCTCATGCTCACGGATGTGGAAGAAAATATCTTCCAACCAATGCGCCAAGGTTGCAATCTGGTTATACTCCATCATTGCAGCCGAGCCCTTGATTGTATGCATTATCCTAAATATCTCGTTAATATGCTCTTGGTTAAAGCCGCCTAGATTCTCACCCTCAATTAAAATTTCCTCTAATCGCTCTGTAAGCTGTACGCTTTCAAAGACGTACATTTCCAGCATTGGATCGTTGGCCATACATACCGCCCCATTCTGCTTCAGGTGTTAATTATAAACCTGTACTATTCTGTATACTCTTACAATGTTATATTATATAGGATAATTATCAAAAGTCAAACAAAACTATCAAAAAAAACGTTTTTTCTACGAAATCTTTTTTAGGTAGTATGCAACTAGTAAATCTGTTACCCTGCTGTAGTTCTTTACGCCGTCCTCAATGCCCATAGTTTTCAGGTATGAATTGTTGACATTTTCAGCCGCAGCTGACACAGCCTCTAGCTTTTCAGGGTTTAGCTTCTCATTTCTTTTAGCTGCCGCATCAAAGTCTTTCCACACCCGTGGGTCAATTAAGCTCCAAAGTCTGTTTCTTTCCTTGGCATCTGAAATATCGTCCACAACTGACCAAAATGCGCTTAACGCCCCTGAGTACCTAACCAACGGGTCGTCGCTGTAGGAGCAGGCGAGGTATGCAATGAAGTTAGCGTCCT
>JAVBKA010000049.1:0-13123 GCA_031546715.1 Oscillospiraceae bacterium | reverse complement strand
AGTGCTGACACAAATTCACAATCTTTGTAGGTTTCATAAAATTGTTTCATTCGATATAAACCACGTTTATTAAAACCTTTAACCTCTGGGCAGTTTTCCTTAATGTACTTTGCA
The DNA here is from genome assembly GCA_031546715.1 of Oscillospiraceae bacterium. Lineage (GTDB taxonomy): Bacteria > Bacillota > Clostridia > Oscillospirales > UBA929 > JAVBKA01. The sequence goes on along the minus strand of JAVBKA010000049.1, from coordinate 13,009 downwards.
GTTTCATCAATGAATGAATCTCCCCATGTGGATTTGGCGCATTCGGTGCTCAGATATTCTCCAACATTCCAATACAACTTTATTAGTTCAGCATTTACACTTTTTAAGGCATTCTGTTTAGCTTCTTCAATCAGCGCAACAATTTTATTAGCATATAGCGATACTTCATTCGCCATTAATTTTACCTCCAATCATAGCTCAAACTTTTATAAAAGGCGGCTCGTGATGTTCATAAGCCGCCTTGCGTATTTTACACTGCTAATTCTTTTTTCGCTTTATCTTTCTGTTTATACTCACGCCACTTGGCACGTTTTAATTCCTGTGGGTCTTGTTCCTCTAGTGCAACTTCGACTTCACCAATAGGCACGTTAAACATCCCTATGAAGTTTAGATGAATGTCAACTTGCTGTGTGCGTTTTTTATCAATTGTTTCTGCTTCGTAAACAACAATCTTTTCAATAAACTCATTTAGCATTGCTGCAGTTAATTCTGTAAAATCGGTATACTTTTTTACGACTTCAATGAATTTATCAGCTTTTGCATTTTCAACTTCAAAACGCTCAAGTCCATTTTGCAATTCGGATATTTGCTTTTCTAATTCCTCTTGCTCCTGTTCGTACTGCTGTGAAAGGACTTCAAAACGCTTTGCGGATAAGCTACCCGATACTTTATCTTCGTAAATGCTTTGGATTAGTTTGTCCAATTCAGCGTGTCTTTTTTGGCACTTCACAAGTCTTTTTTTACTGTCTTTAGCAGTTTCGGTTTGACGGACATTCGCCGCTTCTTGCACCAATCTAACAAACTCATCTTCATTGCCTTTCACAAACCCGCTGACAGATTTTATCGTCTCAAGGACTAGTGTTCTGACAGCAGAAACTTTGATGTAGTGCATGGTACATTTTCGAGGATATTTGGTAGATTGATTACAAGCAAATGAATTTTGCGAATCGTATTTATGAGCCATCGTCCCCCGATGATTATACATCTTACCGCCGCAATCAGCACATGTGAGAAGTCCTGTTAATGGATTGGTTTCACCTGTTGAATTGGCGCGTCTTTTTACTGTTCTGCATTTTTGAGCAGTATTCCACGTTTCCTCATCAATGATTGCCTCTTGCGTGTTCTCAAAAAAGACCCATTCATCTTTGGGGCGGTACTTTGCCTTTTTACTTTTGTATGAGTCTTTCTCCGTTCGGAAGTTTACCGTATGCCCCATATATTCTGGGCGGTCAAGAATGAAAACTACCGTTTTTCCTCCCCATGTTGTTGGCTCAGAAGCTGTTGCAGGTATATAGTTTTCTCCGCTAATTCTTGCTATATGGACTTGAGGGCGTTCGACCTGTTCATCTGTCAACATTCGTGCAATCTGATATGGGCCTTTACCCTCTATTGTCAGTTGGTAAATTCGCCTAACTACTTTGGCGGCTTCATCATCAATGAGCCATTTGTTTTTGTCGTTAGGGTCTTTTTTGTAACCATAAACCGCTTGGTTGGTCATGTGCTTGCCCTCACGCCCCTTGGCTTGAAGAACAGCTTTAATTTTACGGCTTGTGTCACGGGCATACCATTCGCTTATGATGTTTCTGAAAGGCGTAAAATCATCATCACCTAATGCCGTATCAACGCCATCATTGACAGCTATGAGCCGTACGCCATGCTCACGAAGCGTTTCCATATAAAGTCCAACACGAAGATAGTCACGCCCAAAACGTGACATGTCTTTAATGATAACTGCACTAACGTTACCAGCTTCAACCTCGCTAATCATTTTCATAAAACCCGGTCTGTCAAAACGAGTTCCCGAAATTCCGTCATCTGTAAAATGGAATAGATTTGTGAAGCCATTTCGGTTGGCATATTCTTCAAGAATTTTCTTTTGGTTTGTAATCGAATTGCTTTCTCCTGCCATCTCATCATCACGAGAAAGTCGCTCATATAGAGCTGTAATTTTATTGCAATCAGCCAATCTGTTCATGGTTTTCCTCCCAGACGGCTAACTCGCTTGTAGTTAAACCAATTATAACATTCGATAGCGGCATTGTCACTATTTTTCGACTCATAAATTCACAACCTCCTTTGCGTGGGTATCATTTTTAATCATGCGTGTGATTTTGTCGTTCATCGTTTCGTTGCTGGTCTTGCTGAAATGTACTGCAACATTGTAGACGGTTGTACCAATTTTTTTAGTGAAGCATGATTCTGTTGGCTTGCTTACAGCTTGCACCTCTGTTAATTTATCGGGCATATAATTCTCCTTTCGTTGTGGGCGTCTGTAACGCTTTTGGGGGACGCTTTGCGGTTTAGGGTATAAATAAAACCTTACTGTCCATAAAGTAGAGCTTACAACAGGCTTGAAATGCTGTTTCCAACGCCTAAAGCCGTTACATCTGCTCTGACTTTGCTTTTGTAATCAAGGCTATTTCGGAGGACAATAGCCTGTTGTTTTTTAATGTTCGCTTTCAACCCAGTTACGTTCCTATGTCTGGCCTTGTGTGACCTTGGACACGTTATCTCGATTTCCATTTCTCGCGTTGCTTCCTCCGAAACAAACTTGGCAAAATAATGGTTCTCGGTATCTAACTGGCTGCGTATTGAGTTGTGGACTTGAAAACATTGCAATATTTCTGTCTGAAATCATTATCGCAACTTATTATTGACTTATCAAGCGTTCGGAAGTATCATACAAGTAACGAGAAACTACTATAAACAATATTCCTGTTAGAAATTGAGGTGCGGTATTTATGGATTATGACTTTTCAAAGAGAGAGCGTGGATTTGGCAAAATTGTGTTTGCCTTGTGCCTTGATAAAAAGAAAATGACTGAACGAATTTTGATAGGTGAAGCTAACGAAGTACGCCAAAAGTTCGATAACGACAACGGCGATATTTTATATGACGAGGTGCGCCCATTGGGTCAGTTGCTTATAGATTTTGAAGCAGACAAGGACAGACGTTGGAATACAAACGCTATGCAACTACACAATAGCTACAACAAGGTATTTCCCTTTGACAAGGAGCGTTGGAAAATTGCTGATAAAGCCTCAAAGTTCCTTAAAGGCAAATATTCCAAAGGTGAGCCTTCGGCAATGTTCGCCGCCATTCGAACTTGGGAAGATTATCTTAATTGCTACAACCAAAACCACGGCGGGCAGATGTTTATTGATAAAACATCAATACTGTATAGAGCCTTTTCTACCTACGGCGAATACAGACAATGGCAAGAGGAAGCAATCAATGCACTTTCAAAAATGTTGCACGACAGTGAATCGCAAGTAGAATTGTGGTATCCGATGAAAAAACGTAGCTTGGAGTGTGTTGTAGTCACTGCTTCTTTTTTACCGTTGATTTTTTACTACATGCACAAAGTTGAGGAATGGGGTTTCGTTTTTCAAGAGTGCAAAGCATGCGGCAAATATTTCATTGCCCGTAGCAGACATTTCGAGGTTTGCGGTGATGAATGCCGCAAGGTACAAGCAGTCGAAGCTAAACGCCAATTCGACGAAAGAGCCAAGGGTGATATGCTTGAACAGTTACATGAGTCTGCTTATTTCTACTGGTACAATCGTTTGCGAAAATTGAAAAACAAAAAAGTCGCTACTGAAAAGATAGCGACCGTGAACAGTGCATTTAAGAAATTCCGTGATGAAGCCAAAACCAAAAAATCAGAAGTCAAGCAAAGAAAAATCAAACTTCCGGACTTTTCTTCTTGGCTGGTTGAACAGCAAAAAATCATTGACCTGTTGATGGAGGAATTGCTTGATTAACGCAAAAAGAGCCGCCTCATGGCAGCTCTTTTTGAGATGTAGTGATATTCTATTTTTATTCCTGTTGGTAGTCATCAGTATGCAGAAGTTGATACACAAGCCTAGCTCCTGCTTTCATTCCCATTTCCATATAAACCGCTTCATAGGCGGTTAGGGCAAGAGATAGGTCAGCAGTTGCTCTGTTAAAATCTGTTTCGTTCGGATAAATTCCTTTTAGACGGTCATAGATAGGGTTGCTTCCATTTATCAATCTATCATGGTATGGCAGACATTCATTACTAAAATCCTCAACACCATATAAGATAAATTGACATAGTTTTCCTAGCTCCATGCGTTCAAAATTCTCTTTTATGTACCTCATGCAAAATCTCCTTTCGGTAATGTTTGATAAACACCTTGAAAGGCGATAAAAGATATGCTATTCTTATCTTGCACCGCCTTTAGGCGTTGTACTGAAAGCGACGATTAACTTTAGTGAGTGACGTCGCTTTCTTTCTTTGATTGCTGTTTCGTGTTCAAATACCCTCGTATAAAAACCCTCCCATCCTCGTCAAATCGTTACTACAAGCGAGTTTGCCGATATTTGATAATGAAGTAGAAACTACTTCATTATCAGCATACATCAAACGTACCTTCGGTTACATATCTGCATATAGTAACCTCTGGATTAAGATTTCCCTGACGTACAATGCGTCCTGCTCGTTGCTCAAGGTCGCTAGGTCGCCAAGGAGCATCTAAATCATGCAAAGCAATTAGCCTGTCCTGCACGTTCGTGCCTGCGCCCATTTTAGACGTAGAGCCGAGCAATATTCGAACTTGACCTTTTCTTACCTTAGCGAATAACTCTTTTTTCTGTTCCTCTGTATTAGCATCATGGATAAATGCTATTTCTTTATCTGGAACACCTTTTTCCATTAGTTTTTTCTTGATATCATCATATACATTGAATCGCCCATCAGCGTTGGGTGTGGAGAAATCGCAGAATATCAGCTGAGTTAAGCTGTCAATTTTGGTGCTTTCCCAAACATTGAATACATTGTTCATACATGCATTTACCTTGCTGCTTGGGTCGTCAGGTAACAGCGGATTAATCATACGCTGGTCTAGTCCTATTTTTCGCCCGTCGCTGGTAATTTTGAGCATATTATCCTCGTGTGGTTCAACCAGTTTTCTATGTACTGCCGCAGCTCTTTTTGAAAGCCCTGAAACCATATCCTTCTGTATTTCAGATGGTTTTACAACTATTGTATTGAACACGGCTTTTGGTCGTGGAAGATTGAGCATGTCCGCAGTCTTTATATCTGCAACATCCTTAAACATGCACATAAGCTCAGGAAGATTGTGGAATTTAGCAAAGCGTGTCCTAGCCCTGTAGCCCGTTCCTTCCGGCGCAAGCTCTATTGATGTAACAGTTTCACCAAAGGTAGATGCCCACGCATCAAAATGCACTAATCCAAGTTCCTTCAGCGTATCAAATTGCAAGTATCTCTGCATGGTGTATAATTCTGTCATGCTGTTGCTTACAGGTGTTCCTGTGGCAAAAATGACCCCTTTGCAGTTAGTTAGGTCATCTAAATATCGACATTTCATAAATAAATCACTTGACTTCTGCGCTTCTGTTTGAGAGATACCAGCTACATTCCGCATTTTAGTATATAAGAAAAGATTTTTGGAACTGTTTTGTCAAGGGTATTTCGGATAAATCAACGACTAGCTATTTATTAGATTAAATTTATAACAATGTTGACGTAAAACAAACAGTCTTCCATCTGTCAACCAACCAAGATATAAAACTGCAAGGTTATATGTACAACCTTGCAGTTTTAGCTTTAACTCATTAGCGTTGCTGTTAATACGTGGAAGTTTTCGGTGATGCAAATGGCTTATAGCGAAACTTGTAAAACATTCTGTCTTACCTTGTATTATTCGCTGGGCCGTGCTATGATGTTTACAAAATCGACTGTATTTGGATAGGAGCAGCGTATGAGTTTAGAATGGATAACACCGTTACAAGCATCAGAGAAATGGGGAATAACGGAACGCCAAGTTCAATCATTATGCGCACAGGGAAAAATAGTTGGAGCAGAAAGAGTTTCACAAATTTGCCTTATACCCAAAGATGCCACTAAACCGCTTGATGGGCGGACAAAAACTGCCAAACTAACAAAAAATGATTCTTAACGGTTTCATATGATAAGTATTACTTTTAATTGAGAAAACATGAATAACGGGGGCTATTATGCAGAATATTGATGTAAAACTTGAGTTTTGGAAAAATCGATTGCTTGACTTAGGGAAACGCAACCGATTAATAAACTGCCCCTTGCCTAAAGATGGGAAACGTGTACAACGCCATTCTTTACTGATAAATTCACCTTCTTGTAATCAAATTTGGTCGTTAATGACAGAAAGTGATGATACGCTTTCTTTTCCTGTACCGTTAATTACTTTGGAGCATAAACACGAAGCGGAAATTGAATTAATTTCGTTGACATCTGGTATTCATACGAATCAAACACCTAACGAAACTTATAAAACTTTACGCAGTTTGATGAAAAAAGCAAAGGAATTTACCGAAGAAAAAGGATTAAACGCCTTACACCTTGCTTTTGGATTCCTTAACTGGATAGACAACGGCACAGAAGGTCAAGAAATGCGTTCGCCCTTATTATTAGTGCCTGTTAAATTGACTCAAGAAGATTTATTTTCTCCTATTATTTTGTCACGCTCAGATGAGGAAATTAGTGCAAATTATTCTTTAGAACAAAAACTTCTTAGTGATTTTGGTATTGAACTGCCTGCATTCACAGAGGAAATTGCTTTGTCCGAATATCTCAACGACGTCACGCAAGCTGTAAAATCATTAGGTTGGAATATCTCAAGTGAAACCACCCAGTTATCTTTGTTTTCTTTCATGAAAATTAATATGTACCGCGATTTAGAACGAAATGCCGACAAAATACGCGGACATCATATTGTTCGTGCAATTAATGGCGAAGTATTACGCGACGGAACATCTATATCTGACATAAGTGCATACGAACACGATAAGACTGAACCACGTGATGTGTTTTCGGTAGTAGATGCCGATTCAAGTCAACAAGACGCTATATTGCTGGCTAAACGCGGTGCAAGCTTCGTGCTACAAGGACCACCAGGAACAGGAAAGAGCCAAACGATTACTAACATCATTGCCGAGCTGATAGCTGATGGAAAAAAGGTTCTTTTCGTTTCAGAAAAAATGGCTGCGCTTGAAGTCGTTTACAAACGGTTGTCGCAAGCAGGATTGGAGCAGTTTTGTTTAACATTGCATAGCCACAAAGCCAGGAGACAAGAAATTCTTGAACAATGCGGACGGTCAATGCGGTTATCACGACAAAAGGCAAGTTTGCAACAAGATGCATATAGCCGTCTATATCGGTTGAAAGAAATTCGCAATGCCTTGAATAGCTATGCCGCAGAGTTACATGCTGTTATTGAGCCACTGGGTAAGACGATCTATCAAGTAAGTGGTTATCTTTCGCAGTACGAAAACCTTCGCAATATAGACTTTGTACAAGCCAATGCTGAAAACTTTACGCCCGTACTTTTGTCGCAATGCGAAAGCGCACTTGAAGAAGTAACGAGAATTGTGTTGAAAAGTGGTTATCAACAGAATAATCCGTGGAATGGATGTGTGCTTACGCAATTGCCTACATTTTAGTTTCGGCAGCGTTTTCTTGTCGATACCGAAGCTTTGGTTTGCCAAATAGATGACGGCTTAAATATTTTTGCTGATACAAATGAAATGTTTGGCACAAATATAAGCTGGGGTATTGCGAACACAAAAGATATACAACAAATCTATGACTGTGTTATGGCTTCACCGGTTGTTCCTTCTATGTGGGTTTCGTTAGATTTGGATGCTGTTATAGGTAGTTTAGATAACTATGTAAGAGCTATGGACATTAAGAATATTGCTGAGGTTGTTTTAGCAAAACGCGACAAACAACAAGAGTTGAGTATTGCTGAAAAAAGTCGCTGTGAAGATTTGTTGACAATCTGGCAATCGTCACAAGAGGCCCTGCTGCAAGATTATGACGAGAAAATATTGTCTTTAGACATTTCAAAATTATTATCACTTTATCGCGTCGAATATCGTTCGTTTTTTACACGCATGGTCGGTTCTTATAGGCAAAACCGTAAAAGCCTCCTTGCTTGTTGCAAAAGAACAATAAAACTTGACCACGAGCAAGGATTATCCATTCTCGATGCCGTTAATGATATTTTGATTAAAAGAAATGCATATGAACATCAGTGTGAGGTTGTCCGCAATGCGGACGATTCTTTATGCATTGCTGAAACAGAACTAAAGGAGATAGTTGCAAATTTAGGAGAAGTTATTGCGTCCTTAGATAGTGTAAATGTGCGGTTATCATCTGAAAAGCAAAAGTCAATAACCGCAATCAATCATACAGCTACTGATTTTAAAAAAGCATTAAGTGAAAAAGAACAAAAATTGTGTATGGTTTGTGACGACCTTGGCAGTACCCTTGATAAAGAAATAAACGAAGATACAGACTTTGTTGAATTGCGGTCAATGTTGAATTGGTGTGCAACGTTTAAAGCATCTGTGATACATTATTCTCTAGCCAATAGTTTTATTATCAGCGTCTGCGAGCGCCACTCTGTATTGCATGATAAAATCAATAAAAATATACAAACATTGAACAAATGGTTGACTATTATTACACCAAATAACGAAAAATTTGTTTCATTGTTTGATGATGGTGTAAAACAAACCCTTTACAGTTCTTCTCTAATCCAGTTGTCAGATGTGGTGAAGAATTGCAAAGACAACTTTGCGAGTTTGGAATACTTAATTGATTATCGCATAGCCGAAAAACAACTTGGTGAGTTAGGCATTAACGCTTACCTTACAACAGCAAAAGAACTCAGACTAGGCGCAAGCGAAATAGTCCCAGTTTTTAAGAAATGCTTTTTTCGCTCATGGCTCGACGCGGTAATCCCCCAGTATTCGCATGTGCAAGATTTTAGACGGTTGCGGCAAGACGAGAGAATTGCTCTATTTAAAGATCTCGATAAATCACATTTAGATGTATCCAAGGCTATCGTTATTTCAAAACTCATTGCTCGTCTACCTAACTTCGACGCTTATTCAGCAAATGGAGAAATTGCCTTGCTTCGCCGCGAAATGGCAAAACAACGCAAACTAATGCCGACACGGCTGTTAATCGCTGCATTGCCAGAACTTCTTCCAACTTTGAAACCTTGCATGATGATGTCCCCACTATCCGTGAGTACATACCTTGGCAATAGCAGTTTTGAATTTGACACTGTTATATTCGACGAAGCGTCGCAGGTGCGTACCGAGGATGCTGTCGGCGCGATTTTCAGGGCAAAACAAGCTATAATAGCCGGAGATAGCAAACAATTACCACCTAGCGATTTCTTTGCATCATCTATCTCTACCACCGATGAATACGAAGAAGACGATGACGGTGAAGTTAATGATGCCGGCGCATACGAATCTTTACTCGATGAGGCAACGATGTTGCCAACGCAGACTTTGTTGTGGCATTACCGTAGCCGTCATGAACATTTGATAGCATTTTCAAATGCAAAGATATATCAAGGCAATCTTACAACATTCCCTTCCTCTGTTGAAAAAGCGGAAGGAATGGGCGTGGAGTATGTTCACGTTCAAGGTGGCACTTATGACCGTGGAGGAAAAAACGGTAACAAAGCGGAAGCCGCAAGAGTCACAGCCCTTGTGTTTGAACATTTTGTCTTGTATCCGAACAGGAGCCTCGGAATTATTGCCTTTGGAGAAGTACAACAATCCGCAATACAGGATGCAATTATTGAGAAACGCCGTGCAAACCCGACCTTTGAATCGTTTTTCAAAGAGGATAACGAAGAATACTTATTTATCAAAAACCTCGAAACTGTTCAAGGGGATGAGCGAGATACTATTATAGGGCACCTCTAAAAACTCAGGAAAAAGCCAGCAAGTTAAGTGAAAACGTGGTATAATGAGAGTAACAAAATGATGAGGTGGAACAAGATGAAGCAAATGGGATTGTTAGATGAAGATAATCGCCTTAAGCGTTTGAGCGATATAGGGGATCCTTTGGAGAAAGTAGCTTCAGCGGTAAACTGGGAGAAGTTCCGGCCGATTCTGAACGCCGTATTTTCAAAAGAACCCAAAGGTGCCGGTGGACGACCGCCGTGGGATTATTGTCTGATGTTCAAGATTTTGCTTCTTCAACAATGGTACATGATATCGGACGACAATACAGAATATCTGATCAACGATCGCCTGAGTTTTCAACGGTTTCTGGGATTATCACTTGGCGAGAAGGTACCCGATGCGAAAACCATATGGCTGTTCCGCGAAACCCTAAGTAAAAACGGAGCAGACAAGGAATTATTCATACTTTTCACCAAACAGCTTGAAACACAAGGTGTAATTACACGCACAGGTAGCATTGTGGACGCTAGTTTTGTGGATGCTCCCCGTCAGCGCAACACGCGGGATGAAAACGAAAAAATCAAGACAGGCGAAACACCGAAGGATTGGAAGGAATCCAAACGCTGCCAAAAAGATACGGATGCGCGTTGGACAAAGAAAAACGACGAAACCCATTATGGCTACAAGGATCATGTCAAGGTTGATAAAGACAGCAAACTGATTGTTGAGTTTTCAGTGACGGATGCTGCTGTACATGACAGTCGGGAAATTGTAAATCTTATTGACGAAAAAGACACAGAAATGTATGCGGACAGCGCATATGTCGGTGAGGAATTACACAGTAAAATCTTTGAGAAAAATCCTGATTTAAAATTAAGAATACACGAAAAGGGGTATCGAAGCCGCCCCCTAACGGAAGAACAAAAAGAGTTGAATCGCAAAAAATCAAAGATTCGCGCAAGAGTAGAACACGTTTTCGGGCACATGACCAATTCGATGGGCGGTATATTTGTGCGCTGCATCGGCATGCGCAGAGCCGCCAGCGCAGTTGCATTGAAAAACCTTGCCTACAACCTAAGCAGGTATGCTTATTTGTGTCGCGCAAAAATCCGAGCCACCAACTAAGGGAGAGGTGCGCACATTTTTAGGAAAATGGGCAGAATCGAGATGTTAAATTGGCTAATTTTGCCGATTTACGAACCTGATTGCAATATTTCGGGTTTTGACTATTTGTTTTTAACGTTTTTCACGGTTTTTAGAGGTGCCCTATATTTAGTATCGGATATGCCCCAGATGCAACTGGCAAATTTCCTATGAATTTCGGTCCATTAAGCCGCAATGGTGGGGAACGCCGACTCAACGTCGCAATAACAAGAGCGCGGTACAACCTTAAACTTGTAGGCTCTATTCGACCTACAGACATTGACCCTGAACGCGTAAGTGGACAAGGTCCAAGACTCTTGCGTCTATACATAGACTTTGCCATCAACGGCGCAAATGCCATTCTTGGCGAAGTGTCCACCGATAGTGATGAATGGTTCGATTCCCCCTTTGAAGCATCTGTTCACGAATTTCTTACAACCAACGGTTTTGATGTCGTGACCCAAGTAGGTTGTTCAGGTTATCGTATCGATATGGCTGTTCGGCATCCGCAATACGCTGGGCGGTTTGCTATTGGCATTGAATGTGATGGAGCTATGTATCATTCTGCGAGAACAGCTAGGGAGCGCGATAGACTGCGACAAACTGTGCTTGAAGATATGGGTTGGAAAATATACCGTATATGGTCAACTGATTGGATTAAAGATCGCACTACCGAAGGTTCACGGTTATTAGACGTCGTTAAAAACTCAATTAATGATTACCGTGAAACTGCTCCAAGTTCAAGTTTTTCATCGACAAAGATGACTGATTTTTTAGATGTGAGTACACAGACCGTCCACGAAAGTATACAAGAGGGAGTGCAGCAAAAATTTATCACGCTACGTTCGCGTTATTATAGTTGGCAAGCAAAGGATATACCGTCAAAAGATATGGCAGAAACAATGCGTAAAGTTCTTGAAAACGATTTTGGATTGGACAAAGTTGGGCTATTCAAGGAAACTGCTTTGTATGGCTATGGCTGGGAACGGCAAGGCAGTAAAATTAAGGATAAGTTTGAATTAGCATTTAAGATCCTCGTTCAACAAAGAACTATAGAGGAAGATGCAGATGGCAAACTCCGAATAAAACAATAAAAAAGGGGGCGTGATTAAATATGCTCATCAACAATAACGAATATCTCTCGGTTGCGGACGCAGTTAAGACACATATACGGGCGGCGCAGCGTCGGGTCTTGGTGACCGCGAACAGTGAGCTGTTTACATTGTATTGGAATATTGGGAAAGTGATAAATGAGAACAGTGTATGGGGAAATAAGTTTATAGAAAACCTCGCTCGTGACATTAAGCTCGACTTCCCTGATGTGAAGGGCTATTCGATTCGTAATTTGAAATACATGGCAAAGTTTGCCAAAACATTTTCTGAATTTGAAATTGTGCAGTCGCTAACTGCACAATTAACATGGACGCACAGCAACGCACTCTTGGACAAAGTGAAAGACCGCGAGATTTTTTTGTGGTATGCAGCACGTAACGCTGAAGCTGGCTGGTCAGTTGATACACTCAAGGAACAAATCGAAAATGGACTGTATGAGCGACAGACCCTAACGAAGAAAGCGAGCAACTTTAAGCAGCGGCTCATGCCGCCGCAAAGCGAACTGGCTGAGCAAATGATAAAGGATCCATATATGTTCGATTTCATTCAATATCGCGAGGGCATGATTGAGCGTGAGATTGAATCGGAACTCGTAAAAAATATCACGAAACTACTACTTGAACTTGGTACTGGTTTTGCGTTTCTCGGCAACCAGTATCATATTGAAGTCGAAAGTGAGGACTTCTACATCGACCTTCTGTTTTACAATCTAAAGCTTCGCTGTTATGTTATCATAGAATTGAAAACTGGAGATTTCAAACCAGAATATGCAGGGAAGTTGAATTTTTATATTTCGGCGGTTGATGATTTGTTAAAAACTGAACATGATAATCCTACTATCGGGCTTTTGCTCTGCAAAAATAAGCGAGGTATGATTAAAGTGTCCTCCCAGTCAAGACACACTTTTTGAAAACATCATGACACATGGATTCTGTGCTTGAAAATTTTGGAACTGCAATGAAGCGTAGCGGAATGGAGGTTCCAAAATTTTCGTCCGACCAAACCGAGACGGTTA
>JAVBKA010000062.1:0-5679 GCA_031546715.1 Oscillospiraceae bacterium | reverse complement strand
CTTCAAGCTTAGAAAAATCTAAGATATCATTAATAATTGTCAATAGAGATTTTGCTGAGTGGTTGATTTTTCTTATTGCCTCGCAAGAATCTTTGTTTTTGGTATTCAGAAGATGCAGCTCTGACAATCCAATAATAGCATTCATTGGCGTTCTTATTTCATGGCTCATGTTGACAATAAATCTGCTTTTCAGCTTATTAGCTTCACGTTCTTTGTTCGCCATGTTTTCCAGCATACTATCGCGCTTTTTAGTATCAGCAGTATCAACAATAACCTTTATATTACACTCTTCGCTCTGATATAAAAACGGTGTTGAAACCATCAGCGCGTCAATAATTTTGCCGCTTGGCAGTGTATACTGGCACTCGCACTTTTTTGTGATATGCCTATCCGCATCCGCGCTTTCAACCTTGTTGTCTAAGTCTAGCATAACTGTAGGAGAAAATTCGTTCATGCTTATTTTTTGCGCTTCTTCCAACGAATTTAGCTGAAACAGTTCCAAAAACAGATTATTGCAAAACTTGATTTGATGGGTGCGGGCGTTGGTGATAACCAGAGACGTTGGCAAGGTTGACAATATTTTATCTAATTCCGCTTGGAGCTGACTTAATGTGTCGTTTCGCTTTTCGTACTCTTCGGTATCCAAGCACCAAAGAATTTCAGCTTCCTTTTTATTAAATTCCAGTCCCGTAGAACTTAAGTAAAAACGCTTACTTTCACCATCGGTTGCCATCAAAGACTTCGTTGTGGCGACTGCCGCCTCGCTAAGTAGTTCCATCAAAGGTACTCCGCTGATATCCTTATCCCCTATTTTTGTGTTAAAATAATTAGTTACGTACTTGTTGCATTCGATAATCGCATTATCCGAAACAAGGGCGTAACCGATTGGTGAAGTGTCAATTAGCCGCTCAAAATATTCTTTTAAGTCCATTACTGCATTATCTTTTTCAAGAAGCTCTTCTGTTGAATACAAGCTTTTTTGAATAACACTGAGCTTTTTATTGTGTCTGCTCTTGGTTACAGATAAAATAATTATGATTAAAACCAATAAAAGTAAAAAGGACAAAAATACAATCGACAAAGAAAACAACATAGGATTAGATACATTTAGCGGGATTACTTCATTAATCAACTCCGCCTGTCCTAAGCTCACAATCTGCTCTTTAGTTATGTAATATTTTTCCATCACTTCGTAGTCAAAGAGCCACTTATTGTCCCCAGTTGAACCTATAACAACGTTTGGCAGTACCGACGCGTCGCTAAAAATTGAGCTGACTATACCAGCCGCCGCCTTGCCTTGAGGCTCACTGTCAACAAATTTTCCACCAAGCTGACCGTATCCAAAGCTTGTTAATTTCAAGCCGAAAATTGGAACAGGGCTGTTCTGGAAAAATAAATCCTGCACTTCTTTTTCAGGTATCTCTTGCGATTGCAGGTTTACCATGTAAGTTCCGCTTAAAACAAGCGCATCACTCGGCAGGTTTTTTATTTTTTCTAGGAGCTGCGGCAACGTTAAATCTTCGTTATGCTCGAATATAACGTCTGGAAATTTACCTTCAAGCTGAGAATCAATCTCATTTTTCCATGCTAAGCCTGACAGTGAGTGATCATTTATAACAAAAACTCTCTTAGTGTCAGGAAAAAGTGACAACATAACCTCAACGGTTTCGTCTGCGCTGATTCTTTCCGTCACGCCTGTAAAATGCTGTTCAAAACCAGTCAGCGTGTCACTGTTATAGTCGTTTATGCCGGAAAAAACAACAGGAACTTTGTTAAACAGCGGAAAATAGCAGCTTTTAATAAACTCTAACGCTTCATTGTCGGATACTAAAATTACATCAGGGGACCTGCCTACTAAATCGGAGCGAATTAAGTTTTGATTTATGCGCCAAGTTTCTTCTGAAACCTTAATTTTATCAGTGTTTAAGTCAACATTAATAATATCGTAATCGCCTGTAGCTTCTAAGGCTTCATCGATTTTTTTATCCCAGATTGAATCTGAGTTGTATGTAGAAATACGCAAAATGAGCTTTTTCTCATTTGGCTCGCCAAGAATTTCATAGTTGAGGATTTTTTCCGCTGTCCCATCGCTATACATTTTTTCCAATACAGCCGATAATTTAGGAGCTAAATCTGCATGTATTTTGTTTAAATGCGTAAATGTATCAACTTTTTCAATAGTATTCGCGAGCTTAATATTGCCAGGTGTCCAAAATTCCTGCCCTGCAATTTTTAAGACAACAGCAGCATCAATCTCACCCTTTGACAGCTTTTTAAACATCTCATAGGGAGTTGAAAACATAGAGATTTTCGCAGACTTCGGCACTCGCGTCTCAACATAGGGCTTTTCGTAAATCATGCCTACTTTGAGGTTCGCCAAATCATCCCATGTCTTAATTTTTATGCCAGAAGCTATGTTTACATAGGCATTTAGCTCTATTTGTACCGTATAATGATCAACCATTATTATATTTTTAAATTGATCACCAATATATTTCGTCTGGAAAGAGACAGCATCACGTTCACCAGCATCTGTCATCCTTAAAGTAGCTGTATTGCCAACAATTGACATTGACGGAGTGTACCCCAGCTCCTTTAATGCGTAATACATTAACAAGTCTACTGTCCTTGGAGCATCATTTGCCATTGTCAGTGTTAAGGTTTTGTCGCTTTCTTCGGCTAACACTGTACCGCAAAAGGAAAGAAGAAGCACAATCAATAATCCAAAGCTAATGAATCGTTTCATTACTTTCCACCTGCTTCTGGTAGATTTTCTAAGATATCATCTGCTAATTTAAAGGCGTAGCTATATAAATCAGCATAATTAGCCTGCTTTTCACCATCTTCAGCTTTTTCAAAAAGGAGTGCTTTTTCCTGTAAAGTATACATTCCTAAGTTTCCTGCAACGCCTTTTAACGTGTGCACGTTTACCTTGTTTTGCTTTACATTTTCCGGCTCAAACGCTTCGCTGACAGGGATTAAGTAGGTGGAAACTGTGCCCGCAAAGCTTCTTAGCAGCTTAAAATATTTCTCCTCGTTACTCAGTAGGCGTGTGAGTGCTTCATTATATCCGATTCCGATAATTTTTTTAATAGAGTCTGAGCTGCTTTTCAAAACCTCACCCGATCCAGTATTAATTTCAAGATGCTTTGCCAAGAATTCGTTTAGCTTAGCAAACACCTTTTCAAAGCTAATCGGCTTGCCGACATGACCATCCATACCTTCATTTATGCACTTTTCAATTTCATCCGCCATAACGTTTGCCGTCATAGCAACAATCGGAACGTTTTTGTAGGGCTTTCCGCTTGCACGGATAGCCTTGGTAGCTTCGTGTCCGTCCATAACAGGCATAAGAATGTCCATAAACACGAGGTCGTAGCGTTTTTTCTCCAGCATGTCAATGCCCTCTTGACCGTTGTTAGCAATATCAGGCTCAATCCCGAAGTATTCTAACACGCCGATGGCAACCTCTTGATTAATAAAGTTATCTTCGCAAATTAAAACCTTTGCATTTGGGAAGATGACGCCGTCAAAGTTGCTGAACTCCACAGTGGAATCAGCAATTTCAACAAGCCGCTTCATAAAATGTGTGGGCGTAAAAGGTTTTTCAATAATATCCTCGTAGCCCGCGTTTTCAATCTCTGAGCCTAGTAGCTGCTTAGTGTAAGATGTTACCATAAGTAGCTTAGCCAGTTTATGGTCGGAAATTGCCTTTATCTTTTTTGCGACTTCAATACCATTAATGCCGCCCATAATGTAATCCAGAATTACAATGTCAAAGGGGTGACCGCTATCCATTTCCTGTTTGTAACGCTCAAGGGCTTCCTCGCCTGAAGTCACAGTAGCAGGAGTTACGCCAGCAGATTCTAATAAACCAGTCATAATTTCTATGGTAAACGGATCGTCGTCTGCGATTAAAATCTTGTAGTTGGACAGCGGCAAATTGCTCAGTGCTTCGCTGATTGTTTTCGTTACCCTCGGTACTTTGAAAGGAATCTCAACCGTTACGGTTGTCCCCTCATTTACCTTGCTGGCTATCTCAAATTGTCCGTTCATGCGCTCAATAATCTGCTTTGTAATGGGCATACCCAAACCGGTTCCCGTATTTCTTGCCAATGAGCTATGAAACTGCTCAAAGGGCGTAAATATTTTCGCTAATTGCTCTTCGCTCATACCCAATCCAGTGTCTGTCACCTTAAAGCTTACTATCTTAGCGCAAGACGAGCTCTCCACAAGGGCGACATCTAAGATTATCGAACCGACATTCGTGTATTTAGCCGAATTGTCCAAAAGATTTTTTAGTATCTGCCATAATCTCGTCTTGTCTGTAAGAACAATGTTTGGCAGATTTTTGTCCATTTTTAGTGAAAGCTGAATGTTTTTACTGCCAATTCGTTGATTTGCCAACAGCAAAGCATTTGCAATTACTTCTTCAAGCTCTGTTTCTTCCTCAAGCATCGTCATTTCTTCGGCTTCAATTTTAGTAAAGTCTAAGATATCTCCGATGATTGCAAGCAAATTTTTGGCGGAGGCGTTAATTTTTCTAAGGACATCTGTTACCTCTCGCCCATGCTCTTTCCTCAATTCTATCTCAGCCAGACCTAATATAGCGTTCATTGGGGTTCTAATTTCGTGGCTCATTGATATGAGAAATCTATTTTTTAAAGCATTTGCATTCTTTTCGTCTTCCGCAAGTTTTTCGAGCTGCTCCGCCTTCTTCTTTTCGTCGCTAATATCGCGCAGAACAAGAAGATTGCTGCGTTTTCCGTGAAAAATAATTGTTCTTGAGTATATAGAGCTCTCGATATTTTGACCTGTTTTTGATAAATACATCCATGGGAATGTCAAAATCCCTCGTGTATCCATTATATCCTCGGTAATTTTCTGCCTTTTTACTTCTGAACGTATGCCGTCTGGCTGAAATGTTGGATTAAGCTTGGCTAAATCGTAATTAAACGCTTCATCATAGCTGTCAAAGCCAAAAAACTCTTGATATGCATCATTTATAAACTCTCTTTTTTGAGTACCGTCAACGATTGCAAGCGCAATTGGGAACGACTTTAACGCCAGCGTCAAGTCATTTTGAGACGTGGCAATTATGTCTTTTTTAGTTTCGCTTTCTTCAATATCAATCAGCCAAACATACATTTCGCTGCCTTTAACATCAGCAGTGTTTGAAATATTGGTGTAAAACCTATGGGTTTCTCCGCTTTTCGTTTTTAGTTGTAATACTGCACCAAAAACAAACGCTTCCTTGTGAACCTTTTTAAGTAACTTTATTCCGTCCTTCATAGACGGAAACAAGGATAAAAAGAATTCTCCTTCTTTGGCTTCAAAGGTTTCAGATGCTCTTTTGTTAAGGCGCAAAATTTTGCCCTCAACGGTACAGGCAATAAAATGTACAGGCGCAGATTCAAGCGTCACTTCAAGTCTTTTTCTTGATTCTACAATTTCTCTATCCTTTTGCAGCATTTCTTCTGCGGTATGAAGCTTTTGCAATGTTTCCTTAAGCTCTTTGTTTCTGGCGTTAAGCTTGCGTAAGAATAGAAATAAATAAACAAATGTCCCAATAGCAGTTAAAATAACTGCAACAAATGATAAAACCTCACTTAGTTGTAGATCCCGCGGCGATGGCGGCTGATTAATATGCTTCGCATGTTTCGGAAGAAGCCTTGGATT
>JAVBKA010000142.1:0-30334 GCA_031546715.1 Oscillospiraceae bacterium | reverse complement strand
GCATATCCGCGGACTGTGGCAGGGGAGCTATTGGCGTACTCATGGGATGCAGACGCTAATATTTTTGAATGCAAATGGCTTGAAAAAAGCACCGTGAATGAAGCCACCGAGATTTTCATTCCTGACATTCCTGACTTTGCGATTAATCTTAGCGACAGCGAATATTCGGTAGCAAAGCTAGGCGTTACCGGTGCAATTATTAGCGTTTTTGCAACAAAAACAGATTGTCAGCGCAACATATGTATCAAGCCAAAAGCATAACCAATCTTAAAGGAGGCATCGCTTGCGTATCGCAGGCGAAGAAATTATGAAGCTAAAAGTACTAAGCTCGCTTGAAAAGGTTTTTTTTGACGTTGAGCCGCAGGAATTTGAAGCCATTATTCATTCCGCTTTTAAAAATGAAGTATATTCATTTCAAATTTCTGCTCATTTTACGGGAGTAAATGTTGACGTTAGGGAGGACTGGTTTAAGGAGCTAAGCATTGATGTGCAGTCCGATATAGCAGACATTGTAAGGATTCGGAATGTTAGATTTGTACCGTCAAATATGCCAGTATATAGCATAATTGATGACAATTACTTAGATACTACCCGCACCCAATACCCTGACATTTTAGAGGATACCAACAATAAAGTCCATTTCGTCCACGGTAGGTGGAACACTCTTTGGATCGACGTTTCGCCAACTATTGACACAAAGGCAGGAGAATATCCGATAACGTTTTATTTCCGAGATAAAAATAATGAAGCTGAGGCGGAAATTACTGTTACCGTGACTATTTTGGACGCATGTCTGCCAAAGCAAACCTTAAAAAGAACAGAATGGTTTTATACTGACTGCCTTGCTGATTTTTACGGCGTAGCGGTGTTTTCCGATAGATTCTGGGAAATCGTCAGGAATTTTATGACAACAGCGGTGGCTCGCGGCATAAATATGGTTCTAACTCCTGTGTTTACATATGCGCTGGACACATATGTCGGCGGAGAACGCACCTCTGTGCAGTTAGTGGGCATTGAATTTGACGGCGAGTTTAATTTTGACTTTACCAAGCTTGAAAAATGGATTGATATGGCTCTTGAAGTGGGCTATGAGTACATAGAAATTTCTCATTTGTTTACACAGTGGGGAGCAGAACACGCGCCAAAAATCGAGGTTAATGTCAACGGTCGCCTTGAAAAAATGTTCGGTTGGCAAACGATTGCATCGAGCGATGAATATGTCGGCTTCCTAACTGCCTTTTTGACCTCACTTAGGAGCTTCTTGCAGTCTAAGGGTGTTGAAAATAAGTGCTACTTCCACATTTCAGACGAACCTGAAATGCATAATCTTGAGCAGTACACTAAAACTCACCACATAGTTTCCGAGCTTTTGGAGGGCTGTACCGTTTTTGACGCATTCTCTGAGCCGGAATTTTATAGGCTTGGTCTTGTTAAAATGCCTGTTGTCGGAACAAATTATTACGAACGGTTTGAAGACTTGGATATCCAAGAACGTTGGGTATATTACTGCTGCGGGCAGAGTATTGACGTTTCAAACCGATTTATGTCCATGCCGTCGGCAAGAACGAGAATAATCGGAGTACAGTTATATTTATATGGAATCAAGGGATTTTTACATTGGGGCTTTAACTTTTACAATTCTGGGCTGTCAAAGCGAAAAATCAACCCATATTTAATAACCGATGCTGACAATTACTATCCTTCGGGAGACCCATTCTCCGTTTACCCCGGCTTAGACGGTAAACCTGTTGAATCCTTGCGCTTAATGGTGGTTTTTCAAGCAATGCAGGATTTACGCGCTTTGCAAATGCTGGAATCGCTAAAAGGCAGAGACTTCGTTAGCAGTCTTATTTATGAAAACTTCAACGAAGCTATTACATTTAAGGTTTTCCCAAAAAGCCAGGACTATATTATTAAGCTGAGAAGCAGAGTTAATGAAGAAATAATGAGATTCCATAAAAACTAATCCTCTATTGCTTGTCATTTTACCAACGACAGATGATAAGTTGCAGTATTTTGTGTCGTTGGAGGAAGGCAGATTACAATGAGCGGAATACCATCACAAAAACAAATCAACTGGCATGACAATGAAATCGGTATGTTTATCCACGGGGGACCTAATGTGTATCAAAACACACAGGGGGACAATCTCTCAACCCCTCTTGAAAACATTAATCCCAAGCTTCTTGACACTGACCAGTGGGCAAAGGTCGCACATGACATGGGAGCGAAATACGTCGTACTTGTCACAAAGCATGTGGGCGGATTTTGCACATGGCAGACGGATACAACGCCGTACTCTATAAAAAATACCCCGTGGAGAGACGGAAAAGGCGACATTGTCGGAGATTTAAGCAAAAGCCTCAAAAAATATGGGCTAAAGTTAGGCGTATACGTCAGCCCCATGGACAAGTTCAACGGAGTTAAGGCAAGCGGTATAGCACTTGACCCCGCAAAACAGGAATGGTACGACGGTATCTTCAGGCAGCAATTAAAGGAGCTTCTGACCAATTACGGCGATGTTGAGGAAGTATGGTTTGACGGAAGTACTGTATGCGATGTGTCCGAAATAGTGAGGGATTACGGCAGTAATGCGGTTATTTTTCAGTCGAAGTTTTCCAGTATTCGCTGGGTTGGCAACGAGGACGGCTTCGCCCATTATCCTGCGTGGAACAGCCTAATGCAGGAGGACGCCGCAGGAGGGCATTCAACCCAAGAACATTCAAACCCTGACGGAGATACGTGGCTACCGTTGGAATGCGATACTACAATGCGCTCTGATTGGTTTTGGAGCCCTGACAATGCTGATACCTTAAAAAGTGTTGATGAACTGCTGAACATCTACTACAACACAGTGGGAAATGGTGCGGTTTTGCTTCTAAATGCAAACCCTGACGATAACGGCGTTATACCCGAAGCAGACGCCATCAGAGCCAAAGAGTTTGGTGACGAATTAATTCGCCGCTTTAAAAAGCCGATTGCGGAAACATGTGGAACAGGCTTAGAGTATATCTTAACCTTTGAAGTACCCAGTGAAATTGATAATATTCACATTATGGAGGACATTCAGTACGGCGAACGAGTGCGGGAGTTTGATGTCAAAGGCTTGTGCGACAGCGGCTGGGTTACCATCTTCGACGGCACTGCAATAGGTCATAGAAAAATCCACAGATTTCAGCCGATAACGGTAAAAGAGTTAATGCTCACAGTAAAAAAATCCTCAGACACGCCACATATTCGCTCTTTTGCTGCTTTTAACGTAGGTGAGCCGCGCAAATAG
Organism: Oscillospiraceae bacterium; assembly: GCA_031546715.1. Classification (GTDB taxonomy): domain Bacteria; phylum Bacillota; class Clostridia; order Oscillospirales; family UBA929; genus JAVBKA01. Next base: position 27,054 of record JAVBKA010000142.1, on the reverse strand, counting down.
TGCTTATCATAACCGATAAGCATATCTCAAAGGAGGTAGTTCATGACAAAGACTAAACGCTTGTTTCGCTCGTATCGTGTACACCGTACCTTGCTGCTTATGCTGATCCCTGGCATAGCATACTACATAATTTTCCATTATATCCCTATGTATGGTGTACAGATTGCGTTTAAAGAGTTTAACTTTTCCAAGGGAATCACTGGGAGCGAATGGGTAGGTTTTGCTCATTTTAAGGACTTGCTGACGCTTGGAAGCTTCAAAGAGGTTTTTGGAAACACGATTGTTATTAGCTTTTTAAAGCTGATATTTGGCTTTCCTGCTCCTATTATTTTTGCACTGCTGCTTAATGAGTTAAGAGCTAAACGTTTTAAAAAAGCTGTGCAAACAATCAGCTATTTGCCCCACTTTGTTTCTTGGGTTATCCTCGGCGGATTATTTTTGCAATTTCTGTCTCCAACAGCCGGACCTGTAAACATTCTGATAAAAGCCTTTGGCGGAACACCGATTAGCTTTTTAAACGACTCTGCTTGGTTTAGAGGTACGCTGGTGGTTACCTCCATATGGAAAGGCATCGGCTGGGGCTCAATCGTTTATCTGGCGTCTATCACCGGAGTTAATCCGGAGCTGTACGAATCGGCGACTATTGACGGCTGCAACAGATTTCAGTTAGCCCGCCATATCACGATTCAATCGAGTATTCCTGTTATAATGATTATGTTTATTTTCTCCGTTGGCGGAATTGTCAACGACGATTTCGACCAAATCTTCAATCTGTACAGTCCTGCGGTTTATTCCACGGGCGACGTACTTAGTACATACGTGTACCGAAAGGGCGTAGTTGAGCTGGCGTATAGCTTTGCGGCGGCAGTGGGTGTATTTAAAAATATTATATCAGTTACACTAATTCTAATTACCAACAAAATCGCCTCAAAGTTCGGCGAGTATGGAATATGGTAAGGAGGAGGGCTTTTATGTTTGGAAAACCATCAAATAAGATAAAGAAAACCGTTTCTGGAACTATTTTTGATGTTTTCAACGTCATATTCATGGTTCTTCTATGCTTTACGACACTTTACCCCTTTATGTATCTGCTTTCTATGTCGCTAAGCTCTGCGAATATTTCGCTTACAAAGATTTACTTCATACCTCCTGAGATTTCCCTTGTTAATTTCAAGACTATCTTGGGTTATGAATATATCACCACAGGCGCACTTAATTCTGTTGTAAGAGTTTTGCTGGGAACTTCAATTGAATTAGTGATGTCGCTGCTATTTGCGTACCCTTTGTCTAAAAAATATTTGCCCCATAGAAATATATTTACCGGATTCGTTGTATTCACGATGTTTTTCTCAGGCGGGTTGATTCCGTCATATATTTTGATTAATGACCTTAACCTTATGGGCAGCATGTGGTCGTTGATTTTACCGACCATGATACCGACATTTTCCATGCTAATCATAAGAAATAATCTTATGCAATTGCCAGAAAGCATTGAGGAATCAGCTAAGCTAGACGGAGCAGGCGAGCTTACAATTTTGTTCAAAATACTGATTCATATGATTAAGCCTATTCTGGCGACTGTCGCACTTTGGAGCATTGTCGGACACTGGAACTCATGGTTTGATTCTGTTTTGTACATTTCAGACCCCAAAAAGCAAGTTTTGCAGGCGGTAATTCGTAATATCCTAAACTCTGGCGATGTGCAGTCCCAACTGGGAGGGAGCGTAGGCGGCGTTTTTGGTGCTGCGGTTACGCCGGAAAAGTTAAAGGCTGCAGCTATTATGATTACCACTATTCCAATTATTGCGGTGTATCCATTTTTGCAAAAATATTTTGTTAAAGGGATTATGATTGGCTCATTGAAGGGTTAATTGAAAGGGTGTTACTATGAAATCTAAGAGATTTAGCGTGATATTGCTTGCCTTTGCCATGCTTGCAACGGTTTTTACCGGCTGTGCGAGTAATGAAGACGATGACCCAGATAACGGACGTATGCGCATTTCTTGGGTTGGCTGGACGACCCCGACGGATAGAGACGGTGAAATCGTTGCGCTGATGGAGGAGAAATTCGGCGTCAACTTTTACATGATAGATACGTCTGACGGTACAGCATTCAACGTAAAAATTGCTACTGGAGACGTGCCAGATGTTTTTAGAGTTGGATTTGATACATACAAAAAATTTGTAAATGATGAAATTATTGCGGAAATTCCCTATGATAAAATCGAGAAATATGCTCCTGACCTATATGCAGCATACAATGGCCAATTGGAAAGATACATGGATTGGTCAATGGTTGACGGCAAAAATTACGGCTTGCTAGTTCCCAATCCAGAAAGCGGTGAGTTTAGGCAGCTGGTGGCTTGGAGAGGGGACTGGCTTGAAAAGGTCGGAATTTCCAAAGTTCCCGATACATTAGCCGAGATGGAAGATGCAATGTACAAATTCACAAATAACGACCCTGACGGCAACGGTAAAAAAGATACCTACGGTCTTTCACTGTCAATGATGGGTTCGATTTTCGGCGCATACGGCTTCATTCCAAATAACTGGACAAGGGTTGACGGAAAACTGATTTACGGCGCAGTGCAACCAGAAATGAAGGAAGCTCTTGCAATTTTAGCAAAATGGTATAAAGACGGTGTTATCGAGCCTGAGTTTGTAAGAGATGAAAATAAAGGCATCGGTGACTGGTCGGTTTCCACAGCGTTTGTCACTGGACTAATCGGAGTTTCTTGTTACCCAGAGTATTTATACTGGGAACCAGCGGGCTGGCCGGGCGGACGTGAAGGCTCAAATCCTTCCGAGCTTAGGAAAAACTTCCCAGGAGCTGACGAAAAAATCGTCTACGGTAACCCTCCCGCCGGACCAGACGGAAAACGCGGACTAAACATGCGTGATGGACTACAACATGCGTTTATAACATTTGGGAAAAAGGTCGAAGAAGACGAAGCGAAATTGCAAAAGATTCTCGAAGTTTTTAATTACGCATGTGCCAATGAAGAAGGCTTTATGCTCACCCGCTTCGGTGTTGAGGGAACTCATTACGAAATGCAGAATGATATCCCAACGCCTATTGGTAAGTATACACAGTGGAGAGAAATCGTTAAAGCCGGAGGTGGCGCAACCTTTAACAACGCTATTTGGCTGCCGTCATTCGTCGAAAAGGTCAACGCAGAGTACAAATGGGGCATTTCAATGCCGGAGCTCAGAAAAGACGGCATAATGAACGAGATTATTATACCGTTGCCGTCACAATCAAAGGTGGGAACAGAGTGCCAAAAAATTCAAGATGAGTCATTTGTAAAAATCATCACAGGTGTTGAGCCACTGGATTACTTTGACACCTTTGTTGATAAATGGAGAGCCGCTGGAGGCGCAACCTTAGAAGAAGAAGCTTCACAAAGATAATTGGAGGTAAAGAGTATGTCAAGATTCAAGTTTTCAAAAGAACACTTAAAAGAGGTTCGATTTCCTCTGGGAGGAATAGGCGCAGGTAATGTTTCTGTTGACGGAGCGGGGCGTTTTGTTGATTGGGAAATCGGAAACCGCCCAAACAAGCTCACAAGAAACGCTTATTCTCACATTGCGGTTAAGGCTGAAAGAGATGGCGCATTACTCGGCGCGCGTGCCCTTAACGGCCCGTTACAACCGACATTCATAGGCGACGAGTGCGACATAGCGCATAACGGATATGGCTCAGGTCCTGCAAGGCACACGTTGGCGGGCGTTCCGCATTTTACCGATGTGGTCATGGAAGCAAAATTCCCTGTTGCAAAATGGAACTTTGACGGAAAATTCCCTGGCAAGGTTTCCATGAAAGCGTTCAGCCCCTTTGAGCCTATCAATGACTACGACAGCTCACTGCCGATGGGTATGTTCGAGGTGGAATTTGAAAACACAGACGACCTTCCAATTGATTACACAGTAGCGTTTTCAATCGCAAATCCATTTCCCGAAAAACCAATTAACTCAGCAAAGAAGCATGACGGTCTCACCAGCTTTATGTGTTCCACTGGCGGTTACGAAAAAGAGCTTCATAAAGCAGGGGAAATATGCGTCACAACAGACTGCGAAGACACCTCTGTTCAGGAATTTTGGTTTCACGGCGATTGGTTTGACACTGTTTCTGTTTTTTGGTCAGACTTTAAAGCCTGCGGGCATATAAAGCCAAGGTCTTACCCTGATGATCAGAGAAAAACCGACGAAGCGGGAACACTCTGCGCTCATGTGAAATGCGCCGCACACAGCACCGTAAAGGTGAAGTTTGTGCTATCGTGGTATTTTCCGATTTTTGAAAAGTACTGGGGCGCAAAGCGTGAAGGTCAAACTGTAAACGATACATGGAAAAACTGGTACGCAACGCAGTTTGACGGAAGTCTCGCTGTTGCGGACTACACCTTTAAAAACTGGAATCGTCTGCAAACCGCAACAGACTTGTTTGTCGATACTGTATTTAACTCAACAATGCCCGAAGAAATGATTGACGCAGCCGTTTCAACCCTTGCTGTTCTAAAAAGTCCGACATGTATCCGCCTGACGGACGGCAGCTTCTACGGTTGGGAGGGTTGCAACGGCAATCACGGAAGCTGTGAAGGCTCGTGTCAACATGTGTGGAACTATCAATACGCATTGCCGTTCCTATTCCCGAAGCTAGAGCGTTCAATGAGAGAGCTTGATTTTAAATACAACTTCCGTCAGGACGGCGGAATGTCCTTCCGTGTGCAGCTTCCGGTGGGAACTCCTCCAAACACATTTAGGTCGTGCGCTGACGGTCAGTTTGGCGCAGTTATTAAAGCATACAGAGAGTGGAAAATTTGCGGCGACGATGGCTGGCTTAGCTCAATGTGGCCATACGTTAAAAAAGCCATAGAATACGCATGGTCAGAGACAAACGGAGATATGTGGGACCATGACAAAACAGGCGTATTGCATGGCAGACAGCACCACACTCTAGATATGGAGCTTTTCGGACCAAACTCATGGCTGACAGGGTTTTATCTAGCCGCTCTTGACGCTGGCGCACGCATGGCTGATGCCATGGGCGATTCTGAGTTTGCAGAGATGTGCCGTGAGATTTTTGAAAAAGGCAAGAAATGGGTCGATGAAAACCTTTGGAATGGCGAATACTTTTTCCATAAGATCGATGTTTACGACAAATCAATTCTTGCGGTATATGATGAAAACCCAAAGGACACTATGCCGAAGGATGCGGTCAAGGTTTATTGGAACGATGAGCTTGGTCAAATCAAGTATCAGGTTGGCGAAGGCTTGTCAATTGATGCAATGGTTGGGCAGTGGCACGCCGACATGTGCGGACTGGGAGATATTTTTGACCCGCAAAAGGTTGAAACATCTCTTAAGTCACTCATGAAGTACAATTTTGCTGACCCTATCGGAGATTGGTTCAATCCTTGCAGAATGTTCTCATTGCAAGATGAAAGCGGACTAGTAATTTGCACATATCCAGAAGGCAGACAAAAACCCCGAATTCCTGTACCTTATGGCGAAGAAACAATGCACGGTTTTGAATACGCCGCCGCTTCTCATATGATTTTGCGCGGAATGACTGACGACGGCTTGAAGTGCATCAAATCAGTTCGTGACAGGTACGACGGACATCGGCGCAACCCCTTTAACGAGCTTGAATGTGGAAGCAATTACGCTAGGTCAATGGCGGCGTGGAGCTTCGTAAACGTTTGGCTTGGCTTGGAATATGACATGACGAAGAGGTATGTTAAGTTTAACCCCATTAAAGCGGATACCTCCAGCATCTGGTCGCTATCGACTGGTTGGGGCGGATTTGCGCAATCGAAAAACAAAACTGTATTCAGTGTTCACGGCGGAGATTTTAGGCTTAAAACGCTGGAATTGTCCGATATCGGAGCGGTCACGGCAACTCTTGACGGTGAAGAAGTCCGATTTACGCAAGAGGGTTATGTACTGCGTTTTGAAGCTGAATTATGCATTAAAGCAGGGCAGTCGTTGGTTTTGACATTAAAATAATAGGCGGTTTCTTACAATCAGAAGGTAATTTTTAAAAATTACCTTCTGATTGGCTTTAGTAAGTTTTTACTTGAGCTTGTTGCCGCCTTCGTCCTTGAATTCCTGCGCTAAGCTTGGAATTGACTTTTGACGGCGGTCGTTTTTTTCTTGCAGTGCTTGCTTATTCTTACCATCTGGCATGTGTGCAATTATTTCTTCGGCGACTTCAACATTGTGGGCAGTGTTTTGAATTGTTTGCTTGATTTTTGCAGCGTTATCGCTTCTATCGTCAGGTTTACTCATATAAAAATCTCCTTTTAGGCTTATTTACAGCTTAACTCACCACTGGACATATTGTTACACAAAACACGAATTTAATTCACTTATCCGCATAGCATAGCGTAGTAATGTTTACATGGGTAAAATCTGAAAATTTAATAGGAGCTTGATAGAATGAGGTTTAATCAAACGCAGTTTCTGTCATCAATCGCCTTTGCCATAGATTTCATTGAGATGGATGTTCTAAAAAATGTATCCTTTCACAATAAACGTGTTGCGTATATTGCCGACAGTTTAGCGCAAGCAATGGGATTTTCTGACGCTGAAAGGCTGGATTTGGCGACTTGCGCACTGCTCCACGACAGCGGCGCGGCGAAATATCAATTTGAAAAAAGAATCGCCCGCAATACAATGGAAGGTCCGAAGGAACACTGTATTTACAGCCAAAAAATTCTTGACATATTCCCCCTTAGCGGAAGTCACGACACTACCTTGCTGTATCACCACGAATACGCTGACGGCAGCGGTTATTTGGGTAAAACGGATATCCCGATTTCTGCTCAAATCATTGCAATTTCTGACATGACCGAGCAGCAGTTTAATGCGGGAAAAAATAGAAACGAAGTCGTTTTGTTTATCGAGAAGAATCGGGGAGTTAAATTTGAAGCGAATTTAGTCGATTTATTTCTAGAAGAAGCTGACAGACCAGCCTTTTGGATGGATATGGAGCCACTTTTTATAAGCAACGTTCTGGATAAACGTCTGCCAACCAATGAATCGGAGCGTTCATGGACAGATATTCGCAAGTTGACAAAGGTGCTGTCAGGCATTATTGATACAAAGTCCACATTCACCGCCAATCATTCTTCAGGTTTGTCAGATAAAGCGGGTAAAATGGCGGAATTTTATCGATTTGAGGATGACCACAAAACTAAGCTCTTAATCGCCGCAGACCTACATGATTTAGGCAAGCTCGCTATGCCCAACGCAATACTTGATAAGCCCGACAAGCTTACAGCAGAAGAGTTTGCCGTAATAAAAGGTCACACATATTATACAAGACGTGCCTTAGAAGTTATCCCAGGTTTTGAAGATATTACCGAATGGGCATCAAATCATCACGAGATTTTGACAGGCAAAGGATATCCCTTTGGCAAAAAGAACCTTGGCATAGAAGAACGGTTGCTTGCTGTTTTAGATGTGTACCAAGCACTGACAGAGGATAGACCCTATCGAATTGGAATGAGCCATGACGAGGCGCAGAGTATTTTAAATAAAATGTCGTCTGAGGGTAAACTTGACGTTGACATTATTCATGATGTCAATGAGGTTTTCTCAAAATTAGTTTAGCGTTGCAGAAATGATACAAGTAACACCCCATTTGTTCGCAAAAGCGTCAATGGGGTGTTTTATACTAAAATGCAAATTATTGAACATGTGCGAGGTGCACACGCCAATTTTTAATCTGTGGTAATAAGAATTGCAGCTTCTCAGCATTTACAAATTGTTAAATTCTCGTTGCGGGAATAATACTTGCCAACTCTAGCAAACAATGGTATAATACGCTGATTGTAATGTGTTGGATGTCCTTATTTTTACAGTGCAGACCTAACGCATTGCAGACTGACTGGAGTGGTTATTACTTGTGGGTTTCTAATGAATGGACGGAATATGAGCTTTTAGACGCTGCTTGCGGTGAACGCTTGGAGCGTTGGGGTAAGCATATTCTTATAAGACCCGACCCTCAGGTTATCTGGAAAACTCCTAAGTCACATCCTAAGTGGCGAACTCCAGACGCTGTATATAAACGCAGCGACACAGGCGGAGGAGCTTGGGAGAAGAGTAGCTTGCCATCATCGTGGGAGCTAAATTACAAAGAGCTGACCTTTCGAGTTAAGCCCATGAACTTTAAGCATACAGGAATTTTTCCAGAGCAAGCTTGCAACTGGGACATGGCTCAAAAGCTTATCACAGCGCGGGGACGACCTGTCAAAGTGCTAAACCTTTTTGCATACACCGGAGGAGCGACTGTTGCCTGTGCAAAGGCGGGGGCGGAGGTAACCCATGTTGATGCGGCGAAGGGAATGGTTGCTTGGGCAAAGGAAAATGCCGCACTTAATAAGGTGGAGGCTCGTTGGATAGTGGACGATTGCCTTGGCTTTGTCAACAGGGAAATCAGGCGCGGGAACACATATGACGCAGTCATTATGGACCCTCCGTCATACGGCAGAGGCCCAAACGGCGAAATCTGGAAGCTAGAGGAAAACCTGTTTGACTTTTTGTTTACCTTAGAAAAGCTACTTTCCAAAGACGCATTGTTTGTTTTCATAAATTCCTACACAACGGGGCTTGCGCCCTCAGTATTAAAATACCTTGCAGATACTGTTATTACAGCAAAACATGGCGGCTCTACCGACGCGCATGAGCTGGGTTTGCATGTAACACTTTCTGACGGGAATCTGCCATGTGGAGCGACTGCCCGATGGATTCACTACTAAGGTTCGAAAACGTTTCCTTTTCATATCACTCTGAGCACGATTCGCCTGACGGCTTACAGCCTACTGCGCTGTCAAATATTAATGTCACCATTCGCTCGGGCGAGGTTGTAGCAATTCTTGGTCATAACGGCTCTGGTAAATCTACCTTTGCCAAGCTATGCAATGGAATAATTAAGCCCACTGGCGGCAAGGTTTATGTCAATGGAATTGACACTTCTGATGACAATAATCTCCTTGCTGTTAGGCAAGTTCTAGGAATGGTTTTTCAAAACCCAGACAATCAACTTGTTGCCACTGTTGTGGAAGAGGATGTTGCCTTTGCCCTGGAAAACCTAGGCGTTAAAAGCGAGGAAATCCGAGCACGAGTTGACGAAGCCTTAGAAGCGGTCGGCATGAGCGAGTACAAGGAGCACGCCCCGCACAGACTGTCGGGAGGGCAGAAGCAGCGTGTTGCAATTGCGGGTATTATCGCCATGCGCCCATCCTGTATTGTAATGGATGAGCCAACTGCAATGCTTGACCCTGAGGGCAGGCGAGAAGTGCTTGAAACTATAAAAAAGCTCAATAGCGAGCTGGGCATTACCATTGTTATCATTACGCATCACATGAATGAAGCCGCGCTTTGCGATAGAGTTATCGTTATGGATCACGGTCATGTTCTTATAGATGATACGCCGAGAAAAGTCTTTGCAGAGTACGAACTGCTAAAGCATCACAGCCTGACAGTACCGCAAACCGTTGAACTTACTCATTTCGCAGGGCTTCCCCCTGCACTGACTATAGCCGAATGTGTTGAACAACTCTACACACAGATAACTGGAGGATAAATCTTTGCTGGAAACCAAAAACCTTACATTTGTATACGGAACAGGAACACCCTTCGAACGTGTTGCAGTGAATGAAGTCAGCTTTCAAGCAATTGATGGCGAAATTCACGGGCTGATGGGGCATACAGGCTCCGGTAAGTCCACATTAATTCAACACTTGAATGGTTTGCTTAAGCCTGTTTCCGGTCAAGTGCTGCTTAACGGCAAGGATATTTGGGAGGATGAAGCAACAGGAACTAAAAAAAAGAGAAAAGTTGCAAAAAGTATACAAAAAGTTCGATTTCAAGTAGGTCTTGTCTTTCAATACCCGGAATATCAACTTTTTGAAGAAACGGTTGCAAAGGATATTGCCTTCGGTGTTCGTAACAGCGGCGTCAGTGAATCGCTGATAAACGATAGAGTTTTCGAGGCTATGGACGCTGTTGGATTACAAAAAAGCCTCTCGGAAAAGTCGCCATTTGAGCTTTCAGGGGGACAAAAACGCCGCGTGGCGATAGCAGGAGTTATCGCAATGCGCCCCAGTGTACTAATTCTTGACGAACCAACTGCAGGACTAGACCCAGTCGGACGGACAGAGATTCTCCAATATATCAAAAAATATCGTGACGATACAGGTGCAACCTGTATTTTAGTCACTCACAGCATGGAGGATATCGCGCGGACTGTTGACAGAATTACTGTTCTGTCGAAGGGAAAAGTCGTTATGTCCGACACTCCAGTTAAGGTGTTCTCAAAAGAAACTGAGCTAAATGCAATCGGGCTTTCTGTTCCCACTGTAACGCAGGTTCTTAGGAGGCTCAGGGCAAAGGGTATCGATATTGATGATAGCTGCTTTACCTTGGAGGCAGCCATTACCGCCTATGATAAGGTACGGAAGGGCGGTGTAAATCGTGCTTAAGGATATCACCTTTGGGCAGTTTTTTCCTGGGAAATCTGTAATTCATCGCCTTGACCCTAGAGTTAAGCTAATATTGTCATTTTTGTACATTATTGTATTGTTTATTGCGTCAAATTACATTTCTTACGGTATTTTACTTGGATTTCTTATAGTTTCTATCACTCTGTCTAGACTTAATCTTAAGGTTATTTTACGAGGAATGAAGCCACTGGTTTTCATCGTAGTTTTTTCCTCGATTCTCAACTTGCTGTACACTCCGGGGGATGTTTTAGTCGAGTTCTGGGTGTTTCAGATTACCACACAAGGACTTATTACAGCAGGATACATGATTTTGAGAATTTTAATGCTAATAACCTCAACCTTTTTACTGACATACACCACCTCGCCGATGATGCTCACAGATGCGATTGAGCGTTTGCTTAAGCCGCTTAACAAAATAAAAGTTCCCGTCCATGAGCTTGCCATGATGATGACCATTGCGCTTAGGTTTATACCAACGCTTATCGAGGAAACTGATAAGATAATGAATGCGCAAAAGGCGAGGGGAGCGGATTTTGAATCAGGAAATTTACTGAAACGTGCAAAAGCGTTGATACCGTTGCTTGTTCCGCTGTTCGTAAGCGCATTTCGCAGGGCAGACGAGCTGGCTGTTGCCATGGAATGCCGCTGCTATAACGGCGGTGAGGGCAGAACGAGAATGAGGCAACTTGCTCTTAAAAGCCTTGATGCGTATACGGTTCTCATATCCCTTGCAATATTCACGGCTTCTCTTGCTTTCAGCACATTTTTGCTATGAATATAGCGATTTTACTCTCATATGACGGCACTCTGTATCACGGCTGGCAAACTCAGAAAAATGCGGTTACTGTATGTGAAACCTTGCAAAAGGCCATAGAAAAAACCGTCGGACATGCCGTAAAGCTTGTAGGCTGTGGGCGAACGGACGCGGGCGTCCATGCTGACTATTACGTCGCCAACTTTGAAGCTGACACTGCGATTCCTCTTAATAAGCTTCCGTTTGCACTCAATTCCCGTTTACCCCATGATATTTCAGTGCGGTGCGCAAAGCACGTCAGCGAGGATTTTAACTCTATAACCTCATGCATCAAAAAGGAGTACACTTACAGCCTGTATACCGGCAGTCACCGCCGTCCGCTTCTCAAAAACCGCGCTTTGCATTACATTTTTTCTCTAGACTTAGAAAAAGCGCGATGTGCTGCGGAAGGTTTTATAGGCGAACACGACTTTGCATGTGTCCAAAGCGTGGGAACTCCTGTGAAGAGTACGGTACGTACTGTTTACGAGTATGAAATCAGTCAGAGAGAAGAGGGAGTGTACACTTTTAGAATATCAGCCAACGGCTTCCTTTATAACATGGCTCGAGCAATGGTGGGTACTGTTCTTTACTACTGCGAGGATAAAATAGGGGACATACCTGAGCTGCTTTTAGCAAAAAATCGAACAAATGCAGGTCCAACCGTTCCTCCCTACGGACTGTATATGACTCATGCGTGGTATGGTGGAGGTGTTGACTTTTGAAAGTAGCGAAACGGATAAAAAAAATAACCGCTCCGGTTAGAATTGGTATTTACATTGCACTGACTGTTGTAGTTGTAATCGGATTAATTTATTTTCTATCCTACAGAGACACTTTTGACAATGATTTTGTCACCTCAATTAAATCCTTCTTCAAGTTTGAAAACGGAGATAAGGAGAGTGCTGAATATATATTGTTTGACGAAGGCTTTAGCAATCAATTCTGCATCTATGACGGCAAAATCGCCATTTTGTCTGATAAGCGTCTCGTTTTATACGATATTTCGGGAAAAGAGGCGTTTTCCAAAACAGTTAATATGACATCTCCTGTTTTAGACGCTGTGGGAAGTAACGTTTTATCCTACGATAGAGGCGGAACTGGCTGGGATGTTTCAAACGGTACAAGCGTTATTAAGTCCTCAGCAGACCAAACCGTTTTAACAGCGTCTGCTAACGAAAAGGGCGGTTTTGTTCTTGTTACAGAGGAAAACTCATACAAGGCGTTAGTCACAGTTTATGATCCTAAATGTAACCCTGTGTATAAGTTTTACGTATCAGACAGCGGCTTTGTTACAGCGTCTGACATCGCACCAGACGGAAAAAGGCTTGTTACCAGCACAGTGCGCCAAGAGGGCGCAAACATAATTACGACAATTATAGTCAATAAAACCACTGAGGAAGAGCCTATTTCGCAAATTATAGTTAGAGATAGACTGTGCGTTCAGCTTTTCTATCTAGACGATAACAACATTTGCGCAGTATTTGAGGACGGACTGGTTTTTTACGATAAAAACGGCGAGGAAACACAGGATTTTTCGATTCAAGACCAACTTATGCTTGACATTGCTGCCTCAGAGGATATAGTGATACTTAGAATAGGCAGACAGCGCACAGGTCAGCTTTCCCAGCTATTGGTTTTTGATAACAGCGGGAAAGAGTTAAACAGCATCGGCTTCGATGAAAATGTTGAATCAATCTCGGTTTCAGGTAAGTTTTTCTCGGCACTCAGCGGCGATACTCTCTCGGTTTTTAACGGCAAAGGAGCATTGATGGAGTCTGCGGGCGGGTTGAGCGGTGTTCGGCTGGTGATTATTAATCCGGCTGGTAGCTTTCTAATTGTCGGAAAAGACAGAGCCAGATGGCATCTATACTAATTTTTCGGAGGTAAACATATGTCTGGATTTACAATTGATCTAATAATCTTAGCAATTATCGGATTTTGTACATGGCAAGGCTACAGAAAAGGACTAATTCTTTCGGTTTGCAGTGTACTCATTGTAATTATTGCTTCATGGGGAGCGGGAAGTATCGCCGCCTCCTTTGCAGATGAAGCGGCAGAAGCAGTTGCTCCTGTGCTTAGCTGGATGCCTGATGTGCAAATTGACGAAGCAATTAAAGAGGTTACTAACAGCTATTCTTCTGACATTACCGATACTGACATAATTGCTAAAATATCAACCAGCGCATTTGGCAAAATCGGTATGAATAAAGCAATCACGGAAGCTCTTACGGAAAAAGTTTTAACGATGATTAAAAACACAGAAGCGGATGTACGAGAAAGCATTGCTAATGTTTTTCTGTATGCGGTGGCGTATTTCTTGCTGTTACTGTTTTCGTTTATCGTTTTATTTGCGGCTCTTAGTCTGCTAGCGCACTTTTTATCCTCAATTTTCAAGCTTCCTGTTTTAAATCTTATTGATAAGTTTGGCGGAATCGCTGTCGGCTTAATTTTTGGGTTACTGATAATGGCAGTGGTGGGTTGGTCATGCAGATTTGCCGGAATTTTTGTTTCGACAACATTTATTGAAAAATCAGGACTGCTTAAATTCTTTATGAATTTTAACATTCTTTCAGGCATGCTAAACATTAAGTAACACCGCATTTTTATGCGGCAACAGCTTATTAACACTATTTTAACATATTTTGTGTATAATAATTTTTGTCAAGAGGTGTAAGAATGAAAAACCTGCCTAACATTCTTTCTGTTTTCCGCATTTTTCTTGTTCCTGTGTTTGTTATAATTTTCTTTAGCTCAATTACGGACATGAATTATTGGGCTGCCGGAGTGTTCGCTTTAGCACATCTTACGGATATCCTTGACGGCTTCATTGCGCGCAGGTGGAATCTTATAACAAAGCTAGGCAGGCTTCTTGACCCGCTTGCTGATAAGCTGATGGCATTTACCGTGCTTGTATGCATAGTAATATCTAATAAGGTACTTTGGTGGGCTGCGGCATTATTCTTTGTGAAAGAATGCTTAATGGGAATTGGTGCGTTAGTTCTTTACAAGCGGATTGACGATGTTCCGTCTTCAAACTGGGTAGGTAAAACTTCGACATTTTTCTTCTTCTGCACAAGCGTCCTGATTATGGTTGTCCCGTCTATGTCGTTGACAATCGTAAATATTCTGCTGATTATTTCTGTGATTCTCTCATACACAGCATTTACCTTATATTGTCTAAGGTTTAACAATTTATCTAAAGCCCAGAAAGGAATTTAACTGATGCAATCAAACCTATGCTCCCGCTGTAAAAAAAATATCGCCATTTTGTACATCACTAAGCTCGAAAATGGCAGCTCCACTAGTGATGGACTGTGTTTAAAATGCGCTCATGAGCTTGGTATTCAACCGATGAATGACATAATGAAGCGAATCGGTGTCTCTGAGGAGGATATCGAAACAATGGCTAAAGATATGACAGAAGCCTTCGCTAATCCTCAAGAACTTATGGAGCTTGCTAATATTGAAGAGTCTGATGACGATGATGGTAAAACCGCCACGTTCCCATTCTTAAATAAGCTATTTGGCTCTATGCAAGGTCACGACCAAGTTCCCGGCTCTAATCCAAACGATGGGCAACGCATTCCTCGTGACGAGCGCAGAGAGCCCTCTGCTCCTAAGAGGAAATTTCTCGAAAATTATTGCATATCCCTTAATAAGAAAGCCAAGGAAGGCAAGCTTGACAAAATAGTGGGCAGGACAAAAGAGGTTGAGAGAGTTATTCAAATTCTTAACCGCCGTCAAAAAAACAATCCCTGCTTAATTGGCGAACCCGGAGTTGGCAAAACAGCTATAGCCGAGGGCTTGGCTCAGCGCATTGTGGATGGCAATACCCCTGCGAAACTTATGGACAAAGAGGTCTACCTCCTAGACTTAACCTCGTTAGTCGCAGGAACGCAGTTCAGAGGTCAATTTGAAAGTCGCATGAAGGGTCTGATTGAGGAAATCAAGGCACTTGGAAACATCATTTTAGTCATTGACGAGGTTCACAATCTTGTGGGTGCGGGTGATGCTGAAGGCTCTATGAATGCCGCAAATATCCTTAAGCCATCACTATCCAGAGGCGAAATTCAGGTTATCGGAGCTACCACATTTGCTGAGTACCGCAAGCATATTGAAAAAGATGCCGCCCTTGAAAGACGGTTTCAGACTGTTGTTGTAAACGAACCTTCGCTAGAGGAATCCGAGGAGATAATCATCGGAATTGCACATTATTACGAAAGTTTTCACGGTGTTGTTATACCCGAAAATGTTGCCAAACAGGCTGTTCATCTGTCTGAACGTTATATCACAGACAGATACCTTCCTGACAAGGCCATAGACTTAATCGACGAAGCCTGTTCTGACTTAAACTTAAAAAGTCCTATTATACACGAAGCCGAAACCATCCGTAAAAAGCTTGCCGCAATTGACAAAAATCGTGAAAGCCTCTTAGGGATTTCCAATGATGAAACATATCAGGCACTTGCAGAGCTTCGGGCAACGGAGCTAACTCTTGAGGCTCGTCAGGAAGAAATTGAAGCCGTTGGCAAGCCAGTGTTATCAATTGAGAACCTCGCTAATGTCATCGAACAATGGACAAAAATTCCTGCTTCCAAAATCAAGGAACAAGAATTTCAACGTCTCAGCTCTCTGGAAGAACGTCTTATGGCGAAAATTGTGGGTCAGGACGAAGCGGTTAAGGCTGTGGTTGCCGCAATTAAGCGTAACCGTGTAGGCATATCACCTAAGCGCAAGCCGGTTTCATTTATTTTTACAGGTCCTACCGGAGTTGGTAAAACTGAGCTTGTAAGATGCCTGGCGCAGGAGCTTTTTAACACTCCTGAATCACTTATCCGTCTTGATATGTCGGAATTTATGGAAAAACACTCGGTATCGCGCATTATAGGCGCACCTCCCGGATATGTGGGCTACGACGAAGCAGGTCAGCTAACCGAGAAAATTCGCCGCAAGCCCTATAGCATTGTCCTCTTTGACGAAATTGAGAAGGCGCATCCTGACGTACTGAACATTCTACTGCAAATATTAGACGACGGACGCATCACCGACGCTCACGGTCGCCATGTAAACTTTGAAAACACAGTTGTTATTATGACATCTAACGCAGGAAGTGACAGGGGAAGCGGTTCTCTCGGATTTGCAAATTCCGTCACCGAGCTTAAGCGTGATAAGGCCTTGAAGTCTTTACAGGATATTATGCGTCCTGAATTTATTAACCGTGTTGATGAAGTTGTTGCGTTTAACCAGTTGTCAAAGGAAAATTTTGCGGCAATCGCAAAAATTATGCTTGACGATTTGGCGAGAGCGTTATTCATGCGTGAATCAATAATGAAGTATGACGAAAGCGTTATTAATTATTTGGTTGAAAAATCCTTCTCCTTGAAGTATGGCGCAAGAAATCTTCGCAGAGCCATCCAAAAGGACGTTGAGGATCAAATCGCAGGGCTTTTAATTGACAACTATAATCATAACGCTAATGTAATTCACCTTTCTGTAGTTGATGATAAAATTTCTGTAGTAATGAATTAGGGGGCTCTATTATGCAAAAGAGGCTTAATATGAAGCACTTAGGCTTATTTATCATGCTTTTAGTTATCTTTGTATTAACCTCTTGCTATCAAAGTCCTTCTGTGTCTCCAAACTCCACGCCGAAGCAATCGAGCAACCCGTCTGCATCGCAAACGCCTCCACCCAGCAACTCGCCAACTCCATCGTCAACCCCATCAGCGTCCGAACAGCCGACTGCTTCGGTAGAACCAAGCCCGTCAGATATACCTGTCATTAAGCCCGCAAGCTTGGTTGCAACCTTGGCAATCGGTGGTGATGTTTTAATTGACGGCAGCACCCAGCGCATTCTAGAAACAACAGGCGAGGAGAGCTTGGTAGACCCAAGCATCGCAAAAATGACCTCAGAGGCGGATTTGTCACTGGTAAACCTTGAAACCACAGTTTCCAGTAGGGGAACGCCTACTGACGGCAAAGAGTATAACTACCGTGCAAAGCCTGAAAATCTTAAAAAACTTGTAGATTATACAGGATTTGACATAGTCTCCCTTGCAAATAACCACTCTCTCGATTATGGCAAAACGGCTTTTCTAGATACATTAACGCACCTAGATGAAATGGATGTTGATTATATCGGCGCAGGCAAAGACCTTGCCGAGGCAGAGAAAATTCTATATAAAGAAGTTAATGGACTAAAACTTGCAGTTATCGGCGTTTCACGCCTGATTCCTTACGGATACTGGTACGCAAAAGAGGATAGACCCGGCGTTTTTGGTACATATTATCCCGAAAGACCCAACGAGGTAATTGCGGAAGCGCGCAAAAATGCAGACTATGTAATCGTCTATGCCCACTGGGGTATTATGTATGAATCAATACATGCCGAGTACCAAACCAAGCTTGCCCACGGCTATATCGACGCAGGTGCGGACTTGGTCGTAGGCGCACATCCCCATATTTTGCAAGGCTTTGAATACTATAACGGCAAGCTAATCTGCTATAGCCTTTCTAACTACATTTTTACCTCTATTAACTGCGAAAATATCACACTACTTTGTACATTTACCGAAAACGGTCTTGAAGCCAAGGTTGTGCCTAGCTACATAGAAAAATCTCATACAAAACTGCATACAGAACAAGAAAAAATCCAGACGACAATAAATCATCTGGAAAGTATTTCTATTAATGTTAGTTTCGACGAAGCTGGGAATATCTCGGAAAAACTGCCAGAGTAAGCCTGATTTACAGTCTATTATCGGCAAATCAAGTAATGCAATTACTTACTTAGACTTCATCACTTTTTCTGATTTGTGCTCTCTTAATTTTACCGCTCACAGTTTTCGGAAGCTCTGATACAAATTCAATAATTCTTGGATATTTATAGGGCGCAGTTACATGCTTAACATGTTCCTGTAGCTCTTTTTTCAGTTCATCAGAAGCGTCAAAGCCAACTTTAAGCACAATAGTCGCCTTAACCACCTGACCACGAATAGGGTCGGGGACAGCCGTTACGGCGCATTCCAACACTGCTTTATGCTCAATTAACGCACTCTCAACCTCGAAGGGCCCGATTCTATAGCCACTGCATTTAATAATATCGTCGTTTCTGCCGACAAACCAATAGTAACCGTCGTCGTCATACCAAGCAACGTCGCCAGTGGCGTAGTAACCGTTTCTGAAAACCTTGTTATTGTACGTTTCGTCGCCTAAGTAGCCTCTGAATAGACCGTTATCTTCGCCCACGGCTCGTATTACGATTTCACCCTCAACACCCGGTTCGCATGAGTTTCCGTCAGCGTCAATAAGGTCAACATTATACAGCGGCGATGGCTTGCCCATTGAGCCGGGGCGAGGCTCGAACCACTGAAAGTTTGCTATGAGCACGCTGGATTCAGACTGCCCAAAGCCTTCGTTAAGCTCTAGTCCAGTAAGCTCGAGAAATTTGTTGAAAACCTCTGGATTTAGCGGCTCACCTGCGTTACAGCAGTGTTTTATAGAGGACAAATCATACTTTGTAATATCTTCTTGAAGCATAAAGCGGTACATAGTAGGCGGAGCGCAGAAGGTGGTGACCTTGTACTGTTGCAATTTTTCCAGCAGATTTTTTGGTACAAACTTATCCATGTCATAGGCGAAAACGGCAGTCCCGCATATCCACTGACCGTAAATTTTACCCCAGCCAAACTTTGCCCATCCAGAATCAGAAACAGACATATGCAGACCGTTTTCAACGACTTTTTGCCAATAATGTGCAGTTACAATATGCCCCAATGGGTGCGTGAAGTCATGTTGCACCATCTTCGGCATTCCTGTAGTGCCAGAGGTGAAGTACATTAGCATTAAATCGCTGTTTTTAGTGGCGTTTTCACCTTCTGGTCGTATAAACACCTCGGAACATGCTTCAAAATCAAGGGTTGTCCAGCCGTTTTTACTCTGGTTTATGACGCATTTGGAAATTGTCAGATCTGCTTGCTCAACCTGAGACAAAAGACCGTCATCATTTAAGCAAACAATCATTTTTGCCCCAGAGGCACATACTCTATAGCTCACATCCTTAGACGTTAGCTGTAGTGATGCGGGAATAAGTGTAGCCCCAAGCTTGTGCAGTGCAACCGCACAAACCCAGTATTCCCAACGGCGGCGAAGGATTAGGATAACTCTGTCACCTTTTTTGATGCCTTGGGAAATAAACCAGTTTGCCGCCTTATTAGAAAGTACGGAAATATCCTTAAAAGTAAAAATTCGCTCATTTCCATGGTCGTCACACCAGACAAGGGCGCGCTTTTCAGGCTCGGTAACCGCCCATTGGTCAACAATATCGAAGCCAAAGTTAAAACCATCAGGTACGGTTAGCTTATAATTCGATGAAAAATCCTCATACGATGAAAATTCAATTCTGGGAAGAAATCTTTTAAGCATACTGATACCTCATTGTGTGATAATTGTTAGAAATTTTGCCGTTCCTCCGATTGCTCGCTGACCATGAGGATGGGTTGGGTTAAAATATAAGCTGTCGCCTGTTTCGAGCACAATCCGCTTCCTGTCAAACAAAACTTCGATTGTACCCTCCAAGCAAATATTAAACTCCTGCCCTGAGTGCGTTACTAGCGCAGGGTCGTGGTCGCTAGGCTCGACGGTCACTAAAAGCGGCTCTAAAAGCCTATTTTTATAGGTATAGGCAAGGCTTTTGAAATTATAGCCAGGATAGCGGTCAACCGCCAGCCCGTTACCCTTTTTTACGTGACAGTAGGTGCTAAGATGCGGGGTGTTCCCTGTGAGAAGCTCGTTGAGGTCAACCTGAAATATTGCCGAAAGCTTGTACAACACGCTTATGGGTATGTCCAAGCCGCTACTTTCGTAGCCTTCATAGGTTTCAACAGGAATTTCAAGCTTTGAAGCTAATTCTTCTGCTGAAAATCCGCAGATATCACGCATTTCGCTGATACGTGACGCAATAATTGCAACTTCCTTAATCATAAATACACTCCTTATATTAGTATTATTAAACAAGCTCTTGTATTTTGAAAACACTTGTGGTACACTACATGGTATACGCAATGGGTAAAAGTGGATTGAATTTAGGTATGTCTGCTATTATAACATAAAATTTCGATATGTAAAGGTGTGATCTCTCCAATGGCTATTTTAAAAGACCCCTCTTTAGCCCCCTTCGGAAAGCAGAAAATTGAATGGGCTCGCTCATATATGCCTGCTTTAACTGAAATTGAGAAAGAATTTCTCAAAACTAAGCCGTTTTCAGGTTATAAAATCACAACCAGCGTTCATCTTGAAGCTAAAACCGCATGTCTTGCTCTGACGTTGAAAGCTGGAGGCGCAGATGTATATGCCACAGGCTGTAACCCTTTGTCTACACAGGACGACGTTGCGGCGGGACTTGCCGACCTTGGCGTCAATGTTTTCGCTTTCCGCGGCTGTAATGAAGAGGAATATGAGAAGCAATTAGTTGCCGCGCTTGAATGCAAGCCTCATCTTATTCTCGACGACGGCGGCGACTTAACAAATCTACTTCACGGAAATTACAAGCACTTAGCGGACAACCTTATCGGCGGCACAGAGGAAACGACTACAGGCGTTCACAGGCTACACTCACGGGCTGCCAGCGGAGTTCTAAATCATCCGTACTACGCTGTAAATGACGCTGACATGAAGCATTTATTTGACAACCGTTACGGCACAGGCGAATCTGTCTGGAGCGCGATAATGTCAACTACTAATGTTCAGGTTGCGGGAAAAACTGTGGTTGTTGCAGGTTATGGCTGGTGCGGCAGAGGAGTTGCCATGAAGGCGGGCGGACTTGGCGCACACGTCATTGTCACAGAGGTAGACCCAGTCAAGGCAATTGAAGCGGTTATGGACGGTTACACCGTAATGTCAATGGACGAAGCTGCGTCCTTAGGCGACATTTTTGTCACAGTAACAGGCGTGAAGGACATTATTGTCAAGCGTCATTTCGATGTCATGAAGGACGGCGCAATACTTTCAAACGCAGGACATTTTGACCTTGAGGTTGATGTGGCATGGCTAAACCAAAACGCTAAGCCATACGAACGCAGAGCTAATCTAATGGGCTACAAGTTAAGTGACGGAAAAATTCTTAACGTCATTGCAGAAGGTCGCCTTTGCAATATTGCCGCCGGAAACGGTCATCCAGTAGAAATTATGGACATGAGCTTTGCCGTTCAAGCTCTCGCACTTGAGGCAATGCTGAAAAACGGTAAAAACTTAAAAGCGGGCGTTTATCCTGTACCGCATATTATCGATGAGCGCGTTTCGGCTTATAAATTAGCTGCGTTGGGCATTACCATAGATAAACTCACACAAGAACAACTTGATTATCAAACTAAATTCTAAGATAGGGGTATAGAAATGAAATTATTTACATCAGAATCAGTCACCGAAGGACATCCCGACAAGGTGTGCGACCAAATCTCCGACGCAGTACTTGACGCTATTTTGTCAAAAGACCCAAATGCAAGAGTTGCATGTGAATCAATCGTTACCACAGGTATGGCATTGGTAATGGGTGAAATTACAGTTGACGCATACGTAGACATCCCGTCAATTGTTCGCAAAACCATCGAAAAAATTGGCTACGATGACCCTGCAATCGGTTTTGACTCAAAATCCTGCGCTGTTCTAACGACTATTGACGAGCAAAGCCCAGATATTGCAATGGGTGTAAACAACAGCCAAGAATTTAAAACTGAGCACAACAGCGATGATTTAATCGGCGCAGGCGACCAAGGCATGATGTTCGGCTATGCTTGCGACGAAACCGAAGTGTTGATGCCTGCACCAATTTTTTACGCACATGCACTAAGCAGACAGTTGGCAAAGGTTCGCAAAGAAAAAGGCGTACAGTGGCTTCGTCCAGACGGAAAATCCCAAGTTACCGTTCAATACGACGACGCTGGAAAGATTGCACGTTGCGAAGCAATTGTCATTTCAACCCAACACAGCGATGATGTCAGCATCGAGGACATTCGCAAGGGTGTTATGGCGACAGTAATCGACCCAATTATTCCTTCAAAGTGGATTGACGCAGATACAAAAATCCATATTAACCCAACTGGACGCTTCGTTGTGGGTGGCCCTAGAGGTGACTCAGGTCTGACAGGACGCAAGATTATTGTTGACACCTACGGCGGATATGCCCGTCATGGCGGCGGCGCATTTTCAGGCAAAGACCCCACGAAGGTTGACCGCAGTGCCGCATACATGGCTCGTTATGCCGCTAAAAACATTGTTGCAGCAGGACTTGCAAGACGTTGCGAAATTGAGCTTGCGTATGCTATCGGTGTAGCCCGCCCTGTAAGCGTTCTTGTTGATACCTTTGGAACAGGCGTAATTTCTGATGAAAGACTTGCTCAAATTGTTTGCGAACATTTTGATTTCCGTCCGCAAAGTATCATTAAGCACCTAGACTTGCGCAGACCGATTTACCAACAAACAGCAGCCTATGGTCACTTTGGCAGAAACGACTTAGATTTGCCATGGGAAAAGCTTGATGTAGTCGAAGCGTTGAAGAGCGAAGTCAAGTAGCATAAACCTAGGTAAAGTCAATACAAGTCAAATTAAGTAAATCACGGCTATCGATAAGATTTCGGCTTTCATACAGAACAAAACCCCCTCATTTGAGGGGGTTTTGTTCTGTATGCGAACTTTCGTTATCGACTTTATACGCTGTATCTGTTGCAAAAAAGTATAGCCAAGCTTCTATAACTGGCTTACCTGTCATTGCCTGAACTGCATGGGCATAGGTTTCAAGCTGTAATCTGTAATTTTCGGCGCGCAGATGTTCTTCGCCGTGACTGATTCTGTCTGTTTTAAAGTCGATTATTATAACTCCGTCAGGCTCTACAAAAAAACAGTCTACAACGCCTTGGAGAAGAATTTCTTCGTCATTTGGTTCGCCTTTAAGCAATTCGCCCGCCTTTGAAAGAATGGAGAATTTGCATTCTCTATGACACTCACTGGCGTTCAAAAGCCTTTGTCCCAGTGGGTTTTGGCAAAAGTTAAGTATTTTTTTAGGCTCAATGCAAACATACTGCTCTTCGGACAACGTGGATATGTGCCGAAGTCTTGCAAGCTCTGCCTTCACGCCGTCTAAACTGACGCAGCTTTTTAGTTCGATGCATTGCATTACCAAGTGCAGGGCAGTTCCTTTTTCGGCGGCAGTCAGTGATTTTTTCTGCTTTAAATCGTGAAAGTCGGGTATTTCAAAGTTATCGTTGTCAAATGCCTCGGATGTTGCAGGACTATCTGACATGACTTCAAAGTCGTAAAATCGTCCCTTTAACTCGGATGCAGTTAGCTTACTAGGTAAGGCTATTGCTCTTAAATGAGCATATTCTGATCTTTTCTCTGATACTATTTCATCCTCAGGCACAAGATTAAGCTCGTTGTTGATGTTTATATTGGGCGGATAAGCTGTTACAAATTCCCAGTTTTCAATATCGGCAGCGTAACTAAGCCAATTTGAGTAGCTAGAGTTTTTTAATATAACTGTCTGGTCTTGCCTAGCGTTTAGCTCCGCCATCCATGCTTCAAAGGTGAAACCCTCGTCCTTGCTGCTGGAAACAAATACTAAGGTGTTCTTTGCTCTCGTCATGGCAACATACAAAAGCCGCAACTCCTCGGATAGCTTCTCCCACATCATCTTTTTGCTCACAGCCATGTGGGAAATGGTAGGGAATTCCGAGTTTTTGCTCCTCTTTTTAATCCCGATGCCATATTCAGGGTGAATTAGCAGTCGTTCATACAAATCCTGAGAAAAAAACGCAGAGTCAGTGTCTGCAAGGACAACGACAGGAAACTCCAAGCCCTTCGACTTATGAATGGTCATAATCTGCGCAGAACCGCCTGAGGGTGACGCAGACGGAACGTCAAATTTACTTCTTTCCAGTACTCTATTAAGCCAAACCATAAACTCGCTGATTTGGACAGCGGGGGACATTCTGGAGATACTGCAAAAAGCCGCAAGGTTTTGCTCTGCCATGCCACCGCATAGGGACAAAAGCTGAGTTGAATTGATAATATGGCTTACAAGTCTCCAAACGGGCCATTCTGATGCGAGAAGTCGCCATTTATCTAGCTGAGTTATAAAATATACGGATTTTGGGTTTGAATCGACCAGTAAGCATTCAAATAGTGACTTCTTCTGGTCAATTGTCCGAAGTGCGGCTAAATCGTCTGACGTAAACGAAAAAATGGGACATCTCAGCGCGGCAATTAATGGTATATCCTGTCTTGGGTTATCAATAACATACAGCATTGAGGTAATCGCTTTTACCTCGATAGTCTCGAATAAATCGGATAAATGCGTTTGAGTTGAAACTGGAATCCCAGCTTCGGTTAAGGCTTTTTGGTAATAATACGCGCTGTCCTTAATTGAGCGGAGCAGAATTGTACAATCAGATGGCACTGCTGTGCCTGCGTCTATCATGCTCTTTAATTCAGAGGCAACAACCCGTGCGGCTTGCAATTTTGCCTCGTCTTCGAATGTATTGTCAATTTGTACTGTAATGTATTTAATTGCGCCAATGTCATCGGGTTTGCCGCAAATTAGTGGGTCGTTGTACTCTATTTCGCTGTTAGTTTTTGTCATTAAATGTTGAAATACATGGTTTGTTCCGTCCAAAATTTGGGGCTTTG
Source organism: Oscillospiraceae bacterium (assembly GCA_031546715.1). GTDB lineage: Bacteria > Bacillota > Clostridia > Oscillospirales > UBA929 > JAVBKA01. The sequence continues at coordinate 2,070 of JAVBKA010000142.1, read as the reverse complement.
AACGGAAGTTTTCTGATAGTAAAATTTTGCAAGGTCTAGGATTTGCCTCCTCAGAATAGGTTTGAAAGCGTGTATATTTGCTGACGAATATATTCGGGTCTGCGTTTTGAAAACGATATATGGACTGCTTCACATCACCGACGTAGAAAAGATTTTTTTCATTTTTTGAGAGCAGATTGATAATACTATCTTGCTTGTGGTTTATGTCCTGATATTCGTCTACCATAATTTCAGTAAAACGACTAGACACGGACGCCGCAATATCCGAAGGCGTTCCGTCGTCTTTCCGCAAAAGTTTGAGAGTTATGTCAAGCTGGTCGTCGAAATCAAGAAGCTTGCGCTTTGATTTTTCAGAGGAGTATTTTTCCTCGAATAACTGTGTCGCCTCCCACATGCCAAGGATAATAGGGTGGACAGAAAGAAGCTCTTCAATCGTATCAGCAGAAGGACGATTGAAGCAGTCATTTAACTCCTCAATTAGCTCTTTAAATCCAACGTGTGCTGATTTTAGCATGCTTACTTCCTCAAGTTCAACTATTTTCTTGCTTCGAACTATTAACGATGGGATTTCCGTATTTTGAAGTTGACTAACCGCAGAATCCCAGTCCTTTGAAAATGCAGTTTGGATAAGCTGTAAACAGGTAAGCTCCTGCTGAATTACTGTTAAATATTTCAAGATAATTTCGGGGTCTGTGATTGAGCTTATGACGCTTTTTAGAGTGCTTTCAACATTATTCAGCTTACTTTCGTACTGGCCAAGTAGTAAGCCCTCCCATGTGTTTGCATGGCTGACAAAGCCTTTGATAAAGACCTCGTAAAACTCTATGGGTGCGTGATGAATATGCAGCTTTTCCCATGCGCTCATCACAATGTCGGACAGCCTGCTGTCACCGCGCATGGTAACGCAGTACTTGATAAACTTAGAAATATTGCTATCGTCGCCTTGCTCGGCTTGAATGTCAAACAGCTCGTCTAGCAGAGAATCCATCACCTGTTGCTTGATTAAGCTCAGCTCCGTGTCGTCGCCAACTCGAGAACCAATGGGCAAGTCCGTAAGCGGGGCAAATTCTCGGACTAGCTCTAGGCAAAAGCCGTGCAACGTACCGATATGTGCGCTGAGAACCTTTGCGGGCTGCTTTCTCAGGTGGTCGTCCTCTGGATATTCTTCGATTAATTCGTTTACTCTTTTGAGTATTCTGCTCCGCATCTCTGCCGCCGCGGCTCTGGTATATGTCACCAGTAAAAAATCGTCCACATTTTTGGGGTCTTTTTCATCTGTGACATAGCTTAATAGCCGCTCGACCAGTACTCTGGTTTTTCCTGCGCCAGCGGCTGCGGAGACTAAAATTGTTCTGTCTCGAAGGCTCACGGCGAGCTGTTGGTTCGGTGTAAGCTGTAGTGAAGAGGGTTTACTCATCGTGAGTACCTCCTAGTTGGTCATTCTCTAGTATGTTAAAAAATGCCTTTTTATCTATCTTGTTGATTTTTGCCGCAATGTCAATTCTCTCATCGAAATGGCAGCAAAGTCTATAATCGCAACGGTCGCACTCGGAGCTTTTGCGTGAATACGTTAGGGGATTGGCTGAAACATCCCCAGAAATCAATGCTTTTGCCGCCACCTCGGTAATTTTATCAACGTGCCGAAGCAGCATATCCAGCTGAGACTTGTCCGCCGCTTGAGATGTGCTGTACAAACTGCCGTCCTGTTTATATTTGATGGGAAGGTAGAGAAAGTTGTTGTCCTCCGTTTGCTCCATTGCAGAGATAACAAAGTCTTCACCAAGGATTAACCCCTTGCGTTTTAGAGCTTTTTTCTGCTCCTCGAGTGCTTTTTCATCGGTAATCGGCTTTTTACTGCTTAACAACGCTTCTTTTGCAGGAATATACAGAAGTCCTGCGGGCGCAAGGCTTTTGCCCTCAAACACTGCCGCTGTGGTCTTTACGACCGCGCTTAAATACAGCGGAAGCTGAATGTTTACGCCTGCATATACCTCTGAGTAATCTAGCCCCTGTGTTCCAGATTTATAGTCTATAACTCTTACATAGGTTTTGCCGTCAGGAGCGTTCCAA
>JAVBKA010000112.1:0-8593 GCA_031546715.1 Oscillospiraceae bacterium | reverse complement strand
TCTTTAAGTCCGAGTATGAAATGGCACCGGGCAAATTCTTAAACGTCACCAACGGCATAGACCACCGCCGTTGGCTTGCTCAGATTAACCCTGACCTTCACGCCCTAATTAAAGAGCTTATCGGCGACAGATATCTCAAAGAAGCCGAAATGCTGACAGGTCTTAGAAAATACGCTGACGATAAAACTGTACTTGCAAAGCTGGCAGAGGTTAAGACTAAAAACAAGAACCGCTTTGCGAAATATTTAGCCGATACCCAAAAGGTTATAGTTGACCCCTCCTCAATGTTTGATTCTCAGGTTAAGCGTTTGCACGAATACAAGCGTCAGCTTTTAAACGTTTTGAACATCATTCATCTTTACAATCAAATTAAGGATAATCCGAGCATTGAAATGCAGCCACGCACCTTCTACTTTGGCGCAAAAGCCGCTTCGGGGTACTATCGCGCAAAAAGAATTATCCGCCTCATCGGTGACGTTGCCAACACTATTAACAACGACCCTGATGTTAATGGGCGCATAAAAGTTTTATTCCTGGAGAATTACCGTGTTTCACTTGCTGAAATTCTTATTCCTGCGTCAGAGCTTTCCGAGCAGATTTCCGTTGCGGGAACAGAAGCTTCTGGTACAGGCAACATGAAATTTATGATTAACGGCGCGCTTACCGTGGGTACTCTTGACGGCGCAAACGTTGAAATTCACGACAACGTGGGCGACGACAATATTTTCATCTTCGGTCTTACCACGGAGGACGTTGAGAAGCTGAACGTCAGCGGCTACAACGCATACAGCTATTACGACAAAGACCCTGACCTAAAGCGTATCCTTGACCAGATTTCACAAGGCGTTTTCGGCGGAGTTGAGTACAACGACATCACCTCCTCACTGATTATCGGAGGCAACGGTCCTGCCGACCATTACATGCTCCTTGCTGATTTCCGCTCCTATGTGGATATTCAAAGCGAAGTCAGTAAAAAATACGCTGATAAGGATGCTTGGAATCGCTCCTCACTGCTGAATATTGCCGCTTCGGGCGTATTTGCATCAGACCGTAGCGTAGCTGAGTACGCCAAGCTCATTTGGAGGATTTAGGTTGAAAAAGTACTATATTACCACCGCCATACCCTATGCGTCAAAGGTTCCCCATGTGGGCAATGCTACTGACGCCGTTGTGGCTGACGCTGTGGCGCGCTATCATCGTCTGCTGGGTGAGGATGTTTATTTTCTCACCGGCACTGATGAGCATGGCTTAAAAATTCAACAGCAAGCCGCCGAGGAAGGTATCACGCCCCAAGCCTTGGTTAATAACGTCACCGGTGAGCTTAGAAGAATTTGGGACCGCTTGGAAATCAGTTATGACGACTTCATCCGCACTACAGATGACCATCATAAAAAGACAGTCCAAACCATTTTCAAAAAGCTTTATGACAAGGGCGACATTTATAAAGGCTCATACGAGGGCTGGTACTGCACTCCTGACGAAAGCTTTTACACCGACACCCAAGCCGCCGAGCAAAACGGCAAACGCCTTTGCCCTGACTGCGGACGTCCTCTTGAGCGTGCAAGTGAGGAAGCATATTTCTTTAAGTTGTCTCTCTATGCCGACAAGCTTATGAAGCATATTGAGCAAAATCCTAACTTTATTCAGCCGGAATCCCGAAAAAATGAAATGGTAAACAACTTTTTAAAGCCCGGCTTGCAGGATTTATGCGTCACCCGCTCGTCCTTTACTTGGGGAGTGCCCGTTGAGTTTGACACTGGACATGTTATGTATGTCTGGATTGATGCCCTTTCTAATTACATCACCGCCCTTGGCTACAGTGCAGACGGCAATCATGGCGACCTTTACAAAAAGTTCTGGCCCTGCGATGTTCACGTTGTAGGTAAGGATGTAGTCCGCTTCCACGCCATATACTGGCCTTGTATGCTCCTTGCACTGGGCGAACCGCTTTACATGCAGCTCTACGGGCATGGTTGGTTTAGCATGAGCGGCGGTAAAATGAGTAAGTCTCTCGGAAATGTGCTGTACTCTGATGAGCTTGCCGATGAGTACGGTGTTGACGGTCTGCGCTACTATATGCTTCGTGAGCTGCCCTACTCAGGCGACGGCACTATCACCCGCGAGCTTTTAACCGCCCGATACAACACAGACCTTGCCAACGACTTAGGCAATTTGCTGTCAAGAAGTGTCGCCATGGTGGAAAAATACTTCGGCTCACTTACTACGGTAGGCTGTGACGAAAATATGCAAGCCTTAATTAAGCAGGTTACCGCTTCCTACACCGAGCACATGGACACCCTCCATGTTCAGCAAGCTCTAACGGAGCTTTGGAAGCTTATTGACCGCGGCAATAAATATATTGACGAAACCGCCCCGTGGGTTCTTGCAAAAGACCCTGATAAAAAAGACCAACTCATGGTTGTAATGGGTACACTTTGTCATACGCTCCGCGTAATCGGCGTTTTACTTTTGCCCATAATTCCGCAAACCAGCGCAAAAATGTCCGCTCAACTGGGTATTGACCATGCGGGGCAGACATGGGACAGTCTATCTAAGCCTTATTCTATGGATTTCCCTGTGAAAAAAGGGGACGCAATGTTTCCTCGGCTTGGCTAAATATAGCCTTAGATTGTAAGGCTTTTCGCCGTCAGGCTATATCGCACTTACTGTTTATCATGCTCCCTTAACCCTGTCGCTCCGGCACCCAGCAATGCCTTGGAAGGCATTGCTATGCGCCTGCGCTTTTCGTAAAAATATGCAAGCATATTTTTACTACCGGGTTAATCCGCACTTACTTTAGTAAAATTTTCAGAGCGGTGATTGCCGCAAGGAGGTCGTTATGAAAAAAATTCTAGTTACAGGCGGAGCAGGCTTTATCGGCTCACATGTGGTGCTTGAGCTGCTTCATTCAGGATATGAAGCCATAATTGTTGACAATTTTTATAATTCTTGCCCTGAAATTATTACTCGTCTAAATTCCTTAAAACCTCATGGCTCACATTTTTCAGTGGTCGAAGCCGATATTTGTGACCAAGTGGCTATGGATACGCTGTTTAAGGAACATAATTTCCACGCTGTTATCCACTGCGCGGGCTACAAGGCTGTGGCAGAGTCCGTGGCTAAACCCTTGGAGTATTATAAAAACAACCTTTTGGGCACAATAGTTTTATGCGAGGTCATGAAGAAATACGATGTCACTCGCCTGATTTTCAGCAGCTCCGCCACTGTGTACGGCGCGCCCCACTATTTACCCATTGACGAAACTCACCCCACCGGTGGTTGCACCAATCCGTACGGCTGGACTAAGTGGATGAATGAGCAGATACTTCGTGACGTTGCTCATGCAAACACTGAATGGTCGGTAATTCTCCTTAGGTATTTTAATCCAATCGGCGCGCATAAATCAGGGAAAATCGGCGATGCTCCCCAGGGAATCCCCAACAACATCGCCCCAATTATCACCCAAGCCGCCATTGGCAAACTGCCCTACATTGCCGTTACAGGCAATGATTACGACACCCCCGACGGTACAGGCGTCCGAGATTACATCCATATTCTAGACCTTGCCAGCGGTCATGTGGCCGCCCTTACCTATCTTGACACCCATACAGGTGTTGAGGCTGTAAACCTTGGAACAGGTCACGGCACAAGCGTTTTAGAGCTGATTCACGGCTTTGAAAAAGCCGTAGGGCATACCATTCCGCAGAAATTTTCAGAACGCCGCCCCGGCGATATCGCCTCATGTTACTGCACCCCCGCAAAGGCGCACCGCCTGTTTGGCGGTTGGTCGGCAGTGCATACTGCGGAGGAAATGTGCGCTGACGCATGGCGTTGGCAATCTCAAAACCCCGAAGGATATAAATAAATGATAATTGACGAAAAAAAGCTTTCGGGAGAAACTATCTTCACGGGCAAGGTTTTCACCGTGGAGGTTGACAAGGTCGAGCTACCCAACGGCGCAATCGTCCCTAGGGAGAGAGTTCTGCACAACGGCGGTGTCGCCGTCCTCGCCATTGATGAAAACGAGAACGTGATTATGGTCACCCAATACCGTTACGGAGCGGGGCAGGTTATGCTTGAGCTACCCGCCGGAAAGCTTGAAAAGGGTGAATCCCCTATGGATGCAGGTCTGCGGGAGCTTACGGAGGAAACGGGCTATATAGCCGAAACCTGCACCTCTTTGGGCACAATTATCCCCACTGGGGCTTATTGCTCGGAGCGCATCTATCTCTACCTTGTCAAAGGGCTTACCATGACCAGCACAAACCCCGACGAGGACGAATTTGTGGAAACAGTCCGCAAGCCGCTGTCCGAGGTGGTGGACATGATTCTCAAGGACGAAATTCAAGACGCTAAAACTGTTGCGGCAGTGATGAAATATATTCAAATGAATAAAATATAGGCAAAATTGCCTCTCCGAATCGGAGGTTGTATGGGTAAAACAGTACTAATAGTTGATGATGAAAAAAGCATTGTGGATATCGTTGAATTCAATTTGAAAAAGGCTGGGTACGACACTATCACGGCGTATGACGGGGCGGACGGCTTATCAATGGCGCAAACGCTTAACCCTGATTTGATTTTACTGGATGTAATGCTCCCCAAAATGAACGGCTTCGAGGTATGTAAAACCATCCGCCAAACCGACATTTTTACGCCGATTATTCTTCTAACCGCCCGCGAGGACGAAACGGACAAAGTTTTAGGTCTTGAACTGGGCGCAGATGATTACATGACCAAGCCCTTTTCCATAAAAGAGCTTCTCGCCCGTGTCAAGGCAATTATTCGCAGGACAGGTCGGGAGCTAAATCACGACACCGAGGTTGTCGGCGATGTTATCGCCGTTGGTAACCTGTCAATCCACACTGGGCGCATGGACGTTACTAAGGACGGCAAGCTAGTAGAGCTTAGTCAGCGTGAATATGACCTGCTCATGTATTTGTATAACAACAAAAACAAGGTTATCAGCCGTGAAGAGCTAATGGAAAAGGTTTGGAATTTTGAATTTTACGGCGATTTGCGTACAGTCAATGTAGCCGTCAGCAGGCTTCGTGAAAAACTTGAGGACAATCCCGCCGAGCCTATGTATATTCTCACTCGGCGCGGAACAGGGTATTTGTTCAACAGCGACTGATGTTTGTCGTGTATTTTAGAGGTACGTATGTTTAAAAAGCTCCATATGAAGCTGGTTGTAATTTTATTGCTGCTCATCATCTCCCTTATGGCGGTGGTGGGCGTTTTTCTAATTACCAGCGTCGCTAATTTCTATAAAAGTGAATTTGGTCGTCAAATGACTGAGGCTTTTTCGGAAAATGTACAGTTTGTTCAGGATTTGACAACGGCTGCTCAGGGCGATAACGCCGTTGCGCAGCTTTCTGGTGCTGTCAAAGCACGGTCTGCGCTTTTAGGTATTGACGGTCGTCAGCGGTTTTTCTACATTCTCAACGGTGAAAACGGCGAGGTTCTCAGTGACGAAGCCTCCGAGGTGAACATTACCCCAAACATACTCACCGCAATCGAAACTCAAGCTCCCGCTGTCGTAACCCGCCTTTATGACAGCTTTTTTGACTGCGCTGTCCCCTTTGCGGGGGCAAACGGAAGCCGCTACATTGTGTACATCAAGGACTCACGCGAAAGCCTGCAACGGTTGACGGCGCAGTTAGTTTCCATTGTTTTAAATGCTGTTTTATTTGGATTTTTAATATCTATTTTTCTTGCTTTTTTACTTTCAAAAACCATGACTACGCCTATCGAAAGTCTTACCCGCTCAGCGGCATTGGTGGCAAACGGCGACTTTTCAAAGCCCTTGGAAATCCACTCCTCGGATGAAATCGGCGTATTAACTAAAACCTTTAACAACATGTCCAAAGTTTTAAAGGAAACCATTGACGCTGTCGGCAGTGAGCGCGACAAGCTTGGTACTTTGTTTGTATACATGACAGACGGCATGGTGGCGTTTACTCGGGATGGCGCACTGCTACATATTAACCCCGCCGCAACACGGCTTTTGTCCATAAAATCTGACCAAGAGCCAACTTTCAGCGGTATTTTAGGTCAGGTAACCACTCTTGAGGAGCTTGCAAAAATCAAGCCCCCTGATTATGAGGAGCACCTAACCAAGCAAGGCGACCGAAATTTGCAAATTTTCTTCGCTCCCTTTGGCATAGACGGCGCGCAGGAGGGCGGTATCATGGCGATTATCCATGATATCACCGAGCTTACAAAGCTTGACGAAGTCAGGCGTGAGTTTGTTTCCAACGTTTCCCATGAGCTTCGCACCCCCCTCACGAATGTTAAAAGCTACGCCGAAACGCTCATTAATTCTGACGACCTGCCCCCCGAAACCATTAAAAGCTTTTCAATGGTTATTGTCAATGAAGCTGACCGCATGACGAGGCTTGTGCGGGATTTACTTACACTGAGCCGTTTTGACTACGGCAAAATGGATTGGAGCGTCTGCGAATTTGACTTTGCACTGATGATTTCTAAAATGCAGGAGCTAATGCATATCGAGGCAGAACGCCACCATCACCGCCTGACTGTGGAGATAAAGGGTACAATTCCGTTTATATTTGGCGACCGTGAACGCCTTGAGCAGGTTTATATTAACATTTTGGGCAACGCAATAACATACACCCCTGACGGCGGAGAAATAACCATTACCTGCGGCACTACCCCGAAAAATGTGTGGGTGACAGTAAGCGATAACGGTATAGGCATACCCAGTGACGATATCCCGCGGCTTTTTGAGCGGTTTTACCGTGTGGATAAGGCTCGTTCACGAAGCTCAGGGGGAACAGGTCTAGGTCTTGCCATCGCAAAGGAAATTGTTGACAAGCACAAGGGGTCTATTCGCGTGAACAGCGCAGTAAATGTGGGAACCTCTGTGACCGTTACGCTGCCAGTTAGCGGTGCTGATAAAATATGATAATACGAAAGAAGAAGACACGCCATGTAAGCGTTGCGGGAGAAGCCTTTAAGTCAGTAACGCTGGTGCTTTTGATTTTATCGACACTTGTATTAACTCTGGTTTCATGGGTCTATGAGCCGTCGATGTGGGATACGGGCGGTTTTTCATGGCTGAAAAAGGCCATGATTGCCACCGGCTTTGTGGAAAAGCCCTCAGTCGTCACTATTGCGCCCGAAAACTGGGAATATGTACCTGCCTCTATGCCCATAACCTTGGCATTGCGAAGCGATACCAACGGTCCTCTGCGGGTAACACTTTGGAACGCAGACGAGCTGCGGAGTGCCTTTGATAACAGTATGCAAAAGCTGTTAGGCGAAGCCTTGGAAGCGTCCACAACCGCGAAAGGCGTCTCAGAAAGTGATTGGCTTGCGGCACTAAGCTCTCAAATGCTTTACATTGAGTATCCGTACCCTGTGCCACTGAATGCTCTGGGGGCGTGGCTCACTATGAAATGCGATATGCCTTTTACTGTGTCGAGGCTTGTGCTTTCAAAGTCGGCAGGGGGCTTGATACTTTTTTTCCAAACCTCGGGAGGAACGTATTATTCATGTGAAAATGTTTTGCCTATTGAGCTGCCCGCAGAACTAAACGGCAGTACGGTGGGAGAATTTGCATATTCTGCCTATGGCAGTAGCGCATTGAAGGATTCTTTTTTTGCTATCAGCACAGAGGTCAACCGCCTGCCCATGCTGTCATATGAGCGGATTCCGGACTTGAGGCTGTTTTCGCTGTCGCTGTTTCAAAATCTGCTTTTTGACGTTGATACCCCCTTTCAGCAGGTGGAAGCAGACGGTACAATATTGTACGTAGACGGTGCGCGAACCTTGCGTGTCAGTCCTGAGGGAAGAATTCGCTATCAGTGTCCTGAGCTTGAAAGCAGGCTTCAATTGAATCTTTCTGATAACCCCGTGGCTGATAAAATAGAAATCGCCCGCCTATTGGCGGACGCTCTATCTCCTGCGCTTAAGGACGCTCAGTGGGTCTTTGAAAGCATCCGTGAGGACGCTGAAAAGGGCACTGTTATTCGGTTTTCCTCAATTGCGGGAGGTATTCGGTTGTATGGAAGAAATGCCCCCTTTGCGGAAATTGTTATAAAGAACGACTATATTTCCGAAGCTCTATTTTTTATTACACGTCTGAGTATTTTGCAAGAGACATCATTACTGTTGCCACTTAAACAGACAATAACGCTATCCTCCTCCAATCGTATTAACATCAAGCTAGGCTATAGCCAGCAAGCGGATACCAATTTCAAAGCTAACTGGCTACAATTTGAATAAACAGAGCAAAAGTTTTGCTTGAGCTTTTTCAAAAGCTCACAGATTTTTAAGGCAGAGCCTTAAATCGAGCCTCGCAAGGCTCGAAACCCATCCTTGAGCCGCGCGAACCAAAAAGTCGTGAGAAAAACGCAACACAGCGCAGCGGCGTTGCGCACATCCCCTTGGTGTTGCTGTGTTTTGGGTAGGTTGGCGTAGGGGCGAACTTTGTTCGCCCGAGGGTTGCAGCACCTTTGGTGTAATCGCATATTTTTTCTCGTTCCGCTCATGCCGCGGGGGCACTTCCTTTACGAGGGGTGGTAAAGGAAGCAAAGCACCCTTTTTGTCGCCCACATTCCCATAGAAC
>JAVBKA010000124.1:0-44577 GCA_031546715.1 Oscillospiraceae bacterium | reverse complement strand
CCACATTGGTTTCACCGATATAATCATAACCCCACACTCTTTCAAGAAGAGAATCGCGGGATAATATAATGTTCTTATTTTCAAGTAAAATGCGCAGCAAATCAAACTCACGCTTTGTAAGTTCAAGATTTTTACCGTCATACCGTGCCTCATGGCGGTCAATTTCAAGGCTTAATAAACCATGTGAAAGATGGTTACCCGAGGCAGTCACGCTCTCAATTTTCCGAAGACAAACACGGATTCTGGCTAACAGCTCTTCAATCGCAAAAGGCTTGGTAATATAGTCATTTGCGCCGCCGTCAAGCCCGAAAACCTTATCGGTGATGCTATCTCGCGCGGTTAGCAATATAACTGGCACTTTAGACTGCTTCCGAATGCGGCGCAAAACCTCCATACCGTTAATCCCCGGCAGCATAATGTCAAGCAACACTAAGCTTATTGAGGACATATTTGCCTCGAAAAGCTCGACCCCCTTACGTCCGTCCTCGGCTTTTAAAACTTGGTAGCCCTCATGGGTCAGCTCAAGCTCAACAAATCTGGCAAGCTTTTCTTCGTCCTCAACCATTAAAATGATAGACATTTCTTCCACCTCGTGCAACAGGGCGCACCATAGTACGCCCTGAAAATTTGATTATTCTTTGTCGATACCATCCTTGATATCCTTCTTAACTTGGTCAGCTGTATCGGCCGCTTTGTTCATTACATTGTTAATATTGTCTTTTCCAAGGTTAGGACCTGAAAACTTAAATCTGCAACCGCAGAACAGTGCAACAACCATTAATGGCAGTACAACCCAGAATCCGAAGCATAATAGTAAGACAAATGCCGTGACAGGAAAGCTTAAAATCTGCTCATCGCCTTTGTCCATTTGCAAATGATTAATGTTACCCTTGTGGATAATTCTGCCTAACCATTTAAAGAATTTGCCCACATGATACCCAAAGGTTTCCTCCGGCTTTTTCTCGGCTTTAGGTGCTGATGTACTAGTGGTGTCGTTTTTAGGCTGAGTATCGGCGGCGGTGTTATATGTGCCGCCTTGGGGTGGCGTTGTGAGCTTACCTTGCTTTTCAAGATAGATCATAGCGTCCAACATGTCACCGTTTGCATTTTCTAGGGCTACTTTTGCTTCCTCGAAGCTGACATTGGTTTTTTCTCTTAGTTTTTCAACCTGTTCAAGTGTTATCATTTTTTATTGCCTCCTGTTGTTTGATGTACCTATAATACCAGATGAAAATGAGAGGGTCTTTTAGGTATCATTAGAAAACAATTAGAAGTTTATAATCTATTATAAGTTTTTAGGTCGAGGTCGACCATGTTAAAAGTTTTGCTTGAGCTTTTTCAAAAGCTTACGGATATTTAAGGCAGAGCCTTAAATCGAGCCTCGCAAGGCTCGAAATCCAACTCTAAGCCGCGCGAACCAAATAATCGTAAGAAAAAACGCAACACAGCGTTGCGCACGGCACTAAGGCGATACGATGCGTGGGGTGCTGTAATTGTCTGGTATGGGCGACACTTGCGGTCGTACGGGGTTGCTTTCGGAGGTTTCTCGTAGGGCAAGGGCTCTGCTCTTGCCGTCCTCTGAGGGGTTGCTGGATTTTGCGTAAATCGGCGTAGGGGCGAACTTTGTTCGCCCGAGGTTTGTTGTGTTTTGAGAGGTTATTCGCCCGAAATTTGCTACTACTTTTGTGCAACAACCTACTAACAAAATTTAATGTCTCCCCCAAAATATACCGATTCTACGTTGAATCGGACTCAATCAACCACCATGCACAGCAAACTTTCTATGGGCATGTTGGCGACGAACAGGGCGCTTGGCACGATGTCGGCAGACGTCTGCCGACAATCGCTTTGCCGCCCCGGGAAAAGGAAGTGCCCCCGCGGCATGAGCGGGACGATGGAAGATTTGCGATTATAGATAAAATGCAGCAATCCTCGGGCGAACAAAGTTCGCCCCTACGCCGATTTACGCAAACCGCAACAATCCACCGTTCGTAGGGTGCGACGTCCTCGGCGCACCGCCGTCCTAACCCACGCACCGCCGTCCTAACCCACGCACCGCCGTTCTTGTCTACGCACCAAATCGCCAAGGGGACGTGCGCAACGCCGCTGCGCTGTGTTGCGTTTCTTCTTACGACTATTTGGTTCGCGCGGCTCAGAGTTAGCTTTCGAGCCTTGAGAGGCTCGATAAAAGGCGTTGCCTTTTAAAACCACGAGCTTTTGAAAAAGCTCATGCAAAACTTTTTACATGGTGTAATTAACTCCGCTAATATTACTATCGGTATTAGATTTCGTGGTCGCAGTATGCGCATCTGCCTTCAGTACTTTTTGCGGGCAAATACCCCTCAATTGCCGTAATACAATTGGAATATTTGCACATTCTACTGTCATTATACGACCGCTCGCGGACAAAATCCTTGCCCTTTTCCCCAATCAAGTACATAATCAACGCCATCCTGGCATACATCCCCGTCTCCGCCTGCACAAAATACTTCGCCCTCTCATCCTCATCCACCCCCGCATGGATTTCATCCACTCTCGGCAGAGGGTGCATAATTAAAAGGTCAGACTTAGCTATTTTCAGCTTTTGTGGTGTTAGAACATACACGCCCTTCAACCGCTCGTATTCAAGAGGGTCAATAAATCTCTCCTTTTGAATCCGTGTCATATACAGGCAATCAAGCTGAGGCAATGTGGCTTCTAAATTAGTAACCTCTATAAATTTCATAGAGCTTTCATTCAGCATTTGCCGTAAATACGGCGGTACCGCAAGCTCTCTTGGGGATATTAAAATCAAGTTTATGTCTTTATAACGGCTCAGCGCACGAACCAGACTATGCACAGTTCTGCCGTTTTTTAAGTCGCCGCACAGTCCCACAACTGCGCCGTCAATTTTACCTCTAAGCCTTGTAATAGTCGCCAAATCCGTCAAAGTTTGGGTTGGGTGGAGATGTCCGCCGTCACCTGCGTTTATCACAGGGCATGAGGAGTATAGTGATGCCGCTCGTGCTGCGCCCTCCTTTGGGTGACGCATTACAATTACGTCTGCATAGCCCGACACCATAACCATAGTATCTTTCAAGGTTTCTCCCTTTGCGGCACTGGTGGCATTAGGGTCAGAAAACCCAAAAACGCCTCCGCCCAGACGAAGCATTGCCGCTTGAAATGAAAAGCTTGTCCTTGTAGACGGCTCATAAAAAAGCGACGCCAAAACCCGCCCTGAACAGGCGTTTTTGAAGTCGAGAGGTGATGCGATTATTTCGTTGGTTTTGCTGAGCAGACCGTCCCATTCAGCTCTTTCTAAGTCATTGAGGTCAATGACATGTTTCATAAGTACCTCCGCTCTAAATTTTTTCAACAAGCACTGTCAAGTAATCACCATATTAAACAAAAATTCCAAGTTCTGTTCCATTCGCTCAGGATGCCATTGTACAGCGGCAACTGGCAGCTTTTCATGGCGAATTGCCTCAATCAGTCCGTCCTCACTTTTAGCGACAGCCACAAGTCCTTCACCCAAGGTTTTAATCGCCTGATGATGCGCACTGTTTACAGTCTGGACACTGCCGTCTGACCATGTAACGCAGTGGGTCAGCATTTCCACATCCCGGGGATTAGCGTGGGATATGCCATGCTGACTTGGCAAGTCCTGCCAAAGAGTGCCTCCAAAGCCGACATTTATTAGCTGGCAGCCTCTGCAAATTCCAAAAACTGGCTTACTGTGATACATAAATTCTGCAAAAAGCTTAAACTCCCTGTCATCACGCAACACATCGATTTCAGTGGTAGGGTGTACCTCATGGCAGCCATATCTAACAGGATTAACGTCTAAGCCACCGCAAAGCAGTAATGCGTCATATTCTAGCGGGTTTGGAAGGTCGTTATTTGGATTCGAAATGGTACAGTCAATTCCCAGTTTACTGATTGCAGCAACATAAAATTCTGAAAGTGGATTTAAGGAGCTTCCCGACAGCAGGAGTTTATTAATGGTCAAACAGGTTTCCGCCTCTCTTGTCTATTGCAACAATTAAGGGCATTTGCTCAACTTCCAGTCGAAACACAGCCTCACAGCCAAGCTCAGGGAATGCAATTGCCTCACTATATTTTATGCAGGACGCAAGCAATGCGCCCGTACCGCCAATGGCGGCAAGATAAAGTCCTTTATTGTCAACGATTGCACGGATAACCTCCGGACTTCGTGCGCCCTTGCCGATTGTCGCCGCCAGTCCTAATCCGTAGAGCCTTGGTGCGAAGTTGTCCATTCTTCCGGACGTAGTTGGTCCGCAGGAGCCGATTACCTTCCCCGTTGGTGTGCCGGAGGGGCCTGCATAATAAATTGCCGCACCTTTAATGTCAAAGGGCAGCGGTTCATTGTTATTAAGCATTGCGGTAATGCGTTTATGCGCAGCATCCCTTGCAGTATAAATAGTGCCGGAAAGTAAAATCATCTCTCCGGCACTCAGTTCATCAATTGACAGGGTGCTTAACTCTTTTGCGTTAAACTGCCGTTCCATATCAGTCGTCAAACCGCTCAGGCACAAATTGACGGATAATTGGCTTGTTATCTCCAATTATTTCCGAAAATTGACGCTCAATAATATTAAATGTCTCAGGAAACGCCGTCAACACACCGCGGACAGCATCAAGCTCTCGCAAGGTTTTATAGGTGACACTGAGCGCATCGCTTTTAATAAGGTCTATACGGTTTTTAATCTCACCAATAGAGTGAATCATTTCAGCGCGGGCATTATCTGCGTTTTGCCGTGCCTCCTGCTCAATTTTTTCAGCACGGTTATACGCAACAGCTTCCGCTTCCGCCAGCTTGCCTCTAAATTCTGCGTACTGACTAAGCTCGTTTTCCACTTCATTTGCAATGGAACGAAGCCTATCATTTTCCTCAGTAAGCTCAACAGAGCGAGACTTTACAGCGATTACTTCCCCTGCAAGCTCCGCAATTCTGGCGTCACGATTATTAATAAGCTCTTTTAATTGAGAAAGCTCACCTTGCATACGGACGTTATCCTGCTGCATTTTTGAGATTTCCGATTGAATATGTGAATTTTCCGATTGCAAGGAGGTTGTGGACGTAGCTAACTGTTTAAAGTGGTCGCGTTCTTCACGAAGCTTTTCAGCTCCGGCACGATACGCCTCAATTTCCTCGTTTCGTTCTTTAGCGGAGGAATGCAAAAAATCAACAACATCTTTTTTGCTAAACCCACCGACAATGGCCTTGCGGAACGAGCGAACACTTTTGGGTGCCATACTATTACCTCCTATGTGCGGTCTATTGAAGTGCGGATAATTCCTTTTCGTAGGTCGCTTTAGGCTGAACCCCGACAAAACGCTTGACCTCTTTGCCGTCCTTAAAAAGCACCACTGTTGGGATACTCATAACGCCGTATTGCGCGGCTAATGCGCCGTCTTCGTCAACATTCAGCTTGCAAACAGCGGCTTTGCCCACATTTGCATCTGCAATTTCGTCAATAATCGGTCCAACCATTCTGCAAGGACCGCACCAAGGTGCCCAAAAGTCAACAATAACCGGTGTCTTCGCCTCTAAAACAGTTTCTGAAAAATTAACTGCCGTAACTTCTATAACATTTTGATTTGCCATTTTTTAAAAACCTCCTGTAAAAAGTCTGCCTATTTACTAAATTGCCAATGGCACGCCCGAAGGGACTCGAACCCCCAACCCTCAGAACCGGAATCTGATGCTCTATCCGTTGAGCCACGGGCGCGTATCATGTTTCGGGTATTAGTATATAGTTTTTGGGGGGATTTGTCAATGGGTATGGGTGCTCGCCATGCGGAGACAGAAAAAATGCTTTATCGCAGCGTTTGACAAGCCAGTCAATGACGCGTAGCGGCGTTTACTGGCTTGTCATAAGCGGAGATGAAGATTTTTTCTGCGCTCGGAGCATGACGCGAGCCTGACAGGTGGGTGCTCATCGCCCGTAGTCAGAAAATTACCTTTCGTAGCGTTTGACAAGACAGTCAATGCTGCGTAGCGGCGTTTACTGTCTTGTCATAAGCGGAGGAAGGTTATTTTCTGCGCTCGGAGGGCGCAATGAGCCTGACAGGTGCGTGCACGCCACACACAAAAGGGACGCTCATGCGTCCCTTTAATCCGCCATATTTATGAAGGAGAAACTGAAGTTGTAGGTGATGTCGCTGGCGACATACTAGGTGACATACTTGGACTTGGTGACTTACTCGGCGACATAGACGCACTAGGCGACATAGATGCACTAGGTGACATAGATGCGCTAGGTGACATAGATGGCGAATTGGTACCCGTTGCCGCAGGGCTCATAGACGGAGACTTACTAGGTGACATACTTGGCGATTTAGATGGGGAAATACTAGGTGATGGTGATACTGTTGTTCCGCACGCTACTAATAGTGCAGCGAGCATAACAATAATGACAACCAATGCAATTGTTTTTTTCATTTTATATCCTCCTGTACAGTGAAAGCTTATAATCTTTCGCAAATAGTATGTACTTCACTGCACAAAATATTCACTTATATTTTAGCGAAAAAAGGAAATTTATAATAAGTATAAATATTGCTTGATTTTTTTCCGCAAGTAGTTTATAATAGTGTCATCTTTACCGAAAGAGGTGTTTATTATGCCAGAATTAAAAGGAACAAAAACCGAACAAAACTTGCGTGACGCTTTTGCAGGAGAATCACAGGCTCGAAATAAATACACATATTTTGCCGCAATGGCAAAACAAGAAGGCTATGAGCAAATTGCAGGCATTTTCCAAGAAACTGCCGACAATGAAAAAGAACATGCCAAGATGTGGTTTAAGCTTCTTGAAGGCGGCGGAATTAAGCCAACAATCGACAACCTTAAAGCAGCAGCCGGCGGCGAAAACTTTGAGTGGACAAAAATGTACGCTACCTTTGCAGAAGAAGCAAAATCCGAAGGCTTTAACGACATTGCTTTCTTATTTACCAAGGTCGCTGACATTGAAAAGCACCACGAGGAGCGTTACCTCGCATTGCTAACTAACCTTGAGAATGACTTAGTATTCAAAAAAGGCGAAAAGGTTTTCTGGATTTGCCGCAACTGCGGTCATATCTACGAAGGCACAGCCGCCCTTGCAAAATGCCCAGTCTGCGCTCATCCTCAAGCATATTTTGAGGTTCTTAAGGAAAACTATTAATCTTCTGCAAATTCTACTAACAAGTATCGCCTGTCAAGCTACAGCTTGACAGGCGATTTGCTATTTTTCTACGGTTTACCAACAACTCAACCAACAATATCTTTACAAACACCCATCAAAGTAGTACACTCAAAAAAAGGAGGTATTTGTTATGATTGATTTAAGCACATCTGCCCTCAGAATTGCAAACGCCCGAAAAGAAAAAGGCTTTACTCAAGAGGAACTGGCATCACGGCTCGGAGTATCAGCCCAAGCCATCTCCAAGTGGGAGCGGGCTCTGACCTTGCCAGACACTGACCTCTTAATGGATTTGTCTGCAATTCTCGGCGCAAGTCTTAGCTTTCTGTTAGGTGCAGAGGATTCAGATTCTGCCTGCAAACCAAAAACCGTATATGACCTTGCAACGCCCAATCCCTTGTATGGCAATCATTACGGCATGGTGTCCGTAGTCTTTGGCTTAGCAATCGTGCCTCATATTACGGAAACGCTGCTGGAAGAAATCCGCACCTTGAGACAAAACGTTTTTCAGGAAACAGGCGTGTTCATCCCCTCCATACGCTTCAAGGACGGTCAGGACTTCGCACCGTCACAGGTAAAAATAACCGTTTTCAGCCATGTGGTATTTGACAAAGTTTTATCCGTAGACCCCGACCTAATCGGCGTTACTGTACTGGATGCACTGACGGACGCAGTGTACAAAAATCTCTACAGCTATGTAAACCGCCACATGGTAAAGTTACTTTTTGAAAAGCTCCGCGAGGATTTACCCTTTTGCGTTGACGGCGTAATCCCCGACCGTATCACTCTGTCAAGACTAAAACTTCTGCTAAAATCTCTAGTAAGAGACAGCTTCTCAATTTTTGACCTTCTGGGAATCCTAGAACTAATAGACGAACACCTAGACAACTCCCCCACCAACTCCGAACTTTTAACAATCCTAAAATCCCACCTCAAAAAATTTTGATATGCCCCGAAACCACACCCAAAATACCCAAAATTTTTACCGCAGTTCAACCACCAACGACCTACAACCCCTGTAATACCAACACTTATCCCTAAAATGTTTCACGTGAAACATTTTAGGGATTTCCTCTTCTCCCAAGTTTTCCTTGCATTTGTCAATGCTTTGTGGTTTAATACTAGTATTTCTAAGATACGCAAAGCCGACATCGTGAATCCCTCGTAGGGCAAGGGCTCTGCTCTTGCCGTCCACGGTTATATCAGCGATGGAAACCACCTCGCCCTTCGGGCACCCCTCCACAGAGGGGAATTTCTTACCTTGCGTACTTTGTTTAACTTAAAAGTAGAACCCTCCGCACCCAATTCCCCTCTGTGGAGGGGTGCCCAACGGGCGGGGTGGTAACCTCCCAAACATACCAACAACCACATTATATAGCACCAACCCCATCCAAAAAATTTAATGTCACCCCCAAAATATACCGATTCTACGTTGAATCGGACGCAAGCAACCACCACGCACAGCAAACGTTCCATGGGTACTTGAGCGAGGAAAAAGGGTGCTTTGCTTCCTTTACCACCCCTCGTAAAGGAAGTGCCCCCGCGGCATGAGCGGAACGAAAGAAAATATGAGAGTAGACCAAAGTAGCACCAACCTCACCGTTCGTAGGGTGCGACGTCCTCGGCGCACCGCCGTTCTTGTCCACGCACCGCGCTCTAACCCACGCGCCGTATCGCCCAAGTTTTAGCGCAACACCCCTGCGCTGTGTTGCGTTTCTTCTTACGATTATTTGGTTCGCGCGGCTCAGAGTTGGATTTCGAGTCGTGAGCGACTCGATAAAAGGCGTTGCCTTTTAAAACTATGAGCTTTTGAAAAAGCTCAAGCAAAACTTTTATACTAAACTTTTTTAGCATGGCAGCCTGAAAGGAAAATTTTATTGGGAAAGATAATTGCAGTCGTAAATCAAAAAGGTGGGGTTGGCAAAACCACCACCGTCGTAAATACAGTCTCCGCCCTCCACGATAAAGGCTTCAAAGTCCTCCTCTGTGACTTTGACCCCCAAGGCAACGCAACTAGCGGTCTTGGCGTAAACAAAAACTCAGCCCCTAATATATATGACACCGTCATCGGTCGCACCTCCACAAAGCTAGCCATCGTCACCTCCCCCTACGCTGATGTACTACCTGCCAACAAAGTTTTAGCCGGCGCAGAAATCGAGTTTATCTCCCTGCCTGACCGTGAAAAACGACTGAAGGTTGCACTGGAGCAGGTTCGTCAAGACTACGATTTTATAATAATCGACTGCGCCCCCTCCTTGGGAATACTTACATTAAACGCCCTAATAGCCGCCGATTCGCTAATTGTCCCAGTGCAGTGCGAGTACTACGCGCTGGAAGGCTTGTCCGACCTTATGTACACAGTCCGTGCAGTTAAGCAGAGCATGAATCCGCATCTCGAAATCGAGGGGGTTCTCCTCACTATGTATGACGCGCGGTTAAACCTTTCAATCCAAGTGGCTGAAGAGGTTAAGCGGCATTTCCCCGGCAACGTGTACGCTACCGTTATCCCCCGAAATGTCCGACTGTCCGAAGCTCCCTCCCACGGTAAGCCCGTCCAGTATTACGACCGCGCAAGCCGTGGTGCAGACTGCTACTTAGCCTTAGCCGACGAGATTATTAAAAAGAATGCAGGAATTAGAAAATGAGTGAAAAAAAGAAAAGTCTAGGACGAGGTCTTGTTGCGTTGCTTGGCGAAGAGGCTGTCCGAGAAGCGGGTAGCTCCTTTGTAACTCTCAGACTGTCCGAAATAGAGCCTAACATGGGTCAACCTCGCAAACATTTTGACGAAGTGGAGCTTGCCGAACTGTCCGACTCCATTAGAATTCACGGCGTATTAACCCCCCTTTTAGTGCGCAGACTACCCTCAGGAACATATCAAATCATCGCAGGTGAACGCCGTTGGAGAGCCGCCAGAATGGCAGGAGTTACCCAGCTCCCCGCCGTGATTTTAGAAGCTGACGACCGCAAAACCATGGAGGTCGCCCTCATAGAAAACCTCCAACGCTCCGACTTAAACATTTTGGAAATTGCCAGCGGCTACCGCTCTCTTATGGACGAATTCGGTCTAACTCAAGAGGACGTCGCAGGTCAAGTCGGGCGATCTCGTTCCGCAGTTGCAAACGCATTAAGACTACTACAGCTCACCCCTCTTGTGCGAGAAATGCTTGGACGAGGCGAGCTAACCGAAGGTCACGCCAGAGTTTTGCTTAGCCTCCCCAATGCAAAACTTCAAGAAGACACTGCAAAGCTGATAATCGCAAAAAGTATGACAGTACGGCAAACGGAAGTCCACGTAAAAAAGCTAATAGACGCCCGAAAGACAAAGCCTCTACGAAAAGAGCCGGTAAACCATGCGGAGGAATACGAGAAAAAGTTGTCCTCAATTTACTCCCGAAAGGTTAAAATAGTCGCAGGCAAAAAAAGGGGCAAAATAGAGATAGAATTCTATAGCCCAGACGACCTTGAACAGTTAATGAGTATATTAGATAGAAGGGAAAATGAAAATGCTTGACAAAAAACGCATATTAGACGACCCCCAGGGAGTAGCCAAGGCACTGGGTCGCCGCAATAAGGACTTTACCGCAGAAATCGCCAAGCTAGAACAGCTAGACACCCGCCGCCGTGAGCTTTTAGCCGAGGTTGAGGCTATGAAGGCAGCTCAAAACAGTGCCTCGAAGCAAATACCGCAAATGAAGAAAAACGGCGAGGACACCACCGCCATTATGCAAGAAATGAAGGCAATTTCCGAGAAAATCCCCGCCCTCGACAGCGAGGTAAAATCAGTAGACGATGAGCTAAGCAACATTTTACTGTTCCTGCCCAACATCCCAAGCGACAGCATCCCCGACGGCACAGAAAGCGAACACAACATAGAAATCCGCAGCTTCGGCGAACCGAGAAGCATTGAAAATCCTAAGCCCCACTGGGAGCTTGGAGAAGCCTTGGGAATCCTCGACCCTCAAACCGCCGCAAAGGTTACAGGTGCACGCTTTCACTTTTACAAAGGCTTAGGCGCAAGACTGGAACGCGCCGTAATGTGCTTCTTTTTAGACACACATACCAAGCGTGGGTACACCGAAATTTTCCCGCCATTTTTAGCAAACCGCGCATCAATGACAGGAACAGGTCAGCTTCCGAAATTTGCCGAGGATATGTTCCATATCGAAAACACCGAGTACTATTTAATCCCAACAGCGGAGGTTCCCGTAACCAACATGCACCGTGACGACATTTTGGACGTACAACAGCTACCAATCAGCTACTGCGCATATTCCGCCTGTTTTAGAGCCGAAGCCGGCAGTGCAGGACGTGATACCCGTGGACTGATTCGTCAGCACCAGTTTAACAAGGTGGAGCTTGTTAAATTCTGCGACCCTGAGAATTCCTATGAAGAGCTTGAAAAGCTCACTTTGGACGCTGAATATGTCCTCCAACAGCTCGGACTTCCCCACCGCACCGTGGTTCTCTGTTCGGGAGATTTAGGCAACTCTTCCGCAAAAACCTACGATATCGAGGTTTGGATGCCTTCGTACGGCAAATATGTAGAGATTTCGTCCTGCTCAAACTTTGAGGACTATCAAGCCCGCAGAGCAAATATCAAGTTCCGTCATGGCAGCGACAAAGCACGGCTAGTCCACACTCTTAACGGCTCAGGCGTCGCCGTGGGACGTACCGTGGCGACAATACTTGAAGTCTACCAGAATCCAGACGGAAGCGTAACAGTCCCAGAGGTTTTGCGCCCTTACATGGGCACTGATGTCATTCGGTAGACAGCCATGAAACATAAAGAGAAATTTATTGGCTTCTGGGGAGAATTTAAGAAATTTGCAATAAAGGGCAATGTTATTGACCTTGCAGTGGGCGTAATCATTGGCGGTGCATTTGGAAAAATCACCGCCTCCTTTGTTAATGATATCGTAATGCCGCTTATCGGTCTACTGCTTGGTGGCGTGAACTTTACAGGACTTTCAATAACACTGCCCTCCATATTTCCAGACAAAGAACCCGCTGTGCTTGCCTATGGAAACTTCATTGGCGTAGTGCTGGATTTTCTGATAATTGCCTTCTTCGTGTTCCTGTTTGTGAAATTTATAAACAGTCTGCGCAAGAAAGAACCAACACCACCTCCCCCTCCACCTCCAGAACCTACCGAAGAGGTCTTACTCCTCAGAGAAATTCTGAAGACTCTTCAAGACAAATAAGCCTACGTTCTGTACATACCGCGATAACTTGCCGCGATAACGTAACGTGATAATCTGCCCCGCGCAAAATTATGAATTGGTGGTAGCCCATGAAAAAATCAATACTCAGCATTTTTCTGTCACTGCTAATCGCAATGTCTGCATCAATGCCAGCCTTCGCCGCCACAGAAGTCCGCAGTCTGCAAATAGTAACCGCCGCAGTTTGGGAGGACGTCTATGAGCTGTCCGAAGGTCTTGTGGGATATCGGATAGGCGCATCGATCGGCTATGCCGACAAAATGGGCGCAAATGTCATCGGACCAATAAACGCGCTGAGCCTTTTAACCGCCCAAGAAAAAATGGCGTATGACACCATGAAAAACACCCACGGCTATGACCTACTACAAGACCTAAAACTAAGCGGCTTTCACCAAGGCTTCGCTTGCATATCAGGTCTGACGGATAGAGCAATCTATATCAACAGAGCGGGACAGCGGGCGAACCTTCCCGTCAGCGGAGAATACGATTTCTACGAGGGCTATATGGGCGCAGCTGTCACCGATGACTGGGATATGTCGTCATCCACAAGCTCAATCTCATTTCCATTTCTCGAACAATACAACCCTGCAAAATATGTTTTCATCTCCGCTCAAGCCAATTTCAGCGGCGGACTTGCAACAGTTTGCTATCAGGAAAAAGCCACAAGCAAACTCTATTATGGGTACTATAATACAACAGCCGTTGTACTCCCGCCTGTGTACGAAAACGCCTCCCGCTTTTCTGAGGGCGTTGCAGCCGTAACAGTTGGCGGCAAGGTTGGCGTTATAGACACCACTGGCAAGTACATAATCGAGCCGACATATGATACCGCAGTTATCACTGACAAATACACCCAAAGCCCCTTTTCAGAAGGACTTGCAAGAGTTACAAAGTTTGCTTATGTGGGCGTAATCAACAAAAACGGCGTCGAAGTCAACATCTGCCAATGGAACGAGGTTGCGCCCCATACCAACGGCTTAAGCGCAGCGTATAACGGAAAATGGGGCTATATAAACGATAAAGGCGCGCTAGCTGTCAATCCAAAATATGACGATGCCTGTAACTTCGGAAAAACCATGGCATTAGTTGGCACAGGCGGCGTATACACCCTGATTGACAGAGCCGGAAAGCAAATCAGTGGCGAAACTTGGAGCTTTGACGATGTTATGAGCATTGGCTCAGCCACTGACGAAATGCTGCTGTACGAGAAAAACGGCAAATACGGTCTTGCGGCGTATAGTGTCAAGTCTGAGGCTGTAAAGGCGAAGTCTGTCTCAATCCCCTATTATGCGGCGGGCAAGAGTTTTAGCATTGCGTCATATTTAATAAACGGTCAGTACTATGTCCGCCTAGAGGACGCAGCCGCAAGCCTTCAAGGCACTACACTGCAATACGGCATCACCCTAGACGGCACAGCCATAAACCTAACCGCCAAGGGTACATACACCCAAACATCCAAAGACCTAAAAAAAGCCGACGGCAAAACCAGAACCCTATCCCCCATCCCCCAAATCCTGTCAATTAACGGCGTTCCCCAGTGCCTGCCGTTATACGGATTAAACGGCGAAACATATGTGACAGTAGGCGATTTGGTTAAGCTGTTGGGATAGTGGTCGGGGGGCTAGTGAGATTGCCAGAGGGATATTGCGGTGATTACCAGACTGATTTCACGGAGAATACCAGACTGATATTGCGGTACGGTAATTTCCTAAATTACGAAACTTCCGATTTTTAGTAAAAAACCCTTGACAAATACGCAAAACTGAGTATAATCAATAAGTACGAGCCGTAAGCTCGTATTTGGACGCTTAGCTCAGCTGGTAGAGCATCCGCTTGACGTGCGGATGGTCAGCGGTTCGATTCCGTTAGCGTCCACCAGCAGCGTGACGCTGCACCCAACAGAAACCCCTGTGACCGTGGTCGCAGGGGTTTTGTTGTTTTGTGCGGAGAATGTGGGAATATGATTGTGTCAAGACATGCATAGATTATTTTAGGTAAAATAAAATTGTGTAGACATTTGTGAATAACTACGCAAATTTGATCAGCTCGCCAGTGTTATTTTTTTACCACAGATAATAATTGAACAACTCAGTCATCATAATGACCTTTACATGAGAGGATTTCTAAATTTTGAGATTCTTCACCTGAATAGACAAGCCTATTTGCATTGTCTATTCGCCTGCTGTAAGCTTTTCGTCCTCTTAAAGGCTCAGGCTTACCTATACCACTCATTAAACCGTTGCGCTGTATATCTTTTATAAGTTCGTTAATCTTTTTTAACGTCTTTTTGTCTTCGCTCTGCCATTCCATGTATTCAGACAAAGCACGTTCATGGAATGTGACCCTCATTATGCCATACCTTGATTTTTCTTGATTGTTTCAATATGAGATTTGGCATCCATGTCGGACATTGTTTCCATAGCTTCTAATTCTTCGATGGACAAGGTAATTCCCTTACCTTGCGATAAAGCTTTTATGCCACTATCTATTTTTACAAGATACTCGGCATTTCTAAGAGCTTTTTCTCTTTTGTTAAATTCTTGCTCTGATAAAACAACAACATTTTGGTTATGTGGTCGAGAAACAATGACCGTTTCACCATTAACCACTAAATCACATATTCCTTTGAAATTATCGCGCATCTCGTTCGCTTTTACAGCTATCATTTTGAATCCTCCAAATTTACATACGTCTTTTCGTACTTAATATTGTACTACTATAGTATATTCTTGTCAATGTTTTTAATGTACACCAATATTTTGTCAGAATTTTTGTAAATTCGCATACTGAAACTTTTAGTTTTCCGCGCTAAGAAGAGTAATACCTTTAGTCGTCGAAGATATCGGCAATTTGGCTACTTATTTAATAATTTTCTGTAAAATAGTAAAACCCATCTGTGATTTTGCAGTAAAAAAAGGAATTATCACCATCGGGTTCTCGGACAATTTGTCCACTTCCGTATTTTTCTACTTTGCCGGACAAATGCGAAACATCTTCGGGATTGCCAGCGGAAACATAAAAAAAGCCATAATAGGAAATCCCAGACCCTACTCCAGACCCTCCGCAATCGATTTTAGTTTCATTACTATAAAGCGTACTTACTTGCCGAATCCAATCAAGTCTAAAAAGGTCTTCAAAAACATCATTTTCAAAGCTCTGATAAATATAATTGTTGTCCTCTCTAATGCAAACATACAGACCAATAATATCTTTATATGCTGAATCGTAAATGGGAAGCCTTTCTGTTGTTGATATATTGACCACTGAATCAGGTAAAATTTTTCTTTCTTGTACTACTTTTTCCAAGAGTGCCTTATTAGTGGAGACAAGGTCAAAAATCTCATCATATGTTGGATAGTCTACCGTAGATCCGCAAGAAGAAAACAGTATCAGTATCACAAGAACTAGTAGCCCGAGGAACGTTTGTTTCATATGCGCGCACCTACTTACTTTGGAGTTTTTTATAGAGCTGCGCTTAGGGGCAGCTCTTTATTGGGTAATGCTTATAATGTACAGAACCTGCATTTAAAGTAAACTCTCTATGACTCTATCAATAACAGTATCCCATGGTCTTGATTCAATTACCTTGACTCCTAATTTCTCGCTTGTATCCGATAGCCAATTCCCATATGCGGTGCTGATATCTGCCCTGTAATGCTGTAATGTGCCACCTTCTCTAGCAAGATAATTTTGTACTATTTGATTCATGTCTGGTTCATGTACATATAGAGATTTTACCTTTGGATTATCAAAAGATACAGTAAATTTCGGATAAATAAAGTCACCCTCAATAATAATGGGTATGTCAGACTCTATGTGATTTTCCACAATCGCTTTTAATCCTACAGTCATTTCTTTGCTAACATCAATCAACCAATTTACATTTCCTTGTACACCAATATCTCTCCAATTTACACCCGTACTCCAATAGTGAATGGCGGGAAGAATATCTATTGTTGTCATAGCTTTTATCGCTTGACAGACATCATCCGCTTCAATAATATTTACATTGTAAAAACGTCCTAATTCATATGCAACGCTTGATTTTCCAGTACCTGAAGCACCGCCTATAAATAGAACTGTCCAATTCCTATCTCTTTTCAATCTAACACCCCTCATATTTTTCAAAAGTGTATAAAATATAAACACTCTTGCATCCAATCTTACCTTCACACTAACACAGAAAATAAAACTAATTAACAACCCCTTGATTAAGAAGTATTCCGAATCATGTCACCACACACCAACCGCCCTATACCGTCCCACGCCAAACAATCTCAGCTCGCAGCTTCACAGGCTGCGCCGCGGGCGCACCCTGAATCAGCTCAAGCAGCTCCTTCACCGCCAGATACCCCGCCTCATACCGTGGCACGGTTACAGTCGTAAGCTCCAGAGCGGCGGCAAGCTCGCCATCGTCAAAGCCTGTTACTGCAACGTCTTTGGGGACTTCGATTCCGCTTTCACGAAAGGCTTTAATCGCACCGATTGCCATACTGTCGTTGGCGCAGACTAAGACTTCGGGTACTGAATTACCCAAAATCAGTATACGAGCGGTTTGATATCCGCTTTTTTCTCGGTAATCTCCGTTAAAATACATACGTTTATCAAAGGATAAGCTGTTTTTCTCCAAGGTATCGGCAAAGGCAGAAAACCGCTCGCTATTATCCAGCGTGGAGGCAATACCGCCGATAAACCCAAACTTTTTGAAGCCCTTATCGCAAAGTTGTTGCACTAGTTGGCACATAACAGGATAATTGTCCAAAACCACGCTTTTTACATTTGGGTGCTTAATTACACGGTCTAAAACCACCAGAGGCAGTTTGGGACTGGCTATGGACAGCATGTACTCGTCTGTCATTTTACTGTCAAGACAGATAGCTCCCCGCACTAAATTGCTGCGCATGAAGTTGACGCTTGAGGTATTTGTGCAGATAATCAAGTCATATCCGCTTTCGGAAAGGGAATCGCTGATTCCTTTGATGACCTCAAGGTAAAAGGCACGGTCAAAGTCGCTAAAATTAAACGCAATCGTGTTACTTGTGCCGAGTTTTAAGTTTTTGCCAATAATATCAGGGGTGTAATTATTTTGAGCGCATATCTCCAGAACCCGTTCACGAGTTTTTTCTCCGGCGTTTTTTCGTCCGTTTAGCACATTGGAAACAGTGGACGGTGATACGCCTGCCATCAGCGCAATATCTTTAATGCCTAACGCCATATTTTACCCTCACAGTCAGCCTTTTGTTAATATATTTATCATAACACACATAATCAGTTTTGTAAACAGGGTGACATTTTACTAGCTTTTTAGTAAAATGTCACCCTGTTTATTAGTAATCTCGTGATTATACGCAAATCCAAAACAGTCCAAGTCACAAATCCAAAAATGATTACTAAGAAAATTGTAAAAGCCCTATTGACACTTGTGCAAGTTTGCTCTATACTTAGTATAACGTTTTACTAAAATAAATGAGGTGACTGTATGAGTACTATTCGGGATGCGAAATTCGTTGACGGTTGGATGAACATGAAGCCAAGAGTGCCCGTTCCCATCATCGACCATGTTAAGCAAAAGTTTTTAGATGTGCCTTACGGCGAACATGCCTTGCAAAAGCTGGACATTTATCTCCCTGAGACGAATAACCTAAAGCACCCTGTCATGGTTATCGTCCACGGTGGCGGCTTCTCCGCTTGCGACAAACGTGACTGGCATTTGTACCCTGGTTTTTACGGACTTCGGGAAGGCTTTGCGGTAGTTTCCGTAAATTATCGCCTTGCACCGGCTTTCAAATTTCCCGCACAACCCCACGACTTAAAAGCGGCACTTCGTTTTCTGAAAAAAAACGCTGATAAATATCATCTTGACCCAGAAAATGTATTTCTTTGGGGAACTTCCGCAGGAGGAAATCTGGTGTCCCTAGTGGGTAACACCTTAAAAACAAATTAGGTGGACTACACCTCATGGGAGACTGAGCCGTTTTCAGTAAACGCCGTGGCCGCCCTGTGCCCGATTATTAATTTCAACACAGCTTGGGCGCAAATGTCCACCAAGGCAGTGCCGTGGTATGTCCGCCCGCTTTTGAAAAAGGCAATGAAAAACTATCTCGGCGGTTCCCCTCTCGCAAATCCCGAGCTGACAAGGCAAGCAAACGCAGACAGCTATGTCAACAAGAACGCCCCACCCTTTTACTTGCAGCACGGCGTAATAGACCCAGGGGTACTTTTTGCACAGTCGGAAGCCTTCGCAAAGGTTTTGCGGGCGAAGATGGGGGACAATAAGGTGACACTTCACCGCTTGGAAAACGTCGTCCATGCAGGGGGCGGTCCCGACTTTTTAGAGGAAGAGAACATCATGCCAATTTTAGAGTTTTTTAAAAAGAACAGAAAGGTCTGAAATTATGGAACTTATTGTCACCACTATTGACAGCCGAACATGGCTTATTGAGGAAAAAGTTGCCCATTATAGCGTCTATTGCTACTTAATTGAGGGAAATGACAAGGCGATGGTTTTGGACACAGGATTAGGACTTTGCGACCTTCGCCCCACCCTTGAAAAGCTGACTAACAAGCCCATGGAGGTTGTACTCACTCACGGACATATTGACCACATCGGCTGTAACGCACAATTTGATAAAATACATATCCACAAAGCCGACCGTGACTCTCTTGCGCTAAACGGTTCAGCCGAGTTTAAAACCCAAACCCTTGCAGGCTTTGGATTACTGGATATATTGCCCCTTGAGCAGCGTGCCCTGTACTGTACAACGCTGGACACATCTAAATACAACTTATTTGAGGACGGTCAGACCTTCGACTTAGGCGGTCGGGTACTCACCGCAATTACCGTAGCAGGACATACTCCGGGTTCAGTGTGTCTATACGACCCCACAGGTTATTTGTTCAGCGGCGACAGCGTGTGCGACCAAGGAGTTTTGCTAAACCTCCCCTTTTCCTGCACCGTTACGGACTATTTGGCGTCAATGAAGCATCTGCAAGAATGCTGCCCCTCAGACGTTGTAATATATCCCTGTCATCACAAAGTTCCTATTGACGTGTCTTGGATTACACGTTATATCCAATGCGCTGAGAAGATTATAAGCGGTGAAGTCGTGGGCGTAGAATCACCGTCTTTGACAGGGGATGCAGGCTTAATGGCGGTTCATGATGGTATTGCGTTGGCTTATTTTAGAGATAAAATATAATAGACTTGTTGGGTAACTTATTCCGTTTCCATAGTACTGCGAAACCTACCACCCCGTCGCTTCGCGCCACCCCTACAAAGAGGGGAATTGGAAACGATGTCCCCCTCTACAGAGGGGATTTAATCTCCAAATTACCTTATTCCCCTCTGTGGAGGGGTGCCAACCGCAGTTGGCGGGGTGGTCGCTCTCGTCAATTGCGGGAAATGGTTACGAATAGATAAAATATAATAGATGGGAAAAAACACATGAAGGACAGGATTTTTCGTACAACGGCCAAGGAACGAGTTGGATTTGCGTTATTTGCAGTCGCAGGTGCGTTAGTCAACACGCTTGCAGGGTTTTTACAGGTGTATTTAAGCTCCGTTGGCATATCCGCCATTGCTATCGGCTTCATCTTTTTGTTTGCTAAGAGCTGGGATGCCGTTAACGACCCGCTTTTCGGCGGCTTTGTTGACCGCATCAACCTCAAGGGTGGTCGGTTTATCCCTTGGGTACGCGCCGCCAACATTTTTCTACCCCTTATCGTAATTCTAATGTTTGCCATCCCAACAGGACTATCGGTAAGCGTCAAAATAGTCTGGGCGGTGCTTACCTTTCTGCTTTTTGACATTGCATATACAATGCAGGATGTTCCGCTGTTTGCAATGACTTCCGCTTCTACTGACCAAGTCCATGAGCGTATAAAAATAATGTCCCTAAACTCTGTATTAGCGGCGATATCGGTGATTTTGGTATCGGCGTTAGTGCCGCAAATATATCCAAAAATCGGTTGGTTACCGACTGCCATCGGCGTGGCAGTCTTGGCGGCACTTTTCATGTCGTTTTTCAGCCGTACAGCCAAGGAACGTTATACCAACAAAGACCCAGACAAGGTCACTATCGGGCAAATGGTGGGTTATGTTAAAAGTAATAAGTACTTGCGGATAATTTTTATCGGTATTTTAGTGCTAAATATTACAAATACCACACAATCAGTTATGGCGTTTTTTGCGGCTGACTGCCTTGGTGACGTTGGGAAAATGACAGCCATCACATTGGCTATAATGCTTCCCGCTCTAGTGTTTGCTGTTATTATGCCGTTGCTGACAAGGCGGTTTGATAAGTTTGACTTGCTGATTGTAGGCGTAATTGGTTTAATCGTCGTTAGTGTAGCCAGCTATTTTGTGGGTTACTCCAACGAAGGCTTGTTTATGGGCGTGACGGTGCTTCGGGGAATATTCTCAGGTTTAACACTGATTCTACAACTACAGTTTACAGGTGACGTAGTGGAGTACGGCGAGTTTATCACAGGCAAGCGTCTCCAAGGAATTGCGTATTCCCTACAAACACTGATTTTCAAGCTGATGACAGCTCTGGCAGGTGCGGCAGCTATGTTTTTACTTGGGATTTTTGGCTTTCAAGAGGGCACAGACGTTGTGCAAAGCGAAGCCGTCAGGCAGTGCATTTGGGTACTGTTCTCAATTTTCCCAGCCATAGGCGGCCTGATTTCACTGCTTATTTTCCGCATGTATAAGCTTAGAGACAAGGACGTACAGTTAATGGCACAGGCAAATTCCGCTGAAATTACAAAGGCAGAGGCTCAAGCGGGCTTTTCAAGAGTGATATAGCCATGCAAACGCCAGTAGAAATCATAAATAATGGACACACCTTAAGAGGAACGCTCCACATTCCCAACGTTCCTAAAACCAAAGTACCAATGGTCATATTTTTTCACGGCTTTTCAGCAACCAGAACCGAGTACTCCTTTTCCTTTGTAGAGGTGTCAAAAGAGCTTGAAAAACTTGGTGTTGCCAGCGTGAGATTTGATTTTATGGGCAGCGGCGAATCGGACGGAGAGCTGACCAAGATGTCCATAGAAACGGAAATCAGCGACGGCGCAGCTATCCTAGACTATGTAAAACTCTTAGAATTTGTGGACACTCAGCGCATCGCCCTGTTAGGCATGAGCTTTGGCGGTCTTGCAGCAAGCGTTTTGGCAGGTCGGCGTTGTGAGGACGTTAAAGCCCTGTGCCTTTGGGCACCTGCATCCATCGTGGCGAAGGACGCTCATAAAGGCTTCGTCGCAGGCGCAGACATACGGTCTGTACTAACCACAGGCGTCGGAGAGCTAAACGGACTTTTAGTAGGTCAGCGTTTTTTGGCAGACTTAAAAAAGCTCAACTGGCAAGCCGAGCTTAAGGCATATAAACACAACTGCATTATGATTTGGGGCGAAAACGACGCTATTATTACGCCAGAAGTCGTGCAGGATTATGAGAACGCTTTAGGCGAGCGGCTTGAGAAATGTGAGCTTTCAGGCGTGGGGCATGGGTTTGAGACGTACGAAGCCAGACGGCAAAAACTTGATGTCACGCTGCGGTTTTTGAGGGAAGAGTTGTAGTTTAACCGTGGCGCACTGCGCCCCTAGGTGGTTGTCTGCGGTGTTATACTAATGTACAAACCCTTTGGGCTTGTGCGTTTTGTTGGTTGTATAGTTTTCATGCAAACCCCTCCTGTGGTAGTCTACTGTGTTATGTCCATCTGCATCCGATATATATTTCAGTTAGTTCATCCCCTATAAAAAAGAGATTCATGTAGGGGTCTACGTTTTCTGACATTACCGTAATGTGAGACTTGCAATCGCTATCTTTATAAAGAGTGCCGCCAGCGGAATTATCTAGCATATCGCCATAGAAGTGAAAAATAGATTCGCCGTTATACTCTCTTTCCTGTGGAAATTTTGCCATTACAGATTCTAAGCTATCACCGACTTGAATATCTCGTGGGAGTTGCATATCAGTTTCCCCTCCGATATTTGCTGAAATTAGTCTGCCTTCTAGGCTACTATGTTTAAAACTAAATTTGACATGCCCATATTGAATAAGTGTGTAACTCTCGCCGAAATTATTGAACACTAAGTTCTCATCCGGCTCGCCGTATAGCTCTATTAATTCGTCTATGGTTGTCTCCGCTATGTCAGCTTTGCCAATCATAGCCTCATCAGGCGAAAAATAAGTTGGTGTTCCTTCTGTTACCCACAGTGAGGGCGTCAAAAGTGGCGACGTCGATACTTCCGCGCTAGGTGTTGGCGAGGATGATTCTACGACAGAAGTAGTCGGAGTTGCAGCGTTCGTGGTAGACGGCGATGCTGGGATGCTTGATGCATTGCTATTGCAGCTTGCCAGCATCAGCGAAAAAAGCAGTACTGAGAAAAAAGATAATATTGTGTATAACCTTCTTGGGTTTAGCCTTTTGATTGGGTTTCTAGTGGTCATAAACTCCCTCCTTGGCGGTAGTCTGTAGGCTACGTCTTAGTTATTTGACAGAATGCAACGCTATTATTGCAGCAACATCATAATAATCATTTAGCTCAAAATGATTACAAAGTTCAGTAAAGAGTTCATCTGTAATGCCAAATTTCTGACGAAAATCGTTTAGGTCTTTGGCTTCTTCGCTGCTAGTCAACCAACCTAATACAAGGCTTTCGCCTACATAATTTACAAGCCGGATGTCGATATTGGTAAGCTGCTCATAAAGTAATGTTTCTTGGTCAGCTTTCTCAACCTCTCCTCGTTGGAGTGAGGATAGGTTGTATATTGAAGTATCTCCTCTAAAGGTGATACTTGGGAAAAAATATATTGGATTTACTGCGTTACTATATGAACCGCTTGGAAAGCTTCGCCCGTTACGTGTAACCTGAAAATGCAAGTGGTATCCATAAGTTGACGATCCTCCAGTATTCCCAACTAAACCAAGCCTGTCACCGACATTGACTAAATCGTTCAAAGTCCAATTCGTACCATTAGACTTCTTTGGTATTTCCAGCATGTGTTCATACGTTGTCCAAAGATTATTAGTTCCTAAGGGATCCTTGAAGGTTGTCTCAATTGCAATTGCAAAACCAATTTCTGTTAGATTTAGATAAACCTCTCTTACCGTTCCACTCGTAACACTAAGGATTGGTGTCCCTTTAATACCGTCTTTCACTCCTGTTGTAATATCAAAACCCTCATGGTCGTCATAACGGCCGTCATTAGTGCGAGGACCGTAGTTTGAAGAAATATAGTTAATCGACGTGTCTGCAAAGAAGTAGCTCCAATTAAGCGCACCATAAGCTGTGTCATAACGTTTAACTGTCAAATGATAGTACACTGGTGACCTTGCTGTTCCAAATGCGAAAACTCTTACGTAGTACGTACCTGCTGACACTGCTAATCCACGTATTCACTCATTGGCATTACTGACGTTCGCAGACGCTTTAAGAATTGTAGTTCCGCTTGAATCATATACATGTAAGTCATAATCACAACCTGTTGGAATCTCGCCTAAAAAGAAATTAGCAAATCCGCTTTTTGCAAAAGTAACAGAATACCAGTCTGCGTAATCTGTTGAGTTTATATTGCCATACATACTGCCGCCATCATCAATACTGTCAGCAGTACTATAAGAATCATTAGGCTCAGTTTCGATCCCAGTGCCGCGTGCTGCGATGTTCGCTTGCGAAGTCGTATGGTAATTATCCATCATTTTTACGAGATACTTACCATCATCTTCAGCAAGTGCAATTCTTCCGTCGTATGATAGTATTTGATTGCCATACGTTATATTGAGCGAGTAGTTATACGTCACGCCCTCACTCATTTGAAATAAAAATCCGTTTAGATAGCTCGAGTGCGCAACCACGTCTTTAGGTGTGTCTACTGGGTTTACGGTGAACTCAATTGAATCCAAAGAATTATAAGACTCAATTTGCAGGGAAATGTCAGCCAAGTTGTCGGTTGCCGACAAGACTTCAAAGTTGAAGCCTACATTAACATCTGCACTTTCAAGTGCATAGATCGGTGCTGAGCAAGATATGCAAAGCGTTGCGCATAACAGCAGGGATAGAAACCGTTTTTTCATTAGTGACACGTCCTTTCAAATTTTGCTAATTGATGTTTTCACGCTTCTACCATTAAAACGGTAGAATTATACATTTCCCATTGGATTCACATCCCTTCTCTTAAGTTTCAAGTGCTAACATAATAATAACGATTGGGGAGTTCATTTTGCTACATCTTTTTCAACATGTTTACAAAATGTTCATATTCACCAAAACACCCCATGCCCGCACAGCCTTTTTTATACAAAAAATCCCGCATCCCCAAATCGGAGATGCGGGATAACTCTACGCTCCTACAATAACATACACCAAGCCGCCCTTGACAAACGCATTTTTATTAGCAAAACGGTACGCAGTTTTCAGCGCGGAATCGTATATAATCAAGGAATCACCAAGGTCGCAGAACAAATAACCATCGTCATATTTAACGCTTACCGCATTCCCCTCCGAGTACACAGTTTTACCATCAGCGCAACCCATGACCTTGCCGTCAGAAACATAGTAAACATCGCTTTCAGAAACGGCGTAGCTACTTACACTAGTTGTGGTGCGCTGTGTATATGCGCCAGAGGTGTCGCGTTTATACAGCATTCCGTCAGCGGTTAAAATAATCAGCCCATCGCCTTGGCGGACAAATGAGGTTATAGGCTTTGGAAAAATCTGTGTTGCTTTGCCGTCAGTAAGACCAATGCTGTAGAGATATTTTTCTGTGGTGGCATTGCCCGAAGGATTTCCAGCGATGCAGAGAGTACCCTTATAAATGTCAAGCCCAGCGTCAGCGGTGTAATTATACGCCCCTCCAATGCTGCGATATTCCGTATCCCCTACGCCCTTGACGAACAAATTCCCAGTCTCCGGCGGCATTCCTCCGTACACTTTGACTGCAACCCCCTCAAGGACAGTAACCCACTGTTCCTGTGCCGTACTAGTGCCGTCAGCCTTCAAAGTAACCGTAAACGGAGCGGGAAGCCCTCCTGCAAAGTATGTAAGCTGAGCGTTTCCGTCCTTTGTGCCTCGTAACGATGCCGTAACATAAGAGCCTGAGCCTTCACTTGTTTCCGGAAGCTGAAAGACAGCCTTTTTAGTACTTAATCCGTTTAAACTCGCTTGATAAATAACACCTTTGTCGCCTAAAAAGTAGATATATTGTCCCGATACCGCAAAAACGGCACTGCCAAACTGCTTAGCAATAGGCAGATTTAGAGTTATTCCCACACCTGACGGCTTACTGTTAATCACCAGACCGCCGCTTGCCGTAAAGCTGTAGTCCCACCCAAATTCCGTCACCGCAAAACGCCATGTCAGAGGAAAATAGGTTATCCCACGGAGACTTAAAAGTGGGTACTCTTCCTTCTTATTATCCACGGCTTTTCCGCCAATAGTAATTGCGCCGCTTTGAATCTCCGCCGTCAGTTTTAACGCATTTTTCCTTGCAGTTTTAAACGCGTTATACTCACCGGAGCTTTGCGTTTTGGCGATTACCAGCCCTGTTTTTTCAGTCCAGTTCGCCTGCAAATTTAGAAATCGTGCGTCCGCATAGGTCATAGGAAAATATGTGATATTTTTGTACACAATCAGCGGATACTCCCGATACAAATTGTCAATTACAGCACCATTGACAGTAACCGCAAAGCTTGGCAACATCACACTAACCTTTGCCGAGGCAGCAAGAGACGGAGAAATCCCCAGAATAACCATGACCGCAGTAACACACGCGAGTAGTTTTTTTAACACTTGATGACCCCCTTGTAAAAATTATGAGTAACCCATATCTAAACCAAAAAGGCAATAGCCCAAGAATACCGTCCTTCTCAAGCTACTGCCATTTTATAGTGCCATGCGCAACGCCGCTACGCTGTGTTGCGTTTTTTCTTACGACTATTTGGTTCGCCGGCTCAGAACTAGAGTTTCGAGCCTTGCGAGGCTCAATTTAAGGCTCTGCCTTAAAAATCCGTTAGCTTTTGAAAAAGCTCAAGCAAAACTTTCTACATTGTTGCTGTCGCTATGTACTTGAGAATCTGGTGCAGGGGTTTTCGCGGCAACGGCGTCTGTTTTCATTTGGTCAAAGCCTGCCATAACTGCCTTATAAGTATCCTTAATAATCTGAGCAGGCTCACCGCCAAACATATCAGACACATTTTCAAAGGCTTGCTGCATAGAATCCCTATAACGTTCAATTTTCGCAGGGTCGCCCCCTGCCACAACCTTCACCGAGTTTAAAATTTGCGTGCTTGCATTCTTGACACCATATTCACCGTTATCACCCACCATACTCTCGGCAAGCTCAAGCTCCTCCGCAGAGGGCTGTTTTCCATGAATACGCAAGGTTGGGTCAATATCTATTGCAGCACCGCCGTACATAAGCTGATAAAAGTGGTTGCCTTCGCTGTACTGCTTCGTAATGAGTTTTTCTGCCATACGTCTGAGAATATCGTCCATTCCTGAACGTATTCTAAGGCGACCCTCAATTTCACTACGAGTATACGTGGCTTGCGGCTCACTTTCATTAATATCAAAACTCAGCTTGGTTGGACCCGTCAAGATTGAGCGGGTTTGCAATTCAACATGGTTGTGAAGTGTTGGCATACTTGGCAGCATTGATGCTCCTGCGATGCCTGATATTGGTGTTAGTTTCATTTCGGATCCCTCCATTTCTATGTCTAATATCGTTAGAACCTCTGGTCAACTTTAGAGATTTTGAGAAAATATTTTGTTTTTCACCAAAGGTTATAAGATTTTTGGCAAAATAGACATTGCGGTTATGCAAATAGTTTGGTATAATGGTCTTTACTTTAGGGCATTAATTGACATTACTATGAGGGCGGTGTATAATGAATCGTAAATTTAAAGCAGCGATGGAGCCAGGCTTTAGATTATTCTTTTTTGTCCTCTTATTATTTGCGATTCTGACTGCTTTCTTTGAAATATATATTGCAATCGGAGAAGGCGTCGTTATTCTTCTGCTTTTTTTCTTCTACTTGCGCACAATAAAACGCAGAAGACGTGATATAGTACGCTATATAGAGCAAGTTACCTCTAATGTAGACTCAGCTACAAAAGATTCTATAATTAACTTCCCAATGCCAATGGTTATTCTCCGAATCGAATCAGGAGAAATCGTTTGGAGTAACTCAAAATTTCAAGCCATTACGGGAGACAGAGAGCATCTTTTTGAAACTAGCATTTCAAACGTAATTACAGGCTTTGATATTAAGTGGATTCTTGAAGGTCAAACCGAATGCCCCTACCCAGTAAAGCTTAGGGACAAGCAATATACAGTGTTTGGAAACATTGTGCGAACAGCAGCCAAGGATACCAAGGGATTTCTCGCAACGCTGTATTGGCTTGATACTACAGAGCTTTTAACCTTGCGGCACGAGGTTATCAGCGCACGTCCCCTAGTCGGCGTTATAATGACTGATAATTATGATGAAGTGCTGAAGGGTATGGCAGATTCGGCACGCAGCACCACTCTTGCCGCCTTAGATGAACGTATTGCAAAATGGTTTAACTTTACCGGAGGTATACTCAGACGAGTTGACCGTGACAGGTATATGATTATATTTGAAGAACGCCATCTTCGTACCTTTATTGACGGTAAATTTTCTATAATCGAGTCAGCCAGAGAGCTGAAATCCGCATCTCAAGCACCTTTAACATTGTCAATCGGCATTGGTAAGGGTACATCAAATCTTGCTGAAAGCTTAAATTCCGCTCAGCTTGCCATAGAGATGGCACTTTCCAGAGGCGGCGACCAAGCTGTTATAAAAAATGGTACTAATTTTGATTTTTACGGCGGTCATGTAAAGGAAACGGAAAAACGTACCAAGGTAAAAAGCAGAATGGTTGCCTCAAATCTTGCCAGATTAATTTCCCAAAGCTCAAATGTGTTAGTTATGGGACATTCTAACAGTGATATTGATGTAATCGGCTCTGCCTGCGGCATAATATGTGCAGCTCGAAAACAAGGTATTCAAGCAAATATAGTCGTAAACAGGGAAAAAACCGCCGCATCTCTGCTGATTAACTATATGTTGGATTTCCCTGAATATAAAGACATTTTCCTTGACGAACAAACGGCAATTGACCAAATTACCAATAATACGCTGTTGGTAGTCGTTGACTGTAACAGGCCTGATATTGTTGAAAGTCCCTCGGTGCTTGACCTTTGCTCAAATACTATTGTAATTGACCATCACCGTCGCGGCGCAAGCTATATTGACAAAGCAACCCTTAGCTTTCACGAGCCCTATGCTTCCAGTGCTGCTGAGCTGGTATGTGAGCTACTGCAATACATTTGCGGAACACAGGATTTGCTGAGATGTGAAGCCAATGCGATTTTGGGTGGCATAGTCCTTGATACTAAGAATTTTACCATGCATACAGGCGTAAGAACCTTTGAAGCGGCAGCTTTTTTGCGAAATGCAGGCGCAGATACCACCTTAGTAAAGACACTTTTTCAAACTGACCTGGGCAGTTCGGCAGTTAAGTATGACATCATACGCAGTGCAAAAATGATACACAGAATAATTGCTGTTTCGGCACTTAATTATGAAATAGACCGCTCAATTGCGGCAAAAGCGGCAGATGAGCTGTTGGATATCATAGGTGTCGGAGCATCCTTTGTAATTTTTCCATGGGATGACGAAGTAATAATTTCTGCCAGAAGTCTTGGCACTATAAATGTACAATTTATATGTGAAAAATTAGGCGGCGGCGGACATTTAAACATGGCAGGCGCACAACTTAAAGGACTTTCCTTAGAAGAGTCAGTAGCGCGACTTGTTTCAGCAATTAGTTTATATTGCGAGGAAAGTGAAATAGAGTAACCGCCTAGTGGTGAAGCCAGCAAGGTTTTGAAGGTTCACCACCAAGATGATGGAGGTTGAGTATGAGACAATTAATAGTATATGCCAAGCTTGACGGAGCATCAGGTATATTTGACAGCAATGCCTCATGGCGTGAAGTCGGCAGTGAGGACTGGGAAAAGTACGGCAGAGATTGTATAACACAGGACTGTCAAGCTGTTT
Source organism: Oscillospiraceae bacterium (assembly GCA_031546715.1). Classification (GTDB taxonomy): domain Bacteria; phylum Bacillota; class Clostridia; order Oscillospirales; family UBA929; genus JAVBKA01. The sequence goes on along the minus strand of JAVBKA010000124.1, from coordinate 15,081 downwards.
GTGATGCGGCTTTTTCTTTCGGTATTGAAGAGATCTTGATTTTTGACGCTCAAGCAAAGGGAAAAAACCAATTTAATATAAAGGCAGAATGCTTAAAAGGAAATGTTCGCCTTCTTAATGTTACTGACGAACTTTTTTACCGTAAACGTATTCGCAGTCTAGCAGGTGAACAGCCCGTGGGTCTTATTACGGTTGGTATGCACGCTCGTAACGGCGAAACACATGCCTATTTCCCTAAAACAATTGTCTCCCCTCCTGTGTCAGCGTTTTATTTGAATGAGGTTCATATTTCTGAAATAGGGTCTGCGGTTTTGAGCTTTGAGCATGTACCATATATTGCAAATATTGGCTGTGCGGCGTCAATGCGTGAAGCGGCAGAGCTGGTTAAAACTGTTGTACAAATACCAGTTAAAGATAAGCTGCAAAAATGGGAGCCTAAGCCGGAGGATACCTATACTGTTATTTATAACGGAGTTGTTACTGCGCTGAATCGTGCGGCATTAGCTCATTCGCCCAGTGTTAAGCAACCTTTTGACTTTATGCTCGAGCTTAGTGATGAATATACGTTTAAAACGGAAAAGAAGTCAGTTTGGAGCGGAAAATTCCTGAATCATGTTTGTAAATGGTCTGCACCAACGATTGAAGTGGGAATGGTATTTTTGAATTACGCCATGGAACGCGTATTTAAAAAATAAGAACAAGCAAAAGTTTTGCTTGAGCTTTTTCAAAAGCTCATGGTTTTAAAAGGCAAAGCCTTTTATCGAGGCGCGCACGCCTCGAAACGCTTGCTTTGAGCCGCGCGAACAAAAAAGTCGTAAGAAAAAACGCAACACAGCGTTGCGGCGTTGCGCATGGTATTATAAAAAAGCAGTAGCTTGAGATACGACAGGTATCTCAAGCTATTGCTTTTTTTGGGTGAATCGCATATCTTACACATTTCCGCTCATGCCGCGGAGTCACTTCATTAATTCAATTAGGTTTTCAGATATTTTTTTCTTTATATCGCCAAAACGTTCTTCGCAATATTCGTACTGCTCACTATACCTTTGTTCTTTTGGGTAAAAATAGCTTGGTCTACGCTTATACTCATCTGGTTCCCAATCGTAGCGAGCTTCTATATGGGTATGTAAGTAATGATCCAAGTTCATTAGTGTCTGATAATTAATTCTAAGAGGATTGCAGGTTTTAATTATGGCATCTCCAATGAGTGTCATATCTATGAGGTATTGACTGCGTTCCGCTAAGGACAGTTCATTTAAAGAATCACTTTTGGGATAGCCTAACAGCACACAATAACCAGGAAGAAATTGATTATCACCAATAACTGCAAATCCGCTTTTCATTTTGACCATTAATGTTGGATTTTCACCCCGTTCACAAGCGCCAATCCTATCGTTTTTCCAAGTTTCCATATTTGACCTCCACGTTACATTATATAAAATAAACAGTTTACTCGAACGGTGCAATAATAACGTCAAAACAAATGTTTACCATTATAGCACGTTAGATAATCTCTATACCCAAGAAGCACAGTGGTTTTCAGTGCCGTGGTCACAAATGCTTATTAGTAGTTGAATACTACTCTAGCGATTCCTTAAATATAAACCTTAAAACTTCGATAGGAATTGGTTGTTTATGAAACAATTGAAGCATGCCCTTGGGTGTTATTTTGTATTCCGCTAATTCGACACGATGTTCAAGAATAGCTTTGGCTTCTACGTTAATGTGGTCTTTGAAAGGTATTAGCCTTATAAATTTTTCTCCGACATAAAACGATGGCAGTTTAGCCCATAACTTTTCATTAATTGGCTTGGACACACTCTCATATATCAGGTTACCTAGTTGCTCAAATCTTTGTTTTGTATCTTCATTGAAACTGTCTATTAGCATCCCTATCTGGTCGTCCATAAAATCACTCCCCCCCCCACACACAAAAAAAAATATAAACACTCTAGCATCCAATCTTACCTTCATACTAACACAGAAAATAAAACTAATCAACATACTCTTGATTAAGAAGTTCGTCAAATCATGTCGCCAACATGCCCCTTTAAAAAAGCAGTAGCCCAAGATAACCTTCCATCTCAAGCTATTGCATTTCTATAGTGCCGTGCGCAACGCCGCTACGCTGTGTTGCGTTTTTTCTTACGATTATTTGGTTCGCGCGGCTCAAGGATGGGTTTCGAGCCTTGCGAGGCTCGATTTAAGGCTCTGCCTTAAATATCCGTGAGCTTTTGAAAAAGCTCAAGCAAAACTTTTGTGCTTTTTGTTATAGTTTTACAAGTTCGGACAGCGTGGTGATGCCGTCTTCTATCAGGCTTATGCATTCATTTCTAATGCTGCTCATGCCATTAGCAGCGGCATATTGCCGAATATTGTCCAGCGGGTCGCCGTTGTGAATCATTTCACGAATAGTCGAATCCATCATCAAAATCTCAATAACCGCAATTCTGCCCTTGTATCCCGTATTTGCACATGCTCCGCAGCCTGTACCTCTATAAAACGCCCTGGGAATGCGTCCAGTTTCAAGCCGAGCAATTTCAAGCTCGCCTATTTCTGGAAAATAATGCTGTCTGCACAGCGGGCAAATAGTTTTCACAAGCCGCTGGGACACTATCCCCGCCAAGGCGGCAGACACTAAATAGCTCGGTACACCCATATCAATAAGTCTATATATTGTGGAAACCGCGTCATTTGTGTGGATTGTGGACAGTACTAAATGCCCCGTAATCGCCGCGCGAATTGCAATTTGGACTGTATCCGTATCACGAATTTCGCCAACCATAATAACATCGGGGTCTTGCCGCAAAATCGACCGCAGACCTGTGGAAAAATCCAAGCCCGCTTTTACGTTGACCTGCATTTGATTAAGCCCTGTCAGCATGTACTCAACAGGGTCTTCCACCGTTACGATGTTGTCGCGGATATTATTTATCTCGCTAAGCATGGTATACAGCGTGGTAGATTTCCCTGAGCCTGTTGGACCTGTGACTAAAATTATGCCGTGCGGATTTCGTAAAAGCTCCTCAAATTTCCGCAAATTTGCCTCTGTAAAGCCCAGTTTCTCCTTAGGGATAAGAAAATTATTGCGGTTTAACAGGCGCAGTACAATTTTCTCACCGTGAACTGTGGGCATTGTTGACAGACGAACGTCAATATCATTTCCTAAAATGTGGGCGTCGAACCGTCCGTCTTGAGGGAGACGCTTCTCGGCAATGTTCATTTTACCCAAGATTTTCAGTCGTGCAACAATGGCGTTGAGGGCGGATTTGGGCAGTGTCAAATGCTCTGTTAGCATTCCATCCACACGGATTCTGGTGCGGACAGAGTTTTGCAGCGGCTCAATATGAATATCTGAAGCCTCTTCGTTGACAGCTTGTTCCAAAATTGCATTGCAAAGCCTGACAATGGGCGCAGAGTTAATGTCCTCCTCCGCGTCCTTAATTGACGTTATTTCCTCCAAAATTCCCTGACTTCGGATGTCCTTTAAGGCTTGCTCCGCCGCTTCACTGCCGTATAATCTATTAATGGCAGACTGAATACCAGCCCCAGCGGCAAGCATGGGCTGAACCTCCATATGGGACGCAAAGCGAACTTCCTCTAAAGCAGGGATATTTCGCGGGTCTTCAATGGCCACATAGAGGATATTTTCCTCTGTTTTCACAGGAACTAAGTTATTTCGTCGGGCAATGGCGACAGGTATTATAGACGCTAATTCATGACTGATAGGCAGACGCGCTAAGTCTGCATAAGGGACGTTAAACTGATTTTCTAATATGTCCATGAGCTGTTCATGGGTTAGAAGCCCTTTTTCAAGGGCAACGTCGCCAAGACGAGCACCTGTCTGCTCTTGAATAGACAGGCACTCCTCAAGTTGAACTTTTGTTAAAAGACCGCTTGCAAGTAACAGCTCACCTAAAAACTGACGTTTTAACGCCACATCGTCACCTCACAGCAAAAAACTATGCCTTTTCGGTAGTAACCTCGACATCTTCAATTTCAGGGATTGGCATAAGGCGGCGGTAGACTTTCGTTATATCATAGAGCAGACTTGCCACATGCTCATTTAAGGCTTCGTTGCGGATTCTCCAGCACCAGTTTGAACCGCCGAGAGTTGACGGCGTGTTAATTCGGGCGTCCATACCTAGACCTAAAACGTCCTGCAAGGGTGCCATTGCAAGCTTTGCAGGGGTTGACCATACGTTTTTGACTACTCCCCAGCCGATTCCTTCGTCAGGCTTTAGCCTTAAGTACTTGACAGCAAAATCCTTTTCCTCAGGAGTTGCTTCGCCGTACAGCCAGCCAACAAAGGTTGGTGAATCGTGTGTTGAGGTGTAATTGACGCAAGCGGGGATAACGTTGTGCCCCATGTAAGTACTGTCGCCGTTGACATCGAAGCCGTATAGGCAGACCTTCATGCCGGGCATTCCTGTACCCTTTATGAACTCCACAACAGCCTCGTCTAGGTCGCCTAAGTCCTCACCGATAAAGCCTACGTTAGGAAGCTCTGCTTTAATTTTGTCAATAATTTTCATGCATGGACCTTCACGCCAAGCACCGTTAAGTGCGGTTTCTTCGCCGTATTTAACCTCCCAAAAGGTGTGAAATCCACGAAAATGGTCAATACGTATGACATCAAAAAATTTGGAATTATGTCTTAAACGGTCAATCCACCACTTAAAACCGTCCTTTTCATGCACAGACCACTTATACAGCGGATTTCCCCAGAGCTGACCTGTAGCAGAGTAGAAATCAGGCGGAACACCTGCCACCAAGCTTGGAACTCCCGGCTCGGACAGCTCGAAAAGCTCAGGCTCAGCCCAAACCTCCACGCTATCCTCTGCCACATAGATGGGCACGTCTCCGATGATGCTGATACCGAAGTCATTTGCGTATGTTTTCAGTGCTGTCCACTGTTTGAAGAACATCATTTGTAAAAAGACGTGGAAACGTATTTCATCGGACAAAATATTGCGATATGTTTCCATTGAATGAGGATTGCGGTTAAGTATGCCTTTATCTGGCCATTTTGACAGTGCCACCATGCCAAAATGTACCTTTACTGCCATAAACAGCGCATAATCAGGCAACCAATCGGCGTTTTCGTCCGTAAAAGCGTCCATTTCCGCTGAATATTTGACTTTTCCCCGTTGATAAGCTTTTTTCAGCACAGCGAAGCGTTGTTCATACACTGCGCCGTAATCAATACGGTCAGGGTTTTGATTAAAGTTGACCTGCTGATATTCGTGGGGTTCAAGTAAGCCGTCCTTTGACAGGGTTTCTAGGTCGATAAAGTACGGGTTTCCTGCACGAGCAGAACAACTTTGATATGGCGAATCGCCGTAACCTGTCGGCGATAGCGGTAGAATTTGCCAATAGGATTGACCTGCCTTTTTTAAGAAGTCAACAAAGCGATATGCTCCTTGACCAAATGTGCCGATGCCGTAGTCATTGGGAAGTGATGCCACTGGTAATACTATGCCTGATAAACGCTGTTCTAACATTCGTTCTCCCACCTTTTTATATTAATGTAAATCAAAATAAACAAAAGTTTTGGTTGAGCTTTTTCAAAAGCTCATGATTTTAAAAGGCAACGCCTTTTATCGAGCCGCGCACGGCTCGAAATCCAACTTTTCGCCGATGCGAACCAAAATGTGCTAAAAGAAACGCAACATAGCGTAGCGGCGTTGCGCATCGCACTTGGGGTTGCTGGGTATTTTGTGGGTTACCACCCCGCCCTTTGGGCACCCCTCCACAGAGGGGAATTAGGCACGAGTAGAGGTTTGCTGTACCTTTGGGTAAGGGTAGAAAGGGGCGACCCTTGCGGTCGCCCGAGGTTTCCTAAATTCCCCTCCTGTGGAGGGGTGCCCGAAGGGCGGGGTAGTTGCTCAAGGTTTGCTGCACCTATGGGTTGGTTCACCTTTGAGTTTGTTGGCCCGAGCTTTGTTGCACCTTTGGTATACTCGCATATTTTTTTCGTTCCGCTCATGCCGCGGGGGCACTTCCTTTACGAAGGGTGGTAAAGCGATTGGCGGCAGACGTCTGCCGCCATCGAGCAAAGCACCCAATTGGATGCGCCTGATGGGTTGGTGTACGGGCGGACTGGGTGCTTCGCACTCGTCCTGAGTATAGGGCTGCGGCTTGTGATTAGGCTTGGCTGCGGTTATTGGCTAGGGTTTTGGTTTGTTATTGCGCTAATTCTTTTTCCATGAAGCGGGTAAAAACAGTACCAAGATTGGTAAAATTTCTAGTCTGCCGATTAGCATACATAGGGAGAGGGTAACTTTTGAGAGTTGGGAGAATTCGGAGAAGTTGCCTATGGGGCCTACTTCGCCGAGACCGGGGCCTATGTTTGAGATACATGCTAGTACTGCCGTGGTGGTGGTGATTAGGTCTTTGTGGTCTAGGGAGATTACCAGAGACGCAACGAGAATTACAAGCATGTACATCGTAAAAAATACTACAACGCCGCTGACGACTTCTTCGGAAACGGACTTCTTATCAAGCCGCACAGTATTAACAGAACGTGGGTGCAATATTTTCTTCAAATCCCGATATGACGCCTTCACCAAAATGACCACACGGCTGACTTTAATACCGCCGCTGGTGCTTCCTGCGCTTGCTCCCACGAACATTAGAAAAATAATAATCATCTTAGAAAACGTAGGCCAAAGCTCAAAGTTCGTAGAGGCGAAGCCTGTGGTTGTTATAATTGACGCCACTTGGAAATATGCATGGTTCAACGCCGAGCCGATGCCTTGGATACTGGGGTCAGGGCTTGGATTTGACGCTAGAACGTCAATGGCAATCATCACAACTGCCGCCACTATTATACCGATATAGGCTTTAAGCTCCGTATTTCCCGAAGCTTCTCTGAATTTGCGCTTTATAATGTAGAAATATATGGAAAAGTTTACGCCAAAAATAATCATAAATGTCGCTATAATAACGTTTATAACAGGGTTGTTATAATACCCAATGCTGGCGTTTTTTATAGAAAATCCGCCTGTCCCTGCCGTTGCAAGCGCATGGTTTACGCTGTCAAACACCGGCATTCCTGCAACAACTAGGGCAATTATCATGGCAAGAGTCAGGACAAAGTAGATAATATACAGAATTTTCGCGGACGCGTCAATTCTCGGCACAATTTTTGTAACTGTCGGACCAGGAGCTTCCGCGCGCATAAGCTGAATGGAACGCTCTCCCAGTGACGGTAGCAACGCTAAAAACAGAATAAGTACGCCCATACCGCCAATCCATTGGGTCAAACTGCGCCAAAAAAGTAGTCCTCTTGAAAGTGCTTCAACGTTTGTTAAAATGGACGAACCTGCGGTTGTAAAGCCTGAAATTGTTTCAAAAACGCAGTCTATATAATTTGGAATTTCCCCTGAAATAAAGAACGGCAGCGCACCGATTAACGACATAGAAAGCCACGCCGTACCCACTATTACAAAGCCTTCTCGGGCGTGAATACCGGGCTTCGTTTTGCGCGTTAGAAACGACAGGGCAAGTCCAACAACGGCGGCCGAGAGTGCAGGCAACAAAAATGCGTGCCAGTCATTTTCCCTGTAATAGAGCGAAACGGCAATTGGAAGCAGCATAACCACTGCTTCAACAATCAAAATCCTGCCGAGAACCTTTAAAACCAGCTTGACTTTCATAAATAATTGTCAACCTACTCAAAAATATCAGATATTTCGACTGCGCTAAGGTTTTTCGTGACAATTACTAGATTGTCGCCTTCTTCGTAAAAATCCGTACCTGTCGGGACTATAATTCTGCCGTGGCGTACAATTGTTGCAATTAGTACGTTCTTTTTCATTTTTAGTGACTTAAACTGAGTGTTTAAGTACGGAGTTCCTGCCGTAACAGAAAACTCCATTGCCTCAGCCTGTCCGCCAACGATGGGGTACAAAGTTTCCATGATACTGCCCTCAGAGTTTTGCATACCGCGGATTAAGTGGATAATCTGGTTTGCAGTGAGCATTTTGGGGCTGACAACGCAGTCAAGCCCTAGGGAGTGTACCACAGGAATATAGTTTTGTCTGTTACTCTTCGCCACGACTCTTGAAACGCCGTTTTGCATTGCGCAAAGGGCAATCATCAGGTTGTCCTCATCACGGTTTGTCAGGGACACAAAGGCGTCCGCCTTGGCAAAATTTTCAGACTCTAAAACCTCTAAATCAGTACCGTCGGCGTTAATAACCACCGCTTCGGGCAAGACGTCAGACAGCTCGCGGCAACGTTCTTCGTCAACCTCAATGAGCTTAACTCTGACACCTGTTTTTATTAAAAATGACGCTAAATACTGGGCAATTTTTCCTCCGCCGACGATAATAGCGTCCTTCATGCGGGCAGTGTTTCGTCCGATGGACTTGAAAAAGTGCATGATGTCCACAGGTTCGCCTATAACATATATGCGGTCGCCCTCTTGGAATATGCTTTCGCCGTTGGGAATATACACCTGACCGTCCCGCTCACAGGCACAAAACAGTATGGCCGCAGAAATACGCTTTTTCAAGGAGGACAGCTTCACGCCGCAGACGATATCGCCCTCATTGACCACAAAGCCGACCATTTCCACTCGCCCTTTTGCAAATGCCTCCAGATTGATAACCCCTGGAAATCGCAAAGTTCGGGAGATTTCCGAAGCGGTGGTTTGTTCGGGATTTATGACAGTGTTTATGTCCAGCTCACGCTTAATCATGCTCACATCACGAGCATACTCTGGGTCACGTATTCGGGCGACTGTATACTTTGCCCCCAGCTTTTTTGCCGTAAGACAGCAAACCATATTCATTTCGTCAGTGCTGGTGGCGGCGATTAAAATGTCGCAATCCGCAACCCCTGCTTCTTTTAGTATGGTGGAACGCATTCCGTTTCCCTTGATTGTCAGTACATCAAGATGTTCCATCGCCTTACGAAGCGGAACTTCGTCCTTATCAATGATAACCACATCATGCTTATCCCGAGACAACTGCTCCGCAAGAGTATGCCCAACCTTACCATCGCCCACTATTATAATTTTCACTACTACACCACTTTTTTTATATTAAAAGATATTGGAATTTGTTTTGTAACTATTGGTACGCCTTGAGGTGACGCTAGGGTAACGTTGGGTACCACCCCGCCCTTCGGGCACCCCTCCACAGAGGGGAATTTGGGTGCGGTGGTAAAACCCACAACACAGCAACGCCTTAGAGGAGGGCAAGAGCAGAGCCCTTGCCCTACGAGAAACCGCCGAATGTTATGCAAACCCTCGGGCGAACAAAGTTCGCCCCTACGCCGATTCACCGAAGATGCAGCAAAACCCGCACTCAAATTCCCCTCTGTGGAGTGGTGCCCAAAGGGCGGGGTGGTAACCCCCAAAACATACCCGCAAATTACATTGATTAATCGCAACCCAAAACACAACAAAGCACCGTTCGTAGGGTGCGACGTCCTCGGCGCACCGCCGTTCCTGTCCACGCACCGCACCCCCCCCAAAAGGGGACATGCGCAACAACCCTGCGCTGTGTTGCGTTCTTCTTACGACTTTTTGGTTCGCGCGGCTCAGGGATGGGTTTCGAGCCTTGCGAGGCTCGATTTAAGGCTCTGCCTTAAAAATCCGTAAGCTTTTGAAAAAGCTCAAGCAAAACTTTTGTACTAGATATCTAGGTTTGTGACGTATTTGGCGTGGGTTTCTATAAATTCACGTCTGGGTTCTACTTTATCTCCCATCAAAATCGTAAACGTCTGGTCTGCGCTGATAGCGTCATCAATCATAACTCGCAAAAGCGTGCGCTTTTCGGGGTGCATAGTAGTCTCCCAAAGCTCCGAAGCATCCATCTCACCAAGACCCTTATTTCGTGAAACGTCAATTCGATTACGAATCGCATCGTCCCCGCCTGAAATTTCGTCTAAATACTGGTCGCGTTCTTTATCATTATATGCATATTTTACCTGCTTACCTCTGCTAATCTTGTACAGCGGCGGCTGTGCGATGTATATATGACCGTTGTCAATCAGCGGGCGCATAAACCTAAAGAAAAATGTCAAAAGCAGTGTGCGGATATGGCTACCGTCAACGTCAGCATCTGCCATTAGAATAATTTTACCGTAACGCAGCTTCGTTATATCAAATTCGTCACCAATTCCCGCGCCCAACGCAGTTATAACAGGAATCAACTTCTCATTTCCGTAAACCTTATCAAGCCTTGACTTCTCAACGTTGAGCATTTTACCCCAAAGCGGAAGAATTGCCTGATATCGACTATCACGACCGCCCTTTGCACTGCCGCCTGCGGAGTCTCCCTCAACCAGATACACCTCTGTAAACTGAGGGTCGCTTTCGTTACAGTCTGCAAGCTTGCCGGGCAGCGATGCGGAGTCCAGTGCTGATTTTCTGCGGGTAAGCTCCTTAGCCTTACGGGCGGCTTCTCTGGCTCGTGACGCAAGCAAGGATTTTTCAAGGATTGACTTCCCTACCCCTGGATTCTCCTCAAGAAAATCTGTCATTTTCTCGGTTATCAAGTTATCCACCAGTGTACGAATTTCGGAGTTACCAAGCTTAGTTTTCGTTTGCCCTTCAAACTGCGCATCCATTAGCTTTACACTTATAACCGCCGTTATACCCTCACGGACGTCCTCACCTGTAAGCTTTTCGTCCTCCTTCAGCAGCTTTGACCGTGTACCATAGGCACTGAGGACACGAGTTATAGCAGCCTTAAAGCCTGTTTCATGCATACCGCCCTCTGTTGTGGCGATATTGTTGGCAAATGACAAAATATTTTCACTATAGCTGTCATTATACTGAAAGGCTACCTCTGCGGTAGAATTATCGCGTTCAATAGAAAAATGCAACACCTGCTGATGTATTGGCGATTTATTGCGGTTAATCCACTCAACAAAGGAGCGTATTCCACCCTCATAGCAAAAATCTGAGTGCTTAGAGCCGCCGTCCTCGGTGGTTTCACGCTCATCAATTAATCCGATTCTAAGTCCGGCATTAAGAAATGCCTGCTGACGAAGGCGTGATTCGAGGGTTTCAAATTCAAAAACAATTTCCTCAAAAATAGTTGCGTCAGGCTTAAAGGTGACAATTGTGCCGTGTTTGTCCGACTCACCGACCTTGCGCAGCAGCTCAGTGGTATCGCCTCTGGCAAAGCTCATAAAATGCTCATGACCTTCGTTGAAAATCCGCACCTTTGTCCACTCTGATAGCGCATTTACAACGCTGGCGCCAACACCGTGAAGACCGCCCGCGACCTTATAACCTCCACCGCCGAACTTACCGCCGGCATGAAGAATTGTAAATACGACCTCAGCGGCACTCATACCGTTAGCATGAGTACCTGTTGGTATACCACGACCGTTATCGGAAACTGAAACGGAGTTATCCTTATGGATGGTTACGATAATATCCGTGCAATACCCTGCCAACGCTTCGTCAATGGCATTGTCCACAATTTCGTATACCAAATGGTGCAGCCCTTGAATCGATGTAGTGCCGATGTACATGCCCGGACGTTTTCTGACTGCCTCAAGACCCTCTAAAATCTGAATATTTGACGCATCATAGTTTTGATTGTTTTGTTCTGTCAAGTGTATTGACCTCCTATATTGGCTGTGAAAAGCTATTCGCCATGCTTGCAAAAATGTTGCCTTGGAAGTGACCACCCCGTCGCTTCGCGCCACCCCTCCACAGAGGGGAATTGGAAACGATGTCACCTCTCTACAGAGGGGAGTTAATCTCCGAACCACCTTACTGCCCTCTGTGGAGGGGTGACAACCGCAGTTGGCGGGGTGGTTCCTCCGTCAACTGATGTGAAAAAATATCAATTTTTAAAAAACAAGATATTCAAGAAAAAAACCTTTTTAAAATCGTCGCTGAGGCTATTTGTGTAAGATACACCGTCTGCACACCCGCATTTACGCAAATCACTGCTGATTTCGGGATATCCACTCCTACCATAAGCACCTGACCCTTTTTTTCCGCCGCATTCAAATATGCAACAGAACGCTTGGAAACGCTGATATTATCCAAGTCAAAAACGCCCACAATGTCCTCACTGCTAACAACAACATCCGAACCGATATGCAAATACATGGCTACGACCTTTCTATAGAAAGTAAAGATTAGCAGTTCTGTATTATCATGCTCCCTTAACCCTGTCGCTCCGCCACCCAGCAATGCCTTGGAAGGCATAGCTGAGTGCCTGCGCTTTTCGTAAAAATTTGCAAGCAAATTTTTACTACCGGGTTAATCCGCACTTACTATAGAAACCACAATATTTTTACCCATTTGAGTAAGCCGTTCAGGGTCGCAGCAGGTTATAAATACCTGACCTCCTGAAATATTGTGAAGGATATAATCCTGACGTGGTCTGTCTAGCTCGCTAAGAACGTCGTCTAGTAGTAACAGCGGCGAATAGCCAAGTACTGAGCTAAATACGTCACGCTGAGCCATTTTCAGCGCGATTCCCGCCGTTCTGGTTTGACCTTGACTGCCGTAGCTTTTCAGGCTTTTTTGAGCTGCGCCCTCGGAGCTGTACAAGGCGTCAATATCGTCCCGATGTGCTCCCACAAGGCATTGACGCTGAGCAAGCTCAGCTTCCTGTTTCGCCTCCAGTGCCAGCAGAGTTTTGTCCGCTTCCATTGCGTGACTTTGAAAAACAAAGCTGATATGTTCCTTGCCACCGGAAATCTCTGAGTGATGTTTTTCTGCGTGTTTGTTTAGCGTAGCCACAAAAGCGGCTCTTTCAGTGGACAAATATGCTCCCGTTTCCGCAAGCCTTCCGTTAAAGTCAGGCAGTGCCTGTTTAAATGACGGCTTTTCGGAAATTTGCCGTAACAATATATTTTTACCGTCCAACAGCTTGCGATACTTTGAAAGTGCAGACATATACGCAGGCTTTAGCTGGCACAGTGAAATATCTAAAAATCTTCGCCTTTCACCCGGAACGCCTCTCAGCAGATTTAAGTCCTCCGGGGAAAAAAGGATTGAGGGTAACGCTCCCAATAATTCTCTGGGAGATTCCAGCTTACCGCTGTTGATGTATATTTCACGCCGCTTGTTGGTAAAAAATACGATTTCAACAGTGGTTTCATGAGTAGAAGCCTCACTGTCCGCAACTTTTGCACTTAAAAATGCACTTTGCTGACCAAATCGTATTAACTCACGCTCACGAATCGTTCTAAAGGAGCGGGCGGCGGACATAAAACCGATAGCCTCCAGCAAGGACGTCTTGCCTGTACCGTTTTCCCCTGTAATAACGTTGATTGCGGGGGAAAAGTCATATGTCTGTTGAGTATAACATCGAAAATCCTTAAGAAATATGCTGTTAAGAATCATTCTGCACGTAGACGGACGGGTAAAACCATAAATAGATACGAATCTTGCAAAATATCAGTACTGCCCACAGGCTTTAGCACGCAGGGTGCGAGAGGTCCGGCGGATACAATCTCGATTTCATCGTCCGGCACATGCCTCAGAGCGTCTAGCACGTAGCGGTTGTTAAATCCCACCTCCAGCTCACCTTCGCACACGCAGGGGCATTCGTCAATAGCTCTGCCCATAGCGGTTATGCATGAAATATTGATGGTATTTTCTGAAAGAATCAACTTAATAGGGTTTTTCAGCTTTTCGCTTATTAAAAGCGATACCCGCTCAACAGACTGAATCATTGCTCGAACGTTTACAGTGGCCTTTATTGTGCCCGTTTTTGGAATTGTGGACTTATATTTTAAAAATTCGCCGTCCAGCAAACGTGTGACAACAGTCATATTAGCAAGCTCAAACAGTATGTGCCGCGAGCCAACATGGAGCTTAATCTTAGCGTCCTCTTCGTCGGACAATATACGAATCAGCTCCCGAAGCGTTACGGCAGGTACGACAAAATAGCACTCTTCGTCCGTTTCAACGTCCTCTCGACTAAGGGCAAGTCTGTGACCGTCAAGAGCGACAATAGTGAGCTTGTTGTTTTCCACATCAAAGAGAGCACCAGTATGAACCATCTTAGCTTCGTTATCACTGACAGCAAAAACAGTATGCTCAAGCTGCTTTTTTAGCACCTTTTGAGAAATTTCAAGTTGTTTTAACCCCGAAACCTCAGGAATTGACGGATATTTGTCCGCTGGAAGAGCCATAATGGTGAATTCACTTAAAAGACAGGTAATAACTGTCTGATAATGGCTGTCAACTTCAAAAAATATACGTTCACTAGGGAGCTTGCGCACGATGTCCAGTATCATCTTAGCGTCTAAGACACATACTCCATGCTCAGACACATCAGCCTCAACAGTAGACTGCATAGCGATTTCCATGTCGTTGCCAATGACGCTGATGTAACCGTCCCCAGTGTCAATCAAAATGCCTTTAAGCACATCTATATTAGCATGGGACGACACCGCTCTTGCGGCAATCGTCAAAGCATCCACAAGAATATCTCGTTCACACGAAAATTTCATAGCATATTCTCCTTAAAATAAACATATATATTGTAGTTTAGTAGTAGCAGTAGTAGGAGTGTGGATTTCTGGATAAGTCACCAACCCCAGTTGTGACAAGGTTTTACACCAAAGGATAGATTGTGAATAAGTGGTACTTTTATCCACACCATTCCACAATGGGATTTTGCCTGTGGATAAGGTTATACACATATCAAGATTTTGTGGATAGATTATAGGTGAGTAAATGTGCAACGCCGCAACCACAATAGCAACCCACAACACACCACCACGTAGCGCGGAGCAGCGGTCGTAGAACACAACCGCGGTGACGAACGTGACAGCGACAGAGGCAGGATAGCCGCGAGTGCGGGCGCAATACGCAAGTCACTTCGAATAGCACGAAAAAGGGTGCTTTGCTTCCTTTACCACCCTTCGTAAAGGAAGTGCCACCGCGGCATGAGCGGGACTGAGAAAAATCTGCGATTACACCAAAGGTGCAACAAACCTCGGGCGTAACCACCCCGCCCTTCGGGCACCCCTCCACAGAGGGGAATTGGGAAACCTCTGGCGAACAATGTTGCGACTAGAAGCACCTACACCACACTGCAACAACCCTTGGGCGTTAACAGCCCGCCCGTCGGGCACCCCTCC
>JAVBKA010000078.1:0-11593 GCA_031546715.1 Oscillospiraceae bacterium | reverse complement strand
GCTCGCCCCCTAATAAAAATAAATAATATTGTTAAACGCGTATTTTACTGGACTAACCTCCAAATAATACATTGTCATTTGTGCTATGACCAATATGACAGGATAATTCCTTATTATCCTGCAGTGGATTTACATTATAATTTTGATTAGTAATTACTGACAGCTGATACTAGTTACATTATACCTAAGCAAACCTTATAAATCAACATATTTCTCAGCACGTTGCCTTGCTAAAACAAAAAAGGAACGATTCTCACCGTTCCCAATCAGTATCTTGTACTACGTAAAGTAAATAACTAATCCGAACGCCTCTCCGATTAAGAAGAAGGGGTTCGGATTAGTTCGCTCTGGCGGAGGCGGAGAGATTCGAACTCCCGTGACGTTGCCGTCAAACAGTTTTCAAGACTGCCTCGTTATGACCGCTTCGATACGCCTCCGTATATATGTTAGCCTAATATCCACTAATTTCCACGAAAATACAATCGGAAAAATGACAGACATTAATGGCAGACATAGCAATTATTTAGTTGAGAGAGAGTCGCTAGATGCGAGAAATCAAGGTCTTACGCATTTGAAACTAACTCGAAGTCTGTTCCAAAAGCAAAATACTACTCAAAAATGTGCAGCGAAAGAGTTACAACGATGAAGCCGACTGCGACCCATTTAGTCATTTTTGCAAGCTTGGCATCCAATGTCTTAGCTTTGTTTTTGCTAAGGAAGGTATCAGCAGCTCCTGCGATTGCGCCTGAAAGACCAGACCTTTTACCAGACTGTAAGAGAACAACTGCAATTAGAAACAGTGCAGCTAATATTTGAAATGAAGCAAGAATAATTACTGGAACACTCATCTACAACACCCTTTACTTTTCAACAAAGCTCATCACTATTGATAAACCATGCTTGCGAATTATAGCATGGACTTTGACGAAAGTCAATACTTATCGTAAAAAAATCGCACCGAAAACACCAGAAATAATTATTAGCAAAATTGGCGATGCTTTTTTAACTGTAAGAGACACCGCAAATACTGCGATGGCAATAACTAATGAAAACCAGTCAGGTGATGCGGTAAAGTCGTGAAATATAGTTTCTTGACCAATTGTCAAGGCTGATACTAAAATTAGCGACATAATTACTGGTCGAATACCTGCCAATGTGCCTTGAACATTTCTGTTATTATTATACGCAAAAAAGAATTTCGCAACGACAATTGTTATTATAACGCAGGGGAGCGATACTGCGACAGTTGCCACGGTCGCTCCGAGTAATCCGTGGAGGCGCATACCGGCGAAGGTTGCAGCGTTTATCGCCAAAGGACCTGGGGTCATTTGAGAGATTGCAACCATGTCCACAGTTTCACTAAGGGTCATAAAACCTGCGTTTAGCAGTTCGTTTTTAAGCAAGGGTACAATTGCGTAACCGCCGCCGATTGTAAACAATCCAAGCTTGAAAAATACCCAAAACAAATTCAAATAGCTCATTTATTCAGCTCCTTTCGATTTTTGAAGAGCTGACAAATCAGTCCAATTATACCGCCTGCGATAATAAGCCATATAAGATTAATTTGTGTAAACAAGCATATGAATATAGAAGCCGCGGCGATTATCCAAGTAATCGGACTATTTAGCGAGGATTTACGCAGTTTTATTGCCGTGTTGAGCAGTAAACCGACTACACAGGCTCGAATTCCGCGCATTGCGCCTTGCCAGACAGTGCTTTGGAGCAACCAATCATAGCTAAGTGCAACAAAAATTAGCACGATAAAAGACGGCAGAATAACGCCTAAAGCCGCAACAATTGCCATTGGCACTTTACCGAGTTTGTACCCGATTAACACACATGCGTTAATCGCAATTACTCCGGGGAGCGTTTGTGCCACGGCAAACAGGTCTACAATTTCGTCTTTTTCAATCCATTTATATTTTTCAACAAATTCCTTTGTCATTTGGGGGAGCATTGCAAGTCCTCCGCCAAAGGTGAAAGAGCCAATACGAAACATTATTAGAAAAACTCTTAAATACTTCATTCAAACGCTTACTTTCCTGCATAATAGTTCATTAAACATCCTGCTGCAATAATATCTCTGTCTTCCACTGACAGTGAGGGGAGCTTTAAGATAACCTGCTTTTTCACGCCTTGATGACACCATATCGCAGGAAAATCTTCTGCGCCGCTTAGTAATAGTGAGCGGACGGATGCTATTTCATACGTGTCGCCAACTTCTGGATGGTCTGACGCAAGGCTTTCAAGGGTAAATGGGAGCATTCCCCAGTTAATGAGATTTGAGCGGTAACGCTTTGTAGCATATTCAACGGCAATGTTTGCAACACCGCCTAAAACACGCTGACAA
Organism: Oscillospiraceae bacterium; assembly: GCA_031546715.1. Taxonomy (GTDB): domain Bacteria; phylum Bacillota; class Clostridia; order Oscillospirales; family UBA929; genus JAVBKA01. The sequence goes on along the minus strand of JAVBKA010000078.1, from coordinate 9,243 downwards.
GACGCCGCCTGCTCACGGGCAGAGCCGTCGCCGGGTTTTATGGCACAGACTACGCTGCCAAAGCCCAAGGCTTTGCATCTGGACACATATTCAGGGTCTTTCCGTGAAAGCGTCATTTCTGCAAGCTTCATAGGGTTTGAACGATATGATGATGCGTCGCCGGAAGGTATCAGCTCATCGGTGGTGGTGACTGGGTCATAAATTGCGGAGGTGACAGTTATTGTTAAATCTTCCGGCAGGGTTGGAATCTCAGGCCAATCTGTAATATTTGGACCAAAACGAAGCTCTGCTTGCGGGTCGGGCTTATTTATGCCGTTATAAACTCTGGCAGAATATGGAGAACTGTCAAATGTCGAAGAGCTTGCAGGCTCTGCAAAGCCTTCGTAACCCTCTGCTGACGTTAGGACGCCGCCGTAAGCCGCTGTAGCTGCGATTGAACGAGCATCCATGAGAGCCACATAGGCAGTTTGATTATTGGCTGGCTTGCTGCCTTCTCTATTTGGGAAGTTTCGAGTGGTATGTCTGACAGAAAAACCTCCGCTAAAGGGTACGTCACCTGCGCCGAAGCATGGACCGCAAAAGGCACTTCGTATAGTCGCACCACTGGTCATTAAATCTGCCAATGTGCCGTCTCTTGTAAGCTCAAGCATCATAGGCTGTGACGCTGGATAGACGGAAAGCGTAAAATCGTCTGCTCCGATAGATTTGCCACCTAAAATACTCTTCATTGCCCGCAGATTCTGAGCTAAACCTCCTGAACAGCCTGCAACAACGCCTTGATTTACGCGAACTGTCTTACCGCTAACCAAGCTGGTCAGACTTGAGGTTATACCCCATTGCTTCAACGCTTCCTTCTCAATGCTGCGAAGAATGTCAGCGGCATTCGCCAAAAAATTGTCAATAGTAAAGGTGTTACTAGGGTGAAAGGGGAGTGCGATGGTTGGTTTTACTTTGGACAAGTCTAGGGTAATAGCGTCGTCATACACTGCGCCCGCATCTGGCTGTATTGCCGCAAAAGCGTCCTCACGACCAAAACGGCGAAGCTCTGAACGGACAACTTCGTCTGTCGTCCAAACAGAGGAAAGACATGCGGTTTCAGTGGTCATAACGTCTATACCGTTGCGGAAGTCCATTGAAAGATTGGCAATGCCGCTGCCCACGAACTCTAATATAGTATTCTTCAAAAATCCATTTTTAAACGTAGCTCCGATTAAGCTCAAGGCAATATCCTGAGGACCAACGCCTGACTTTGGTGTGCCGACCAGCTCAATTGCAACTATTCTCGGTGCAGAAAGTTCGTAAGGACGGCTTAGCAACTGCTTTACAAGCTCTGGACCGCCTTCTCCGATGGCAAGTGTACCGTATGCGCCATAACGAGTGTGACTGTCTGAGGCGAGAATCATGCGTCTGCCGCCTGCATAACGTTCACGCATGTACTGATGGATAACCGCTAAATGGGAAGGAACGTACTCACCGCCGTACTTTTTTGCAGCTGAAAGACCAAATGCGTGGTCGTCTTCGTTAATTGTACCGCCCACGGCGCAAAGACTATTATGACAATTGGTCATAACATAGGGGACGGGGAACGATTTCAGTCCGCTTGCACGGGCAGTTTGAATGATTCCCACATATGTAATATCATGGGAAGCCATAGCATCAAAACGGATTGAGAAATTCTCGCCCTTGTTTTCGCCAATATTATGCGCTTCGAGTATTGACCACGCCATAGTTTTCTTCTTAGCCTGTAAATGCTCCTCAACGGTGCCTGTAAATGGTGCAAGGGCAGAATTAACTAAGGTCATGGGCTTGCCGTGAATTGTAATCATACGTTACCTCCAAAGTACATGAATAATAGTACATGAATAATTGATTAATAAAATAATATGCTAGGATATAAGAAAAGAGCCCGACCTCAATGACCCAAATCGGCATGTTTGCCTTTTCGGGCTGATGAGGGCAAGCCCTAACAGTTTTCAGCAATAACACTTTCATGCGTCAGCTAACTAGTATTTAAGTAAGTGCGGATTAACTCGGTAGTGAAAATATGCTTGCATATGAGTATGCTTGCATATTTTCACGAAAAGCTCCGGCATTCATCAATGCCTCCCGAGGCATTGATGAATGCCGGAGCGACAGAGTTAAGGGAGCATGATAATGCAACTAAATCACTTTACTTACTGCCGATTGGCAAATACGATAGCTCAACAGACGAAACTGCGTCATTTTCGCCGCTTGCCGTCATAATAATAAGCTGTTCCTTCGGGACGCCAAGCTTTTGCAAGGCTTCCGAAACATAGTAGGCTCTATCCGGGGCGAGAATCGCATCTTCGCTGCTTGAGGAAATGCCTTCTACAATTATACTATACGCTGCGAAGTCAACTAAATCCTTCGGCAAGAAAGCTTTAAGCTCTGATTGAAAGGCTTCGGCGGAATCGACCTCGGATTTGTCAAGCTCAAATTCCACAACCAGCTTCTGATTATAAACAGTATCACGATTGTCAGGGCTGGGAAGACTTGCCTCAGACGGAGATTCACTGACCGCAGGACTTTCAATCTCTGGACTGCTGGGAGCCTCGCTAGTAGACTCGCTGGGCGCGTCTGGTGAGCTTTCTGAGGGGCTTTCGGCAGGATTATCAGAAGGGGAGGGGCTTTCTGTAAGTGACGGTGAACCGCCTGTTGAAATGGCGGGAGAAGGTGAGGCGGATTCATTGCCTTTTTTTTGACCTCTGACAGCGTTGATAATTAAGAATAGTTCAAGCAGCACCAGAAATGCAACAAGAAGAGCAACTGCGCGCTTGCCTTTCCGTGTTAATTCATAATTACGCAAACCATCATACCTTCCGTGACAATTCTTAAAAGTCAGACTTAAATGAAAAAGCTACTTGCTGATTTGATGGCTCTACCGTAACAATCAGCATCTTCTACTTTGTTATAAAATCTAAAACCTCTTTTAGTCTTTGTGCTTCAATTTCTAATGCGAGGAACTGGGTTTTATGAAGATTCTTTCGAGCTGCAATAAGACCCTTCAACTGCTCAATTTGTGTTCTAAGACCGTCAATCTGCTGATTGTACTCAGCGACAATGCGTTCGGTGTTTTCTGTAAAGGCTGCTGAATATTGGTTTAGCTTAGTAACACGGTCGATACCGTCATTCAAAAGAACGTCAAAATCAAAGCCAGAAGAGGAAATGATTTTCATTACGATTGAACGCTTCATTTCAGGAGGAAGATTGTTGGGGAGGGTTGACATATACTCCTCAACTAAGTATATAGTATCAGTTCCTGAGCTTCTTAGCTGAAAACGCTCGTATAACTGATGGATATCCAAGTATTTGTCTGTGTCGGGTAAATCGATGGAGTTTGAGTGACTTTTCGTGGCATAGGTGGCGTTTTCAAAGGTGCGTGATACTGGATTATGCTTTTGCTGCTGTTGTTGCTGATATAAATTATACACAGCCTCAGGATTATTATTCTGCCCAACAGTATTTGTATTCATTTCAGGAAGTTCTTCAGAAGTCATTTCAGTAACAGATATATCTGAATTCTGCGAAAAATCTGGCGGGGCAGAATCATATATATCCTCTTCGATATTAGAAGATAAGGCAGGAGCTTCATCTTCTTCGTAAGAGGGTTCTAGGTCAAGAGAAGAAACCTCGTCAATGCTGCCGAACTCTACCGGCATTGTACTTAAGCCGTCACCCCCGACAGTGTAGGAGGTTGAAGGTGGTTCTTCTTTCGGCGCTTCCTCGTGATCTATTTTTCGCATGTAGCCCATTTTTTCGAGCATGTTCATAACTCTACTACCTTCACGAGAAGGTTTATCGTTGTTATGATTGCCTCTGTTATTATTATCTGGCACAAAACACACTCCTTTTGTAAAAGGTAAAAGCTAACGAACAAGCTAAAAAAACAGTCCGTTAGATACCATTCCTTATTGTAATAAAAAAGAGCAAATTTGTCAATGAAAATGTTTAAACATAGCAAAATTTACAATGGACACTCTAATTTATTGTTATCAAAATGAATTTTAGGGATTCTAAAAGAAAAACTGTACAAATTACGCTATATATTGTATACTGCTCATAAATGCTACGGGAGGATTCATTATGAATTGCGAAAAATGTTCAAGACCGCTGATGGAAAATGCTAAATTTTGTATTTTTTGCGGACATACTGTTGCCGGCGATTCAGGCTCTCGGTCGAATGATGACAACAATTCTATCCAAAATTATATTTCTACCTTGCTAACCTACGAAGATAACGACCAAAGTAAGGCAGATAACAGCCCCACAATTGACAACGGATTGATTTCAAAAGAAATTCGGGACGCTGCCGCCTCGCTGGAATACTCAGAGAACAGCCCGAGAATTATTGAGATGGAGGATGATAACGACGTTATCACCCGCTCAGAGTTTACACCGACTCCGTTACTAAAGCCCGTACCCCATGTTGTAGACAATATTGCCGCAGCCAACCCCACTGGTTCTCATGAGGCTTTGAGAGAAGTGTATAGTATACCCCAGACAGAAATGCCGCAACAATCGGTATCTGCAAGCCCTGTGCCGCCAGTACCGCCTGTGCCGTCAGTTAATCCAAGCCCTGTGCCGTCAATACCGAACTCAGTAGCTAGCCCGAGCCCTGTGACGCCGCCTGTGCCAACCTACGGCGCACCTGTGACGCTAGTGGCTTCTAATGTGAGCGCCGCGCAAGACCGAGGCAACGAAGCAAGACAGGCTGAGTTGAGTGCTCCGCTGAGAACCTTTGATTACATTTTATTGGAGTTTCTTTCGCTGATTCCCGTAGTAAACTTGATTTTTCTGTTAATATTCGCATGTAGCCATAAAACAAACAGAAACCGTGCGGCATATTCCCGAGCGAAGCTTATAACAGCCGCAATCTTAACCACCTGTATCAGTGTGCTGGTAACGGTTCTCGTAGTTTTAGCGAACAACGGATACATCACGTATATTCCGTTTCCAACCTTAGTCTGGTAAGCAGAGAACAAAACAACATTTAACGCATTTTAATCCCCCTGCTGTGCAGGGGGATTTGTTTCTTTACACTATCCGAGTTCCGCCAATACGACGAATGGACAACGGGATACATGCATTAGCACCAAAAACAGCGTTCATTCCTTCGGTATAGTAGCTGACTTTATCCTTTGGAACAAATGCCTGAATAGTACCCGCAAAACCGCCGCCATGTACCCTTGTAGCACCTTCTTTTTCAAGTAGACGTTCAGATAACGCTAGCGCAAGGGATAGACCTTGTTCAGAGTCAGTATGGACATTTTGAAGGTATAGCGACGAAGAACGCCCTGACTCGTTGACTAATGCAAGAAACTTATCGAAATGACCTTCTCGCAGGGCGGCGACCTGTTTCTCAACTCTGTCATTATCTCCAAAAAAGTGCATAGCGCGTAAAATAGCTCTGGCAGGTACTGCTTTGTAGAGCTTGGGAATTGAATCATAAAAATGCTCAGGGTCAAGCTCCCGCAGGTAATTGCGCCCAAAAAACTCGGCAACTTGACGCATTTCGTTGGGAATCGCTGCGTAATGAGCAGTAAGGTCCGCATGACTTCCGATTGGACCTGTAATGCAAAGCAAATGCCCCGATTCGGCGAAATCGTATTCCACAGGCTCGACCAACGGTGCGCCGCGCTTTTTAAAATCAATGGTAATCAATCCGCCCACTGCGCAGGCTGTTTGGTCCATTAATCCGGAGGGCTTACCAAAATAGTTGTTTTCAGCAAATTGCCCGATTCTGGCAATTTCTGTCATTGGCATGTCACCAAGTCCGAAGAGATTGTCTAAAATCACGCCTACCATAACCTCAAAGGCAGCCGAGGAGGAAAGCCCTGAGCCTGAGTATACGTCTGTAACTGTGACGGCGTTAAACGCACCGATGGGGCGTTTTTGCTTAACAAAACCTGCCAAAATACCTCGAATTAACGAGTTTGACGTTCCAACTTCTTCTTCGACCACACCAAGGTCGTTAAGCTTTACAACGTTTTCCTTATGTCCCTCCGAGTGCAGATGAATTGCCTTGTTCTTAGTGGGGGCGACTACTGCGATTAAATCTAAATTCACAGCGGCTGCAAGCACACGTCCGTTTTGATGGTCTGTGTGGTTTCCGCCGATTTCTGTGCGCCCGGGGGCGGAAAAAATCTGCAAATCCTCTGAATCTCCGTATGTGCTGACATATGTATCAACAAGTTTTTTGCACCGAAGCATTGCCACGCTGGTTTTTGCACCATACAGGGCGGAAAGCTGTCTATCAAGAGCACCAGCAACAAGTTTCTTTTTTAATGTAGCGGCGTTTGGCATCAAATCACTCCAATCATTGGCGTTGAGTATCTCAACACATAGTACACTAAATAATGTGGTTTGTCTAGCTATAATACTAATTACTAATTAAAAACCGCAATCTTTTCGGTCTTTAAATTCTCGTGCGTTGTCGTCGTCAATCGCCATGCATAAAGCATGACTCACTCCTCCGCCTAGCACGAAAACTTAAATCCTCGAAAATCTTTGCTGGTTTTGATCAGTGAATAGCATAAAGCATAAAAAAGAGGATGTTTTCACATCCTCTGATTAACGAAACGCCCCACTTTGGCCGTGCGAGCCTCATATAACCTGCATATAAATGCAGGTGGGCAACCACTTCAAGGCTTTATTGCTTCCAACATCCAACACATCTCAAGGGAGGTCGGGAGGCCTGCAAACCACTCTGAAAGTAAGAATCCCGTTGTAACGATGTAGGTTTAAAAAGACCCATCACGCACCAAGCAGGAACATCGCGTTATTTATAATTATAATAATAGCAGAAAAGTTTCGATATTGCAATGGTAAGTTTTTTCAAAACTTGATAATTTCGTTATTCTTCAGGATTTTCCTCAATACGCTCCATGAAAAGGTTGTAAACCTCCTCCATTAAAGCGTCATCCTCAATACTTTCAAAAACTTCCTCGCCGTCCTCTTCAACAACCTTGAAAATCACAACCTCGACTTCTTCGGAATCTGAGGATTCGGCTGTTGCAAACGCCATATAGGTTTCGTCCATGTATTCTAAAGTATCAAGGTGTTCAAGCTGATACTCAGTACCATCTTCGTCAGTTATCGTTACTAAATCTCCACCGTATTCTTCGCTCATTGTCAGTCCTCCTAATAGAATTATGAACACAGGATATCAAATGTTCGCTGAAAATGCAAGAGTAATTTTGCGAGTATGTATACTTTATAGTGAATACTATTGATTCAATCTAAGCGAATGCTTAAACTTCAAATGTTCTTGCTCCAGCCGTTTCCACTCTGTATCCAATTTTTCAAACATTTCCAGAGCTGACAACAGGCTTGAATCGTCGAGCGGCACTTTCTGTTCAGCCAATGCCTTGAGGCGTTTGCTGCCTTTTCAACACTCAGACCCAGCCTTGTTAATTCGGTTGCTTGTTTAACGAGCAGCCGTTTTTCTTCCTTTTTCATGAAACGACCTCCATATGTAACCAAAATAGAACCTTTTTAGGATATGTCATAATATAACCTAAAACAGTTATAATATCAATACCAAGAAAGGTGGTTTTTGAATGTTTAAAATTGACAACCAGTTTGCTAATGCAAATGTTTCGCGAACGATTCGTTTTACAGAAAAGATATTTGAGGAGCTTAACACTGCATCAGAAAAATCAGGGGTTTCGTTTAACACCTTGGTGCTGCAGTGTTGCCGTTACGCTTTGGATAACTTACAGGACAATCCCAAGGATTCAGAATAACTTTTTTATGTCTACGCCACTTCGACATATACTAACACTATATGATTACAAAAGCAATTACAAATTTGTACATTACACATACTATTAATAGTGATTATACTTGTAATGAGGTGTGTAATATGGCTAATAGTTTTAAAATTCAAACTGAGGATAACAAAAATCAAAGCATCAACCGAACCATTCGCATTCGCTCCGAATCCTTCGACAAGCTTATGGAGTTATCCGAAAAAACTGGGCTGTCTTTTAACAAAATTATTAATCAGTGCATTGATTATGCTTTAGATAATTTAGAAGAATAACCTGCGGAAAAAATGTTTGTCAGATGTCTGAGCAGTAATAATCAGTACAAAAAGCGAGTACCACATTTCGTGGTACTCGCTTTTTGTACTGATAACCAAAGTTATTATGCAATTAAGCACTAAGTTTAAATATGATACCACGGCTACTTTCAACCGCCATTAGACACTGGTTATCTCGATAAACCTGATTTTGACCTTTTCCCAGCTCTCATCAGACTTATTTTTCATTAATTCAGCAATTTCAGATGTATCATCAATCTTAACTCCAAGCGTTACTTGGATTTCAAGGGCAGTCAACAGAAGTTTTGCTTTGTCTAAGTCGTCAAGCTCTTCTTTTACAGACAATAGCTTCGGTAGCATATTATTTGCAACCTTGCAGTCCTCTTTTGAATATACCAAATCATAAAGAGTCGCAAAGTTTTCTGCATGTTGTTGGTTGCTAAAGTCTCGAAAAAAGGTATCATTTCCGTTTAGTTTTGGGGTTAAAATGTAAAAAGTATTGCCGCTGGGGTCGGTTAATGTAAACCGCCTGTCCTCGCTTAGTTCGCGGATTTTTGTAATTTTTGGAAATCCGCTGCGGGGAATCTTTCCGATTGCTGCTTTCAGTCTGTTTGTAAATGTATCGTGAAGCTGTTCCAAATCATCCGTTACGATAATGCACATGGAGGAGTTGGCTTCTGGGGGCACATGATTTGTTCCGTAAAAATGAAATTCCAAATCTTCATATTTCATTATCACGTATGAACGTACAAATTGACCTACGCTTTCAAACCCCAGGCATTTGTAAAACTCAATCAGTGCAGAAGTATTGCTACAAGGAAGAGCAGGTATAATTTTATTCACTCAATCATTCCTCTTCTTAATTTACTGCACCATATTTTACTGTATCATATTACATTTGTCAAACTGCTTGCCTTTAACCTCATGGCGGCTGTTCTAAGTTGTTTGGGGTTTGTGCCCTGACGGAACATGGCGTAGAGCTTTAATACCAGCACCGTCAAGCTTTCGTCAGGTGTCAGCTCTGATATTTCCATAAGTACATTAAGCGCATTTTCGTCTGATTGTAACTGATCTGTCTCAATCAAATAACGATGTACAGCCCCTGCGATACCTACGGGGATATAGGACGGCAGCGTGCCTAGCTGCGCCTCAAAATGCTTGGCAGCACCGACAAGTCT